>NZ_BAAARJ010000009.1:0-323309 GCF_039532135.1 Streptomyces axinellae
GAGCGCACGATGTCCTGGCTCACCGGATGCCGCCGCCTGCACCGCCGCTACGAGCGCAAAGCCGAGCACTTCCTGGCCTTCACCAGCATCGCCTGCACCCTCATCTGCTACCGCAGACTCGCCAAATAAGATGAGCTCTAAAGGCGCCTCGCAAAATTCTGCGCGAGCTCACTGAGCTCGCCACAGGGCCGTGAAGGGCTTCGTTGCCTGTCGGCCCAAAATCGGAGGGGTAGGGGTGGGAGGGAGGCGGCGCTACTGAGGCCGTCCCGGCGGCTGCCGACGAATCAACATCGATGATGGTCTCGCGCTCGAACTGAGCGAAGACCCCGAGCATCTGGACCGGCGTGCGCCCGACACGTGTCGAGGTGTCGAACGGCTCCGTGGCCGACCGAAAGGCGGTGTCCCCAGTGTCGAGCCGGTCCAGGATCTCGACCAGGCCCCGGAGGGAACGGGACAGCCGGTCCACCCGGTAGACCAGCAGAACATCGAAGCGCCCGGCCTCTGCGGCAGCCAGAGCGCGCTGGAGTCCCGGACGCTCAGTGGTGGCCCCGGAAGCTTCGTCACGGAACGGCTCTCCGATCGCTTCCCACCCAGGCTGCGACTGGATGTACGCGGTGAGTTTCGCTTCCTGGGCCGCCAGACTGTACGGGCTGGTGATCTTCGTCGGTGGAGATACGGATGTACATGGCAATCCGCACCGCTTGCCCCGACTCGGTGGGCTCAGCACGGGGCCTGCGCGATGGTCGCACCACACACACCTCCTGTCCGGGATGCCATGGAATGCGGCAGAGCACTGACCGCATACCCATGTGCGGGGGTCTTCCCGAAGGGCCTCATATGTCGCTCCCAAGAGGCGTACGGCGGGGTGGCCGCTTCGGAAGCGAACTCGCGTATCTCCTGGGGGGTTTGCCGACGGGCGTCGTCGCGTTCACGGTCGCGGTGACCGGCTTCGCCCTGGGTGTGTCGACCGGCGTCGTGGTGCTGGGCCTGCGGGTGCTCGTGGGCACTCTCGCCGTCGCCCGGGGCTTCGCTCGCGGCGAGCGGGCGCGGGTGGCTGCGATGACGGGACGCGCGGTGCCGGAGTCCGTCTACCGGACGCCGGGGCGTGAGGGCGGCGGCGTTGAGCGCATGCTGCGTGCGCTTCGCGACGGACAGTCGTGGCAGGACCTGGCGCACGTGGTGTTCTCCTTTCCGCTGCGGGTGGTGACATTCAGCCTCGCGCTCACCTAGGCACTCGGGACCGTCGGAGAGTTGCTCTACGGACTCCGGTCCTGGGCCCTGCCGCGCGGTCACGCCGAGAACGGGCCGGTCGGTCTGCTCTTCGGCACCGCCTCGCAGGCCGCTGACATCGGCTTCAACACCGCCGTCGGCGTCGTCCTGGTGGCGCCGGCTGTGCCCGTGGTACGCGGGTTGGCTGCGATGCGAGCCGGATTCGCGCGTGCCTGGCTGTCGAATCGAGCCCTGGCCCCTCTGCGGTGACCGGCGGCGGGCGCGAGGTGCCGCCGCGTCCCGGCACGTCAGCGATTCACGAGAGGTGGGGGGACCGGGTCGCCGATGTGGCCGCCGGTGGCCGTGCGTACGGCCTGCGCGATGCGTGCTGAGACCTCGGTCAGCCCACCGGGGTTCACGCCGCTGAGCGCGGCGGCGCCGATGTCCTCGTTGATGACCCGGAAGGCCGCCGACGCCGCGGCTCCTGCCAGCCGTACGTCGTGAGTGGCCGCCGGTCGGCCGAGGCGTCGCGCGATGATCGCTGTCATCTCGCGTTCCACCTGGTCGCAGGCCATCAACCAGGCCGTCCGGATCGACGGCTCGTCGTCGGCGAGCCTGATCATCCGCATCGCCAGCAGGGTGTCCAGACGGTCGGCCGTACTCGCCCGGCGCGCGGACTCGTTGATCTCCGTGGCGAAGTGCTCTTCGAGCGAGAGGTGCGGCGGCCAGTTGCGCAGTACCGCCAACTCCCAGGCCACGCTCTGCGCCACGATGGGTTCGGCGCAACTCTCCTTGCTGCGGAAGTGGCGCCAGATGGTGCGCGTCGACAGGCCCACGGCCTCGGCGATCCGGTCGCCGCTGGTCCCCGCCACCCCGCGTTCCCAGAACAGGCGCGATGCCTCGCGGGAGATCTCCAGGCGCAGCCGGCGGCGCCGCTGCTCGCTCATGCCGCGCGCGCGGTGCGTGCCCTCAGCCATGTGCGCCCCTTGCTCTCCTTACTCTCCCCAACGATGTCACTAAGCGACATTGTTTCACTGAGTGGCGCGCACGGCAAGGCGGCCTCATGCGGAGGGCTCCACGAGGGTGTCGTTCGATGCCCGTCGCCCCCGCGGCTCGCCGCCTACTTCTGCTGAGGCGCTTTCTCCGAGACCGCGTCGCCGACCGCTCCACCCGTGGCCCTCCGTACGGCGTTCGCGATCAGCGTGGGGCTGTCGGCGTACTCCCGGGGGGCGACGCCGTCCAGGAGGCCCGCGCCGACGTCCTCGTTGATGACCCGGAGCGCGGCCGAGGCCGCCGCGGCGTGCAGGCGTACGTCCAGGTCGTCGGCCTTGCGCCCCAGGCGGGCGGCGATGATGTCGGCCAGTTCGCGTTCCACCTGGTCGCAGGCCATCAACCAGGCCGTGCGGATGGCCGGTTCGGTGTCGCCGAGGCGGACCATCTTGACTCCCAGGACGATGTCCACCTGTAGTTCCTCGGTCGCCTCGCGGCCGAACCGCTCCGTCTCGGCGGCGAACTGCTCCTCCAGTGAGAGGTTGGCGGGCCATCTGCGCAACGCGTCCATGGACCACTCCACGCTCTGCGTCACGATCGGCTCGGCGCAACTCTCCTTGCTGCGGAAGTGGCGCCAGATGGTGCGCGTCGACAGGCCGACCGCCTCGGCGATCTGGTCTCCGCTGGTGCCGTCCACGCCCTGCTTCCAGAACAGCCGGGCCGCCTCGCGGGAGATCTCCAGACGTACGCGATGGCGCCGCTGCTCGCTCATTCCGCCTCGTCCGCGCTGGGGCGACGTCGCCTCGGCCATCACTTCGCTCCTTAGTTACAAGGGAACACTAAGTGCCATTCTGGCAGCAAGTGACGCGATGCGCCAGGTCGGGTCGTGTGTCCAGCCTGTCGCGCTTCCCAGCCCCCGCTCGCGTGGGGCGTGTGGTGCGGGGGGAGCGGGTTGCACTGACTGTCACTTAGTGACACTGTCATCAAGTGACACGTCGAGCCCTTGTTCGGCCTCAGGGCGGGCGCTCGGCACCGCCACCGTGAAGGAGAAGCCGCATGACCAAGACTCTGCCGCAGCGCATGTACCTGCTCATGTACAACGTCGACACGGAAAAGTTCGAGACCCACAACCTCCAGTTCCGCGGCCAGAAGGTGCGGGCGGCGGCGCTCGCGCAGCTGGTCGGCGGAGGGCTCGTGGGGCTCCGGGAGGGCAAGCGGCGGTCCAGGGCCGCCCGGAAGGTCTCGGGCGCTCCCGACGACTCCTTTCTCGCCGAGGTCTGGCGCCAGATTCCGTCCGAGGATCCGAAGGACTGGCTCGACCTGTTGCATCCGTACGCCCACACCGCCGAGTCGTCGGTGCGCGAACAACTGACCGACGCCGGGGTGATCGCCATACCGCCGGTCAAGGGCCTCAAGCGCCTCTCGCTGCTCTCCCAGCACGAGGTCCGCGTCAACCGCCCCGCTGACGTGCTCGCCATCCGGCAGGAGGTACGAGGGCCCGTACTGGGAGGTGTGAAGCCGGAGAGCCTCCCGTTCGAGGACCTGGCCATGACGGCGATCGCGGAGGAGAGCGATCTGTACCACGTGTTCTCCCGCGAGGAGCGCCGCGAGTACAAGAGCGCCCTCAAGGAGTACGGCGAGTGCTTCGACGGGCAGGTTCCCGGACTTCGGCACGCCCTGCGGACCTCCATCCAGGTCCTGAGGCCGTCGGGTGGCGGCTGGGGGCAGTGACGTCGGCCCTTCGGGGCGTACGTCCGAGCCCCTGACCTCCTCCTCGCACGTTGGAAAACCTCATGTCCTTCGGGAAAGCCAGACCGTACGAACCCGGTCCCGATCCCGATCCCGAACTCGGGCCCGAGCCTGCTGCAGACCCCGGCCCCGACCCCGATCTAGCTCCCGGCGGTCCCGCTGCGGCCACGTCCTCGCGCCAGGTGTCGCGGACGGTCTCGGGGCTGGTGGTCGGCCTGTTCGTCGCCGTCCTCGCCGGCACGGTGGTCGCCAACGCGCTGCCGCGGATCAACGCCGAACTGGGGGCCGACCAGTCCGCGTACACCTGGGTCATCACCGCCGAGCTGCTGGCCATGACGGCGACGGTGCCGCTGTGGGGCAAGCTCTCCGACCTCTGCAGCAAGAAGCTGCTCGTACAGCTGTCGCTTGCGCTGTACGTGGTCGGTTCGCTCGTCGCCGGGTTCTCCCAGGACGTCGGGACGCTGATCTTCAGCCGTGTGGTGCAGGGTGTGGGGGCGGGCGGACTCACCGCCCTGACGCAGGTCGTCATGGCGGCGGTCATCCGGCCGCGCCAACTCGGCCGCTACAGCGGGGTGTTCAGTGCCATCTTCTCCAGCGCGACGGTGGCCGGTCCGCTGATCGGCGGCGTACTGGTGGACACCCCCTGGCTCGGCTGGTGCTGGTGCTTCTTCATCGGCGTACCGTTCGCCCTCCTCGCCATCGTGCTGCTGCACCGCACCCTCGACCTGCCAACTGTCCGCCGCGAGGTGCGGATCGACTACCTTGGCGCCTTCCTCATCACCGCCGGTGTGAGCGCGCTGCTCATCTGGGTGTCCATGGCGGGCAGCCGGTTCGAACCGGAACCGCGATCTGACCCGGGTGGTGCACATCGACTTCGCCACCGGCGAGGAGACCGAGGTGGACAGCCACCCCACGTACGAACTCGATCCACGCGGCCGCGTCTGGGCGCAGTTCTCCTCCCCGCTGATCCGCCGACGGCGCACCGGCGAACTGATCGGTGTGCGCTACCTCGGGGAACGGCAGGTCATCCGCACCCTCGATCCGCACTTCGCCGAGGTGCTGGCCCGTCTCGAAACGCTGTCGGACGGCGATGTGTCGGCGCTCTCCTCGGACGAGAACGAGCAGCGGTGGGTCGTCAGTTTCACACACGACCGGGATCCCGCCACGTACTTCTACGACCACGCCACCGGCGAGAGCCGACTGCTGTTCCGATCGCGCGAGAACCTCGACCCGCGAGACCTGGCGGCCATGACGCCGGTGACGGTCACCTCCCGCGACGGCCTGCCGCTGCCCTGTCACCTGACGCTGCCGGTCGGCATCGAGCCGACCGGGCTGCCCCTGCTGCTGTTCGTCCACGGTGGTCCGTGGACCAGGGACAGTTGGGGGTTTCACGCGGTGGCCCAACTCTTCGCCAACCGGGGCTACGCCGTGTTGCAGGTCAACTTCCGCGGCTCCACGGGATACGGGAAGGCGTTCACGCAGGCGGCCGTGGGCGAGTTCGCGGGCAAGATGCACGACGACCTGGTGGACGGCGTCCGGTGGGCGGTCGAGCAGGGGTACGCGGACCCGGACAAGGTGGCCGTCATGGGGGGTTCGTACGGCGGTTACTCGGCGCTCGTCGGCGCCTCCTTCACCCCGGACGTCTTCGCCGCCGCCGTCGACGTCGTCGGCGTCTCCAACCTCGTCACCTTCCTGCGCGGTCAGCCCGAGCAGGCGAAGGCCAACCTGGCCTACAACTGGTACCGCTACGTGGGCGATCCGTCGGATCCCCGCCAGGAGGCCGAGATGATGGCCCGGTCGCCCATCAGCCGCGTCGACCAGATCCGTAAGCCGCTGATGGTGGTGCAGGGAGCCCAGGACGCGCGGGTCGCGCAGGCCGAGTCCGACCAACTGGTCGACGCGCTCCGGGAACGCGGCACCCCGGTGGAGTACATCCTCATGGAGGACGAGGGCCATCTCTTCGACAACCAGGACAACGCCGTGGCTCTCTACCGTGCCGCGGAACGCTTCCTGAACGAGCACCTCGGCATAGGCCCGCGCAGCACCTGATCGTCTGCCCCCGCGCCGCACCGCAGCCGCCCACCGGATCACGGTGGGCGGCTGCGGGCGTCATGGACCGAACCGCGGCTCCTCCTCGCGTGACGAAGGGGCGAGAGCTGCTTCCTTCTCAACAGGACGCGGACCGTGCCCTGTTCGCGGGCGCCCCGGAGGGAACCGGCGGTGTCTGGCGATGCCGGTGCCGACGCCCGCCGGTGTCTGGCGATGCCGAGGCCCGGCGACAGGCACGTGCTTCCTGTCGCCGGGCAAACGCACCGCCGGCCGGACCCCGAAGGGGACCGGCCGGCAAGTGGCGGAGTGCTGTGTGCGGTGCGGTGCGTGGCCTCGTGGTCAGCGGCGGCCAGCGGGCAGCAGGCCGGCTGTCTTCAGCCGCTTGTCGGAGGCGCGGGCGGCCCAGGCGACCACCAGGAGGCCGATGCCCAGGAGCGGGTAGCCCATGAGGATCTTGGCGACGCCCAGCGAGCCGACCTCGTCGGCCTGGTACAGGTACTGCTGGACGGCGAAGCGGGCGGCGAAGATGGCGGCCAGGACCAGGGTGGCGATGTCGTAGTAGAGCCGCGAGTACTTGTCCGCGCGCCAGACGTGACCCTTGCCGGTGGCGGAGTTCCAGATCAAGCCGGCCAGCGGCCAGCGCGCGAACACCGAGGCGGTGAAGGCTATGGCGCCTGCCAGGCTGGCCCAGATGCCGATGACGAAGTAGTCCTTGGCGGATCCGGTCCACCAGGCGACGCCTGCGGCGATCGCGACGCCGAACAGGCCGCCGAAGGCCGGTGCGAGCGATTCCTTGCGGGCCAGGCGTTCCACGGTGATGCCCAGGGCCAGGGCGACGGACGCGATGATCGCGAACTTCAGTCCGCGGGCGTTGTTGGCGACAACGAAGGTCAGGGCGGGCATGGCGGAGTAGACCATGCCCTTGGTGCCGCCGGCCTGCTCAAGAGCGGACTTCTTCTGACGATGACCGGTCGTGCGGTTCGCCTGCATGTCGGTCGCCGACTCCTCGGTGATCGTGGTGTTCACGGTGATCATCTCTTCCGGGCGCGTAGGGGTGAGGGGACGTCTTCCCTGTCGTCACGTAGTGACAGCTTGGCATTAAGTGACGCACATGGCTACCCGTCACTGTGTGACCTGAGTCACTCTGCGAGGTGTGTTCGCCGTGGAGAACCTGCCGAGCTGCACGTTTACCGGATCTGGCCACTACTTGTGCCCCGAAAAGTGCGTGCCCATCAAAGGCGCGGCCCGCGCACGCGCCGCCGACCGGCTGCTCGCGTTCCCCGACGCCCCCTTGCGGAGTGCGGAGTGCGGAGTGCGGAGTGCGGGGGTCGGTGGTGGGTGGTCGGTGGTGGGTGGAACACCGACGGCCTCCGGGGGCGCTCGGCGTCTGCCTCTGTCGTACCTCCGGAAGTTGTCAACTGGTCAGGAAGGTCAGGAATTTCAGCACGGTCGGCTAGCAGGACTCCGTCAGGTCGGTGCTGATCTGCGGTGTCGGGGCAGGGGCTGCTGGCAGGTGGCGCAGATGCCGGTCCAGCACCTCAAGGTGTCCTGGAGCGCGTCGAGGACCTGGTAGAGGGTGGGGCCGGTGCGGGGACTTTTGGGGCCAGGCGCTGTTCGGTCAGGAAGGCGGGAGGGCGGTCGCGAGGGTGACGTGGAGGTGCCGGCCGGTCCAGGAGCGGCCCTCGAAGTGGTCCAGGCCCAGGCCGTGTTCGAGTGCGCGGTAGTCGTGCTCGACGCGGATCTTCGCCAGCCGGACCACGTCGGGGATCGGAGTAGCGGCGGGCAGGTCGGACAGCCAGAAGCGGGTCGGGGTGTCCTCACCCTCGGGCCATTCGGCCAGCGGCTGCGCCCGGGCAGGACGCCGTCCCACCGGCCGTGCTCGGCCACCGCCGCTGACTTGGTCATCCGGCGCGGACGCGCTCCGGCCAGCCGGACCGACAGTGGGAGGAAGCGGGAGGACATTGGGCCGCGCGAGCCCTCCCGCCAGGTCACCTCCGCGAAGGCTGCCCGGCCGGCACTCGAAGTCGGCTCCGCGACCGGCACCGGTGGCTGCCGATGACGGGACACCGGCCGGTGAACCGCCCTGGTTCGAATAGAGACATCGCCGAGCACCAGGACCGCTTCGGCGGCGTCGAGCCGATCTGCACCAACCCTCACCGGGCACGACTGCAGGATCGTCCCTTCCACGTACTACGCCCACAAGAAACGCCTCGAAACGCCCTCCGCCCGTTCCGTGCGCGACGGGGAACTCAAAGAGCGGCTCCAGGAGGTCCACACGTCCAACCACCGCGTCTACGGGGCCCGGAAGATCTGGCGCGAACTGGACCGGCAGGGACATGCCGTGGCCCGCTGCACCGTCGAGCGCCTCATGCGCGAACTCGGCATCACCGGCGCCGTCCGCGGCAAGCGCGTCATCACCGCGATCCCCGGCGGGCCTGCTGAGCGAGCCCCTGACCTGGTCGACCGCAACTTCATCGCCTCCGCACCGAACCGGTGCTGGGTGGCGGACTTCACCCATGTGAAGACGTGGTCCGCCACCGTCTACGTAGCGTTCGTCGTGGACACCTTCTCCCGCCGGATCGTCGGCTGGTCGGCGGCCACCGTGAAGGAGACCGTCTTCGTTCTGGACGCTCTCGAGGTGGCCGTGCGGCAACGCGACCGCGACCAACACCCCGTCCGATCAGGAGAGTTGACCCATCATTCGGACGCCGGGTCGCGGTACGCGTCGTTCAAGCTCGCCGAGCATCTGAACGCGGCCGACACAGCCGCCTCCATCGACTCGGCCGGCGACGCCTACGACAACGCCCTGACGGAGTCGACGATCGGCCTGTACAAGACCGAGTCGACCAAGCCCCAGCGGCCCCGGAAGTCACTCTCCCAGGTCGAGTTGGCCACCGCCGAGTGGGTCGACTGGTACAACCATCGCAGGCTCCACGGTGAGATAGGCCACGTTCCGCCCGTCGAGTACGAGGCCAACCACTACATGGAATCCGCAAAGCTCCAGGTCACAGCCACAACCTGAGATCTCTGTCGAACCGGGGCGGTTCGGTCCCCTGCGAGAGCTACAAGCAGGTGTCCACTGCGTGGTGACGATTCGGGCGCAGCGGATCCGTAGCGTTCCAGCCGGCCTCGGCCAACGATTCCGTGACCGGACCCTCTGGGCATCAATTCTCTTTCTGAGGAGCATTAATGATCCGCAATGGCCGAGCGCCTGCTGTGCTCGCGCTGTGCTGCACCGTGGCCGGCGTCGGCCTTGTCGGCTGCGAAAGTTCCTCAAAGGCGGATTCGCATGCCTCCGCTTCCCGGACCGCTCCTGCTACGGAGCGGACGGCTGGTGAGGTCTTGCTCGCCGGGGCCAAGACGATCAAGGTCGACGGACGGTCGGTGAACGTGTCGTGTTCCGGTGATCCGGTGGGCGGCAGGCCGGTCATCCTCCTGATGCACGGTGGTGGCGATGGGCTGAAGAAGATGGCCACCTTCCAGAAGGCCCTGAGCAAGAAGAACCGGGTCTGCTCCTACGACCGGCTCGGCGCAGGCGCCAGCGACAAGCCGGATGGGCCTCAGACCCTCGAAAGCAGCGGAAAGGTGCTGACCGGGGTGATCGATCGGGTCGCCGGTGGGGCTCCGGTCGTTCTCGCCGGGCATTCGCTGGGCGGGCTGATTGCCGCCCGGTACGCCCCCGACCATCGGGACAAGGTCAAAGGGCTGGTCCTGATGGACGCCACCTCGCCGACACAGAACGCGGATCTCACAAAGGAGATACCCGAGTCCGCCACCGGCCCGGCGGCCGACTTGCGTGCCCAGACCCTCGCGATCCTTCAGGGGAAGGGCCCCGAGAAGCTCACGGTCCGCGACGGGAAGGTCCGCTCGGCCGGGAACATTCCGGTGGAGGTGGTCCAGCACGGGAAGCGGTATCTCGCGAAGGTTCCCGAGTACGGGCCGGGCATGGAGCAGGCGTGGTCCCAGGGCCAGCACGAGTGGCTCGCGGTCTCCAACCGCAGCAACCTGAGCACCGCTGCGAACAGCGAGCACTACATCTACCTCGATCAGCCTGAAGTTGCCGTCCGGGCGATTGAGCGCGTCACCTCACAGGCCGGTGACCCCGCGAAGGCGCAGGCACAGCGGTGAGCGGCCTAAAGATCGTTCTGCGGGAGCTGGGGCGATCCCGCGAGCGCCGAGCGGCGGAGGCGGGCGTCGATGCCGGGCACGGCCGGTCCGCGCCCTCTCCCTGGGAACAGCACTGCGACGAGCGGTCCGGGGCGCCCAAGTCGGGTGCGCACGAGCGTGGTTCGTTCGCCTAGCGACCCCTGCGGCAACAGCCGCCCTACAGAAGTGAGAGCGCTCTGGGTGGGCAACGACGACGTTCGGCGCAGGGGCCCATATCAAGGGCTGGGTCGCGTTGTCCCCCGTGCGAGCTACGCGGAAGTGTCCACCGCGTGGTGATCAAGCCGAGTGGCCGGCTGCCTGGCGTTCCGCACGACCGCGGCGGCCCAGCCGCGGATTCTGAGATGGAGTTTTCATGAGAGTGGTATGGCAGCTTTTGGCCGTCGCGGCGGTCGCTTTCCTCGGCGGCCAGGGGATCGCGGCGGTGGACGGCAAACCGTGGCTCACACTCGCGGTCGGCACTGTGACAGCCGTGCTCGCCCTGCTCGTCTACGGGTGGGTCGTGCGTCGGACCGAGCACCGCTCGCCCGTGGAAGTGGCCACGAGAGGTGCGGCGCCCACGCTCGGCCTGGGGACGCTGATCGGTATCGCGGTCTTCGGGCTCGTCATCCTGCAACTCGCCACCAACGGGTACTACGAGTTCAACGGCCGGGGCTCGACGACCGGAGTGGTGGGAATCGTCGGCTTCATGGCCGCTGCCGCAGTGACGGAGGAGCTGCTCTTCCGTGGCGTCCTGTTCCGGATCGTCGAGGAACGTACCGGCACCTGGATCGCGATGACGCTGACCGCTGTGCTGTTCGGCGCTTACCACCTGGCGAACCCGGACGCCACTTTGTGGGGCGCTCTCGCCGTCGCGATCGAGGCGGGCGGCATGCTCACCGCGGCGTACATCGCGACCCGCAAGCTGTGGGTGCCGATCGGGGTGCACTTCGGCTGGAACTTCGCCGCAGCCGGCATCTTCAGCAGCGAGGTCTCCGGCAACGGCGCCAACCAGGGACTGCTGGATACCGCGGCGAAGGGGCCGGACCTTGTCACCGGCGGTGAATTCGGCCCGGAGGGAAGTGTGTTCTCCGTGCTGTTCTGCGTGCTTGCGGCGCTCGCGTTCCTCTGGCTGGCCCGCCGCCGCGGTCACCTGAAGCCCCGCACCCGACGCGCCGACCGGCCCGACACCGCCCTTACACTCCCCCGGTGACAAGTTATCGGCGGATCCAGGAGCGGTGGCGCCGCCTCGACGTCACAGTCCGGGATCTCCCGCTCGCGCTGCTGCTGCTCGTTCCGTCGTTCATGCCGGCGTTCCACAATTACGGGACGCAGGTCGGAGGTCTGCCGGACCGCCGCTTCGATGCGCTGGCCGTGGCGGCGGTCGCGCTGCAATGTCTCCCGCTGGCCATACGGCGGCGGTGGCCGGTCAGCTGTCTCGCCCTGGCCTTTCTCGGCTTCGCCGCCGACCAGCTTCGCGGCTACCACACGCTCGCGGGCACCGGGCTGTCCCTTGCGCTGCTGAGCGCGGGAGCCCATCTGGAATGGCACCGGCGCGCCACCATGCTGGTCTTCTCCGCGGCGTACGTGCCGCTCTCCCTCGCCCTCGCCCGGCTCGGCCCCGAGGGATGGGGCGAGTTCGTGACGTTCTACCTGGCGTGTGCCCTGGTGTGGGGCATCGGGGCGTGGCTGCGCTCCACCAGGAGAACGGAGACCGAACGCCGCCGACGGGTCGCGGAGGAGACGCGCACCGCGGAACGCACCCGTATCGCCCGCGAGTTGCACGATGTCGTGACGCACCATGTGACGGCGATGGTCGTGCAGGCCGAGGCGGCGCGCTATCTGACCGCCGCGCCCGAGCGCCTCGATCAGGCGCTGACCGCAACCGCCGACACCGGCCGGCGTGCCCTCACCGATCTGCGGCACCTGCTCGACCTGCTCAACCCGGAACACGGCGCCGAGGCCAGAACGCCGCCCGTCGGCCGTTTCCTCACCCTCGTGGAGCAGACGCGCCGGGCCGGGCAGCCGGTGGAGTTCACCGAGGAGGGCACGCCGGCGGAATCGACCGGCAGCGCCGACCTGGTGGCCTACCGCGTGGTGCAGGAGGCCCTGACCAACGCCCTCAAGTACGCCCGAGGCAGCCGCACCTCCGTCCAGGTACAGCACAGCGCAAGGGAGATCACCGTGGAGGTCGGCACGGATGGCTCCGACTCGCAGGCCGCCTCTCCCGGCGGGTGCGGACGGGGCCTGGCCGGGCTCCGCGAACGGGTCGACGTCCTGGGCGGCGACTTCACCGCGGGCGGGCAGCCGGGCGGCGGCTTCACCGTATGGGCCCGCATACCTGCTGGGAGCCCGTCGTGACAGCCCCGATCCGGGTCCTGGTCTGCGACGACCAGGTGCTGGTCCGCACCGGGCTGGTGACGATCATCGACGCCCAGCCCGACCTGGAAGTGGCCGGCGAGTGCGCCGATGGCCAAGCCGCGGTCGACCTCGCCGACCGGCTGCGTCCGGACGTCGTGGTGATGGACGTGCGTATGCCAGTGCTCGACGGCATCGAGGCCACCCGCCTGCTGGCCGGTGCCGCGGTGCCGCATCCCGTCAAGGTGCTCGTGGTGACAACGTTCAACCTGGACAAATACGTCTACGAGGCGCTGCGCGCGGGGGCGAGCGGGTTCCTGCTCAAGGAGGCACCGCCGACTCAACTCCTGCACGGGATCCGCACCGTGGCCACGGGCGCCGCCTTGCTGGACCCGGAAGTGACGCGACAACTCGTGGGCAGGTACGCCGCTCGCATCCGCCCTACCGGGAGCGCCCCGCAGGACATACCGCTGACCCCCCGCGAACTGGAGGTGCTGCGCCTCATCGCGGACGGCCGCTCCAACAGCGAAATCGCCGCAGCCCTCCAGTTGAGCCGAGAGACCGTCAAGACCTTCGTCTCCCGTATCCTCACAAAACTCGACCTCCGCGACCGCGTCCAAGCCGTTGTCTACGCCTACCGGCACGGTTTGGCGAGCTGATCTCTCCTCCGAGCGGCCGGGGTGCCCGGGGTTCGAGCTCATGGCACCGGAGCGCCTCGGACATCTGATACACCGGTTCCGCAAGGACTTCTTCCTCATCGGCATCTGGGCGAGCCTCGGAGGGGCCGTCCTCTTCCTCGCCTCCGTGCTGATGCGTTGGCCCCTGGCCGCGTGCTCTGGAACACGGCCACCAGCAAGGGCAATGTCTGGCGCCCGGACAAGCGTTCGCGGTTCTACTTCGACGTCGCCACTTGGGGGCTGGCCGCCATCTTCGGCGCCCGGTTCGTCATCCAGCGGTGGCTCTACGACAGTGACGAGGCCGGCTCGCTGGGCCTCGCCAAGATTGCCATGGGCTACCCGCTCCTGGCACTGGGGCTCCTGGTCGTCGCCTGGGCCGCCCGCTGTTCGAACAAGCGGCTGCACGCTGTCGGCCTCCTGGCCGCAAGGCACTCCTGACCGGCGTTTCTGCCCACCAACCTCAGTCCGCGTGCCGGACCGGGCCGCGTGCCCGGCCCGGTCCGGCACGCGCATGGTGGAGCCCGGGGGGCGTGTGATCGTTCGCAGTCTGCCGAGACCATGCGCGCCGGAATTCGAGAGTCACTGAGGTCTTTCCAACCTGACGTGGCAAGCGAGTAGTTGGGCTGGGGGCGGTGTCCCGGCGTGAAGAAGCTCTTGGTAGACGGGTGATTGTCGAGATCAACTGTCCAGCCAGGAGCTTCCGCGCGCTTGTCTACCCGTCCGGCCTCGTGTGTCCACCTCGACCCTGCGCTGCCTGACTGCCCGTCCGGCGGGCCCGCCGCCGGGAACGCGGAACACGATGGCGCCGACTGCCCGCCGGACGACAGGCGCTGCTCGTGCTCACGCACCTGCGCTCCGGGCACACCTATGCCCAGCTCACGGCCGGGTTCGGCGTCGGCACCACCACCGCCTACCGATACATCGTCCAAGCGGTCGAGGTCCCGGCCGCCTTCGCACCGACCCTCGCCGAAGCGGTGAAGACGGCCTCGACCAAGGCATTCGTGGTCCTGGACGGCACGCTGCTGCCGATCGACAAGGAGGATGCCGACTTCTCGCGACCGCGTGGCCTTCACGTGGTCGGTAGGGGGGTGACGGCTGAGCCGAGACGTCCACGATCATCGGGCGCTCGGCGGGTGATGATCGTGGACGTCTCGGCTCAAGTGCAGTCAGGGCTGCTGGACGAACGCGAGGATGTCAGGGTTGATGTCGCTGGCATTCACGGTGAGCATTCCGTGCGGCAGACCCTCGTAGATCTTCAAGGTCGCGTCCTGCAGGAGCTCCGCCTGCTTGAGGGCGGCTTCCTGGTACGGGACGACCTGGTCGTCGTCACCCTGTAGGACGAGCACCGGTACGGTGATGGCCTTGAGGTCTGCGGTCTGGTCGGTTTCCGAGAACGCCTTGATGCCCTCGTAGTGGGCAAGGACGCTTCCCGTCATCCCCTGGCGCCACCAGTTGTCCACGACCTGCTGCGAGAGCGGGACGCCGTCACGGTTGAACCCGTAGAAGGGGCCGGAGGCCACCGCGTGGAAGAACTCTGCCCGGTTGGCCGACAGAGCGTCGCGGAAGCCGTCGAAGACCGAGACGGGAACACCGTCGGGGTGCTCGGCGGTCTGCACCATCAGTGGGGGCACCGCCGCGACGAGTACCGCCTTCGCGACGCGGCCCTGGGGCTGGCCGAACTTCGCCACGTACCGCGCGACCTGTCCACCGCCGGTGGAGTGTCCGATGTGCACAACGTTGCGCAGGTCCAGGTGCTGCACGACCGCGTCCACGTCGCTGGCGTAGTGATCCATGTCGTGACCGGAACCGATGTCGGAGGAACGCCCGTGTCCGCGACGGTCGCTGGCGATCACGCGGTAGCCGTTGGCGAGGAAGTACAGCATCTGCGCGTCCCAGTCGTCCGAGGACAGCGGCCAACCGTGGTGGAACATGACGGGCTGGGCGTCGCGCGGGCCCCAGTCCTTGTAGAAGATCTCGGTGCCATCTTGCGTGGTGACGAACGGCATGTCTTACTCCTTGTCTGTGCCGCCGGGATTTGGCGGCACGCATGGCGTCTCGACGGCTTCGCCGCGACGGTGAGCTGCGCCGGTAGGACGGCAGCGGCAAGGCGTGCCGGCCCGGGGGCGCCGACCGGTCGGAGGTAGAGGCCGCATGCAGCTGAGCGATCAGCCGCATGCGGGTGCTGTGAAGTGGGAGCGGACCGGACCGGTCGCCTGACTGGCGCCGGTTCGGGGCGTCCGCTCAGCGAGTGGGACCGAGCAGGCGCTGCTCGGTGCGGGCGACGATTCCGAGGAAAGTCGCGTCATCGCCGTATGCACGGGCCAAGATCAGCCCGCCCTGTATTGCTGCGACTGCGTCCAGCGCGCGGTCTGCCGCTTCCTGAGATGAGAGACCGCCGGTGCGCAGCGCTCCTGCGAGGGCGTCGACCCAGTCGGTGAAGTAGGTGCGCACCGCTTCGGCGAACGTGTCCTGTTCTTCACCCAAGGTCATCGCGGCGAACAGGCACACGCGCTCGCGCGAGGTGAAGTACTGCGCCACCTCTTGCGACATTGCTTCGATCGCCTCGGTGGCGTCGTGGGCGGTGCGCAGGGGGGTGAAGATCCGTTCCTCGAACCACTCACTGACCTGCTCGAGGACAGCAGCGGCCATGTCTGTCTTCCCTTCGGGGAAGAAGTAGTACAGGCTGCCGCGGCCGACGCCCGTCTCCTGCTGAATGACCGACAGGGAGCCGCCTTCGAAACCTCGCTTGCGGAAGACGCCGGCGAGGGCGCGGACGACGTCCGAGCGGTCGAGGACTGTCCGTGCCATTACAGTCCGAGTTCGCTCAGGCCGGGGTGGTCCGCCGGGCGGGGACCGGATGCGTCCCAGAAGAACTTGCGCTCGGACTCATCGATGGCGACATCGTTGATGCTCGCGTGGCGATGGGTCATCAGGCCGTCCTTGTCGAAGTGCCAGTTCTCGTTGCCGTAGGCGCGGAACCACTGGCCGGTAGCGTCATGGTATTCGTAGGCGAAGCGCACGGCGATGACGTCGCCAGTGTATGCCCACAGCTCCTTGATGAGGCGGTAGTCGAATTCCCGGCCCCACTTGCCGACGAGGAAATCGACGATGGCGGGGCGGCCCTGCACGAAGGTCGAGCGGTTACGCCACCAGCTGTCCTCGCTGTACGCGAGGGAGATGCGCTCGGGGTCACGAGTGTTCCACGCGTCTTCGGCGGCGCGGACCTTCTGGATCGCGGTGGCCTCAGTGAACGGGGGAAGGGGAGGACGAGACATCATGGCGCCTTTCGAGAGCAAGGCGTGTACTACATGGTTCAGTGTGTACTATTCAGTACAGTCCGTACCTGACGGTACAGACGGCTTGTGGGGCTGTCAACGCCGGATTTCGCAGATATGCGAATCTCGCCTCGCGCCCGAGGTCACTACCTCTGCCCGCGCCGGAAGGTCCGCCCATCCAGGCGGTCAGCGTCCTCCCGATGAGGACAGCCGGCTCGACGCGCTGGATGCCGGCTCGAGGGGGCGTCGCCCCGAAGGATGTCCGTCATGGAGAGCATGGGGAGAAGAAGCCGCGTCCCCGCCGCTCGTTCACGCCGGAGTTCAAGGCTGAGATCGTTGAGCTGTACCAGCGCGTGACCGCTCGATCGGCCAGATCGCCGAGGACTTCGACCTGACGGAGACCGCAGTGCGGCTGCGGTTCCACCAGGCCGAGACCGACGCCGGCCGGCTACCCCGGCTGACCAGTAGTGGGAACGAGGAACTCGCCCGACTGCGCCGCAAGAACCGGCGTCTGCGCGAAGATGTCGAGGTCCTCAAGCGGGCCACGGCTTTCTTCACGACGGAGACCCGGTCAACACCGACCCGTTCATCGAGGCGGAGAAGCAGGCAGGCCGCAGCGTCAAATGCGTCTGTGAGCTGCTGAAAATCTCCCGTGCTGCCTTCCGCTCCCGCCGCACCGGCATCCCCGGCGCCCGTTCACTGCGTGATGCGGAACTGAGCGGAAGGATCAGCGCAGTCCATCAGGCGTCCTGCGGTACCTACGGCGCCCCGCGCGCCCACACCGCCCTGAAACGCGAGGGCACCGTCCGTGGAAGCCGACGAGTCGCCCGCCTGATAAGAACCGCCGGCCTCACCGGCCGCCACTGCCGACGCAAGCACCGCACCACGGCCTGCGACCCGGCGGTGCCGTTCCGCCCCGACCTGGTGAACCGCGACTTCCAGCCCGACCCGGCGGCCGCCGATACCCGCTGGTGCGGCGACACCACCTACATCCCCACCCACGAGGGCTGGCTCTACCTGGCCACCGTCATCGACATCACCTCCCGCCGCCTCGTCGGCCGGGCCACCGCCGACCACCCGCGCACCAGCCTCGTCGCTGACCCCCTGCGCGCGGCCTGCCATCGGCGCCACCCACCCGCCTCGGTGATCTTCCATTCCGACCGCGGCTGTCAGTACACCAGCCGTGAATTCGCCGAACTTGCCGACAACCTCGGCATCCGGGTGTCCGTCGGCCGCACCGGCCAGTGCTGGGACAACGCGCTGGCCGAGTCGTTCTTCGCCACCCTCAAGAGGGGGCTCCCCTGCGACAGCCCATGGCCTGGCAAAGCCGCCGCACGCGCCGCGATCTTCGAATGGGTCGAGAACCGGTACAACCCCGAACGCCTGCACAGCGACCTCGGCTACCGAACCCCCGCCGACTGCGAAGCCGCACCACAGCGGCCTGGCCACCACACCGACAGTGTCCGTCAAGCGGAACAAGCTCAGCCGCCGACCTCGTGCACGCGCCTGAGCCGCAGTCGTTCAAGCGCCCGTAAGCGTGTACGTCCCCTCAACGACCACCAGAGCTTCTGATGCGCCGTCAGCCCTGCAGGTGTGTCAGAAGTTTGCGCTCCGCGTGTTCGAGGTGTTGCTGTCCGAGTTCTCCTGCGCGGAGAGGGTCGCCGTCCCGGATGGCTGCCAGGATGCCCTCGTGCTCCCTCGTGATCTCCTCCGGGCCGAGCAGATGGGCGTTCTGGACCTGTGCGAGGCAGAGCCGGTTCTCGTTGATGATGAGCCGGTGGGCCCGTGAGAGCCTTTCGCTTTCCAGGCTGTCGATCAGGGCGCGGTGGAACTCCACGTCCGTCTGAACGATCGAGGCGACGTCGGTGCCCGACGCCGCCGCCCGGAAAACCTTGTGTGCCCGCCCGACTTCTTCCGTCAACAGCCTTCGTTTCGCCAGGAGTTGGTACGCGCGCACTTCCACCACCCCGCGTGCGAAGTAGAGGTCGCGCACCCGTGCTTCGTCCAGTTCGGGGACGCGCGCGCTCCGGTGAGCCGTGCGCTCCAGCAGTCCCTCGCCGACCAGACGCTCGATCGCTGCCTTCGCCGTCTGCCGGGCCACGTCGTAATCGGTGCTGACCGACGCCTCGGTCAGTGGAGCGCCCACGGAGATCTGGTCCGTGAGTATCCGTTCGCGGAGTGAAGCCACGAGGGCATCGCCGATGGATTGGGTCGCGAGCCGGATCGGCATGGACGGGTCCTTTGCGTCGAAGGTGATGGCCTGGGCGCGGAGCCCCCGCACGGGGCCGCCACGGGAGGCGCGACAGCACCCACGCATGTCGCTCCTTGATCCGGCCCGACCCCCGCTGCTGGGCCCTGAGAGAAGGATAGCGACTCGACTATGGACAAGCGGACAAGTCGGTGAGATAACTTGACGAACAATTTTCGAGAAGGGTGAGCGGATGCGGGCAGACACCGTCCGGCGAGTGGTCCTTGCCCCGGACAAGTTCAAGGGGACGGTGACGGCGCAGCGGCTTGTCGACCTGATGGCCACTGCGATCACCGAGAGCGGCAGCGGCGCTGCGGTCACGCCCCTGCCTGTCGCGGACGGCGGGGACGGCAGCGTGACAGCCGCCCTGTCGGCCGGCTGGTCCGCCGTTTCCGTACCGGCGTCCGACGCGTGGGGCACGCCACTGGATGTGCCCCTCGCGCGCGATGGTGACCGGGCGATCGTCGAGGTGGCCGCGGTCTGCGGTCTCGGCGCGCTCCGCCCCGGCCCCGCCGAGGCGGCCTCCGGAACGACTTACGGCGTCGGCCAGGCGATCGGGGCTCTGCTGGACGACGGTGTGCGCGACATCACGCTGGCTCTCGGCGGCAGCGCTTCGACGGACGGTGGTACGGGGATGCTGGCGGCCCTCGGCGTCCGGTTGAACGACCGTGCCGGCAAGGCTCCGGCCCCGGGCGGCACCGCGCTGACAAGCGTGACGCAGGTGGCGATCGACGAGCTGCACCCGGCTCTGCGCGAGGTGCGGCTGACGCTTGCGTGCGACGTCGATACTCCGATGCTCGGTCGGGACGGCTCGGCCGAGATGTTCGCCCGGCAGAAGGGCGCCGACGACGCGACGGTAGCCCGTCTCTCCGACGGTCTGGCGCATGTGGCGCCGCTGCTGGAGCGGGCCTTCTCCGCCGACGGGGCGGCCCGGAGGGCCGGCGCCGGAGCTGCGGGCGGGCTCGGCTGGGCCGGCATGCTCCTCGGCGGTGTGCCGCGCTCCGGCGCCGAGGTCTTTCTCGACCTCCTCGGCGCCGAGGAGGTGATCCGCGGGGCCGATCTCGTCATCACGGGTGAGGGCAGGCTGGATGAGCAGAGCCTGCGGGGGAAGGCCCCTGTCGCCGTGGCCCGTCTCGCCGCCTCGCACGGAGTCCGGACGGTCGCCGTCGTCGGCAGCGACCAGCTCACCGACAAAGCCCCCGGCGCGGGGCGGAAAGGCCGTGGCCGCACCGGGGCCGGACCGTTCGCCGACGTCGTTGCTCTCGACCGGATGGATCCCGCCTGCGTCGATGATCCCGAGTTGACCGGCCGCCTTGTCGGCCTCGCCGTACACACCCTGCTCGCGGCCCACCCGGCCCCCTCCGCCACACCCAGGAAGGGAGCACTATCGTGACAACCCGCCCCTGGAGCTGCGACACCTTCGTCGCTCTCCCGGACGCCACCCGTGGTGGGGGCGTCCTCTTCGGCAAGAACAGCGACCGCCCGGCAGGGGAGGCCCAGCCGCTGCGTCGCGTCCCCGCCCGCCCGGCGGGTGAGCCGCTGAGGCTCGCCTACGTGACCCTTGACGACGCCCCGACCTACGCCCACGTCGGATCGGCACCGTACTGGTGCTGGGGCTACGAGATGGGGGTGAACGAGCACCGTGTCGCCATCGGCAACGAGGCGGTGTTCACCCGGCCCTGGGCCCAGGCAGTCGCCCGGGAGAAGGCCGGCGAGCACCAGCAGCCCGGCATCCTCGGCATGGAACTGGTCCGCCTCGGACTGGAGCGCGGCGGGACCGCGCGCGAGGCACTGGAAGTGATCACCACCCTGCTGGAAAGGCATGGCCAGTGGGGCTCGGCCATGGTCGGCGTCGCGCACGACGAGGGCTCGTACGACAACGCCTTCGTCATCGCCGACCCCCGGGAAGCCTGGGTGCTGGAGACTCTCGGCCGCAACTGGGCGGCCCGACGGGTCTCCTCGGGCGTCGCCCCGGTCAGCAACGAACTCTCCCTCCGCACGGACGCCGACCTCACCAGCCGCGGGCTGCGCGACGCCGCCACCGCCGCGGGATGGCCCGCGGACCGGCCGGTGGACATCGCCGACGCCTTCACCGACCCGGGTACGCCGCTCCAGGTCTCCCATATCCGCCGCCGCCGTGCGCACCAACTCCTCACCGCGGCGGCCGCTGGGCCCGGCGTCGGTATCGACACCGCGAAGCGGGTTCTGCGCGACCACCTGGAGGACACCTTCCTCGGCGGCCCCACGTTCGACGCGGCGCGACCGGACTTCCACACCTTGTGCATGCACGAGCACCCCTCCGCTTTCACCTGGGGCAACACCGCCGCCTCCCTCGTCGTCGAACTACGCGACGACGCCGAGACGTTGACCTTGTGGTGGTGCCCGGTCACCCCCTGTACCGGCGCCTACCTTCCGGTGCCCCTGGTGGCGGAGGCGCTCCCCGAAGCTGTGACCCTTCCGATGCCCGGGCCCCAGCGGGACCCCCGCCACCACTCCCGGGCCACCCACGACCCGGCCTCGGTCTGGTGGCAGTGGCAGCACCTGCTCGACGCGGCCAAGGACCCCGGCGCCCGGGAATTCACCGCACGCGCCGCCCGGCTGCGCGCCGCCTTCGACGCGCTGGAAAACGGCTGGGCGGACTCGCTGCCCGCGCCGGACGCCGACCCTTCGGCCCTGGCCGCCTTCGCCCGTACCTGCCTGGCCGAGGCCCGCTCCGAAGCCGAAGCCCTGGCCAAGGAGTTCGGGGCGGATCCGGCGCAGGCGCTGGACAGCCGCTGGGCCCCGGCCGCCGTCTGATCCGAATCACGCCCCACCGACCCCCGGCCTCCCGCACTCCGAGCGACGCCGGACCACTCACCGCCCCCTGGAGTACCACCATCATGTCCCTCAAAGATTCCTTCCGCGGGCCGGAGGCATCGCTCGACGACCAGATCGAGAGCTTCTCCGTCGAGCGCGTCCCCGCCAACAAGCGCTGGCCGATACCCGCCATCAGTTTGGTGCTGCTGGGCAACGCCACGGCCATGTTCTTCTTCAGCTTCGGCGCCCAGCAGACCTTCCTGGTGGGCTGGCCGATGATGCTGCTGCCGATCGGCTACTTCGTCATCGGCGCCGTGCTCATCGGATCGCTCACCATGCGGATGGCCAGCCGTGAGGGCCTCTCCCAGAGCCTGATCTCCCGCGGCCTGGGCTTCGGCAGCCGCGGAGCTGCGCTGACCTCGTTCATCTACGCGGTCAACTTCGTCTACTACTTCCTCTTCGAGGGAACGATCGTCTCGCATGCGATCGCCTACTACTTCGACATCCCCATCGACTCCTTCGTCGGCATCGGGATCTTCGCCTTGATCGGCCTCATCACGATCGCCTTCGTCTGGCGCGGCATGTACGCGATGTCCGCGCTCCAGACCTGGGGCTTCCCCATCTTCGTCGGCCTCCTGGTGTGGGCCCTGATCTCCCTCGGCTCCCAGCACGACGTGGCCGGCGTCAGCGAGTGGCAGTCGACCGCCACCGGGGGAGGGGCGGCGCTGTGGACCGCGATGAGCTTCGCCAACGGCCAGATGATCTTCCAGGGGCTGATGGCCACCGACTACGGACGCTTCGCCAGCCGCCGCATCCGCTACCGCGGCACGGCGACCATCATGCTGCTCGAACTGATTCCGATGCTCGCCATCGTCATCATCGGCGCGATGCTCGGCTCCTCGCTGGTCGGCTCCTTCGGCCAGGAGAAGGCGCAGGACCCCGGTTTCGTCTTCGTCCACCTCATGGGTCTGGTCGGCGTGATCTTCGTCGTCATCACCCAGATCCGCATCAACGTGATGAACCTGTACGGCGGCTCCATCACGCTCGCGAGCGGGTTCGACGTGGTGGCGAAGTTCCGTCCCGGGCGGCCGTGGTGGATGTTCGCGGTGTGGATCTTCGGAGTGGTGTTCTACGCGACCAACGTCATCAACCACCTGGGCACGTTCCTGGCCATCACCGGTGTGCTGACCAACACCTGGGTGCTGATCATCCTCGCCGACTACTTCGTCTGCCGTCGCTGGCTGGGCCTCGGCCGGTCCGAGGACATCGAGTTCCGTGAGGGCGAGGTGCGGGAGTGGAACCCGTGCGGCCTGATCTCGCTCGGCCTCGCCGTCCTCGTGGGCGCTCTGGGCATCGTGGGCGTCTACCCGGTGGCCTACGCGTCGTTCATCGCGATGTTCCTCGGCCCGCTGGTCCACATCGCTCTGACCAAGGCGACCAAGGGGCGCTACTACACTCCGGCCCCCGGCCACGCCGGTCGCCTGAACCATCCGAAAACGGTGCCGGGCCCGTCCGCCCCGCGGGGATCAGGTGAGGCGTGAGGCTGATCCTTTGGAGTGGACACCCTGACAACGGATCTTGGTGGTCCAGGAAGGGATGTCCAGGTGGGGCGCAAGTCTCCGTATCCGGAGGAGTTCGGGAAGGACGCTGTCGCGCTCCATCGGGCCTCGGCGGGCAGGCGCACGTATGCGGCGGTGGCTGCTGCTCTCGGTATCACTGCCGGTCGCTGCGGACGTGGGTCCGCGAGGACGAGTCCCAGGCCGCGTCCGAGCACACCGGCCCCGACGGGGCGCGGGCGAGGAACTGGTCCGGCTGCGGGCCGGGAACGCCCGGCTGCCGAAGGCGGAGAGGAGTGGCAGCTGGAACGCGAGATCCTGCGCCGGGCAGCGGCCTGCTTCGCCCGGGAGGTGAAGTGGGCCCCCGCCGCTGGGACTTCATCTCCAGCAACCGTGCCGGCTTCGGCGTCAAGCGGACCTGCCGGGTCCTGGGCGTCCGCGGCTCCGGCTGCTGCCGGCACCTGGCCGACGCTCAGGCTCGTGCCGGGCGCCAGGCCGAGATCAAGCGGACGGTGGCCGAGGTCCGCGCCATCTTTGCCGGACACCAGGGCGCCTACGGCGGCCCCGCGGGTGGCCCGGCTGATGCGGGCCGGCCACATCGCCGGCCGACACCTGCGGCGCAAGAAGCGCACCCCGATCGCGGACAGGGCGGCTTTCGCCCGTGCCGGACCTGGTGATGCGCGGCTTCACCGCGAACACGCTCAACACCTGGTGGTGCGGCGGCATCACCCATGTCGCCGTCGGCTGCTGCTGACCCAGGGACTGCTGCAGCGAGCCCTCTCCCAGAACTGACATCCCCCAGACCTGCACCCGAAGAGGCCGCGCGTAAGGCCCTAGCGGTGCAGGGGAGGTGCGTAGGAGACTCCGATGATCAAGCCCTCGGCTGTGAGAAGTCTGGCCACCGTCTGCCCCCAGGGCTCGGTGCGGGCCTGGTGCACGAGCTCGAAGCCTGCGCGCTCGAGCTCGGCACCAGCGGCTGTCACGGCTTCCGCGTTCGCCACCTCGAACTCGATCGATGCCTGCGGGACCACCCGGTCGGCGGGCCACTGGGGCGTACCGAAACATGCCTCTGCTGCCTGCGACAGCGGCCACAGACCGAAGTGCTTACTGCCGGGGACGCTCCCACTGGAGTAGTAGCCGTCGCCTTCCCCCTCCAGGGGGAGGCCAAGACCTTCGATGAACAGCTTGCGGCTCAACGGGGGGTCGGCGACGACCACCGCCACGCTCGTGATGAAGAGAACGTCCATGCTGTGATGGCCCTCCCTGTTGCGAGCGGTCTGCGAGGGCTGGAGACCGGCCTCGTCGACACCGCTTCCAGCGGCCGATTCCCCATCAACCTATTTGCCTACTCCGCGGGGCCCGACGCCCGCGCCAAACACCCGCCTCCAAGTCACCCGATCGCGCTGTGCCACCTCGCACCACCGAACACGGCCTGTCACCGCGCCCGGGGTCAAACGGTCTTTCGGGGCGCGCTGCTTCCCCCCGTCTGTTCGCCCTGTGATTCCCGGGACCGTGGCCTTGTTCATCGCCCACGACGTCATGGTGGCGCAGACCCCCGCGTTCGCGCCGTTCTCGGCCGTGCTGATCATGCAGGTGACCGTTTACCAGTCACTGCTCCAGGCGTTGCGTTACGGGGCGGCTGTCTGCGTCGGCGTGTTCATCCAGGCCGGTCCGGGTTTCCTGGCGGGGCCGGACCTGCTGACCTTCGTACTGGTGGCCCTGGTCGCCCTGACCATCAGCCGATGGCGGCGCCTGGGTGCCCAGGGCGTACAAGTGGCGACCGCGGCGTTCTTCGCGTTCTCCACCTACACCGTCTCGACCGGGAACCTGGAGCGCGTCGAACAGCTCAGTCAGATCCTCGCCCTGGTGGGGATCGGTTCCGGGATCGGCGTTCTGACCAACCTCACCGTTCTGCCCCCGATCCGCTACCGCAGCGCCGAGACAGGCATCCGAGCTCTGGCCCGCTCCCTGTGCGGCCTCTTGGCCGATGTCGCCTCCGTCCTGCGTGAGGGGGAACCTGACAGCGAGTACACCGCAGACTGGCGCCGACGGGCCGCGGACTTGGGAACGACCGTCAGCAACAGCCGCTCGGCTCTCCTCACGGCGTGGGAGAGCCGCCACTACAACCCCCGCCGCCACCTGCCCGGCGGCCTTCGGAACCAGGACTTCTCCGGCTACCAGGCGATCTTCGACGCGCTGGAGCGCGTCACCTTCCAGGTGGCATCGATGACCCGAACCCTCCATCACTGGCCGCCGGACGAGGACGGTGAGGAGTGCCGCCGATTCCTGGCGGGGTACGCGGACCTGCTGGAGGCGCTCGGGCGCATCATCCGGCAGTTCAGCGAGATCGACACGAAGCGTCTGGCCCGGCAGGCAGGCGGAAGAGGTGTGCGGCTGTGCCGAAAGCGCACAGGGCACGCTCAAGCGGCTGACCGGATACAGCCGGGAGACCAGTCTGCCGCTGGGCGACCCCACGCGGCCCTACGGCATCCTCCTCGCCGAAGCCACTCGGCTCATGGACGAGGCCCAGCACTCCTGCGATGTCCTCCACCACTGCTCCGGTGAGACAGCCCACACCGGAAGCAGCGCGCGGGAGCGGACCCGGCCCTCGGAACCGGCGGAATGCGCGGACGTCTGAGGGCCCCGTGCCCGCACGCCACCGGGGCGGCTTCGGCAGGCCGGGGTCAGCCGAGGCCGGTGCGTCGGCGCCTGAGTGCGGCTGCCATGGCGTCCCGGACCTGGGCGGGCAGTTCCTCGCCCTCGGGTGTGGCCGCCAGCTCCGCAGCGATCTGCCGCAGCTTGGTGTTGGTGTGCTGGGAGACTTCCACCAGCACCTCCCATGCCTCATCGGCGGTGCAGGGGCCCAGTGCCATCAGCATTCCGCGAGCCCGATCGATGACGGGATGCGATTCCAGCGCGTGCCGCAGGTCGGCCACCTCGGAGCGCAGCGCGTCCAGCTCCTTCTGGCCGGGCTCCCCCAGGGTCTCCTCGTGCCGCGGCGCCTGCCCGGAGCCCGAGGGCCCGGAAGGTTCAGTGGGGGAACCCATCGTTGACTTCTCCTCGTGCAGGCGAGTGCTCGCTCGGGTCTCGTGCCGAACCGGACGGCCGGGCTGGAACAGATAATGCCTCCTCGCGCTCATCACGCGACACCTCGCCCCCGACCGGATGCCCCGACCGCACAAACAACAGCGCCACGCACGGGAGGTGAGAGCGGCGGAGCAGGAGGGCTCCTCCGGGCAGGAGGCCCGTTGCGGACGAAGGCCGGGCGGTTTGAGTTCTGCCCGAGACGGCTACTTGTCGCAGAATGCGACCCTCTCTGACATACCGTCACAAGACTCCGGAGAAAGCCGTCAAGGCCCTGGACGCGCTGGGAGATGCAGCAGCTCTCGACGGCGTGATCGAGACCGTCCAGCGCGCGGTGCGCGCACTGCCGCTGGGCCGGGCCCGTGACACGCTGCACGGCCGGTGGCTGGGGCATCCGCTGCACCCGGCGCTGGTACAGGTGCCGATCGGCTCCTGGCTGTCCGCCGCCGTGCTGGATCTGGCCCCCGGCCACCAGCGGAGCGCACGGGTCCTGGTGGGCGTCGGGCTCGCCGGCGCGGTGCCCGCTGCCCTGGCCGGCTGGGTGGACTGGGCCGAACAGCACCAGCAGCAGATGCGCAGCGGACTGGTGCACGCTGCCTCGAACGTACTCGCCGTGGGGCTCTACGCCGGATCCTGGACGGCACGGGGGCGCGGACGCCACCGAGTGGGGCGCGCGTTGGGGTTCGCCGGCCTTTCCGCTGCGGGCCTCGGCGCGTTGCTGGGCGGCCATCTGGCCTACCGGCAGGCATCCGGCGCGAACAAGGCCGAGCCGGTGCCGCATCTGCTGGAGCCCGGCTGGTACGCGCTCGGGCCCCTCAGCGGGTTCCCGGCGGGGAAAGCGGTGCGCAAGGAGCTGGGCGAGGTACCGGTCATGGTGGTCCGGGACGCCGGGGAGGACGGCGGGGTATCTGTGCTCGCCGACCGGTGCAGCCACTTCTCCGGCCCGCTCTCCGAGGGCAAGGTCGCGGACGGCTGCGTGACCTGCCCGTTGCACGGCAGCGTCTTCCGTCTCGCGGACGGCTGGAACGTCGCGGGCCCCGCCACCGCCCCGCAGCCCCTCTTCGAGACGCGAGTACGAGACGACGGCACCCTCGAAGCCCGGATGCCGGACGCCGGTTAGACAAGCGGCGCACCGCTCAAGCAGGACGGTCACGACCAGCCCCGGCTTGAGCGGCTGGAAGCCCCCATCAACTCTGCGACCGCCCTGTTCGAGCGTCCGGCGAAGTTCGCGGACCCGGAAGCGGGGACGGTCCTGCAACTGTTCACCCCGCAGTACCCGTCGGGCGGAGTGTCCGTCGCGGCGGCGAACGCGATCGAGGGCCGGCAGTGGCTCGTCATGCTGATGGGGTACGGCGACAACCGGCCGGGCAGGACGATCGAGGAGTTCCGAGCGGCCTGCGCCGAGTTGCCGGCGATCTTCAGCGAGGCCACCGGTGGCGCCGTCACCCGCGAGGTCGTGACTTTCCACCAGGCGGAGAGCCGAAGGCGCCACTTCACCGAAGCCGGCCGCTTGCCGTCACGCCTGGTCAGCGTGGGAGACGCCGTGGCGTCCTTCAACCCGATCTACGGCCAGGGCACGAGCTCCGCCGCTCTGCATGCCTCCTGTCCGGCCTCCTGTTTCGACAGCGGCGCCGACCCCGACGCGGCAGCCACGGAATTCTTCCGTTTGCGGCAGGTGGTCGTCGACGCGGCCTGGAGTGTGTCCGCAGGAGGTGACGCCGCCCGCCTCGACGCCGGGAACGGTACCGAGGTGTCCGAGGAAGTGCGGCAGCAGCGCTGGGCCATGGAACAGATCGCCGGCGCCACTCTCGTCGACGGAGACGTCGCGCGAGCGTTCGACAACGTCGCTCACATGCTGCGCCACCCCGGCACCCTGGCCGGTCCGACACTCCGGCAGAAGGCAGTAGCCGCCAACGAGAGATCTGCGGCCGGCCCGGTGACGGATACCGCGATCGACCGCTGCATCGGCCTGTCGGACCGGGCGGTGCACGACGACTCGGCGCTCGAAGAACTGCTGGCCCTGTTCGCCCCTGACGCGATCGTCCGGCTCGGTCCGGAAGCAGTCCGTGGCCGTGAGGCCATCGCGGTTCTACCGCGCCCACTTCGCCACCTTCGCCGACTCCCGGCGTTACCGGAACACAACGGTGCTCGAAGACGGGACATTGCGGGCCGAGTGGGCAGCTGCGTCCCGCATGGCGGACGGCCAACTCATGACAGTGGCCGGGGTGGAGTACGCGCAGCTCGACGGCAACGGCCTCGTCGCCGACCTGCGCAACGAGTTCACCCGCCTTCCCGGCTGACGCGTCGTTTCAGGTGGTGAGCCGGACTCTTCAAGGACTCACCACGGATCGACCGTTGACAACCGATCGATCACCGAACGCTCCAACCGCCCGCGTCTCGACAGGTTGCCCCTGTGCGCAGGGGCAACGGCTGCGGACTCCGTCAACTTCTCGCTGTCGCCAGGGGGGAGTCCGCACAGTTCGCCGACACATCCATGACCAGCCGGGTCCGGTAGCGGCGGCGAGCGCGGAGGGGCATGACAAGGGAGAGGTGCAAACGCACGGGTGCCAGTGGCGCCATCGACGAGACCGGGGCGAGAGGGGCCGGCCCGGGAGAGCCGTCGGTTCCGGCGCCGGGCAGGAACGAGGGGGGTGTCTCGGGCGAGCGGCTGGTGCTGTTCACCGACGCGGTGACCGCGATCTCCATCACCCTGCTGATCCTGCCGCTGGTGGACCTCGTCCCCGAGGCCGCGTCCGCCCACGAGGGCGCCAGCGAGGTGATCACCGGTCATCTCGACCAGATCTGGAGCTTCCTGCTCAGCTTCGCGGTCGTCGCGAACATCTGGCAGGAGCACCACCGGACCTTCTCGACGGTCAACAAGGCCACCCGCTCCCTGACCGTGTGGAACATGGGGTGGCTGCTCTCCGTCGTCGTGCTCCCGCTCCCGACGGAGATGATCGGCACCTTCGGCCGCGACCGGTTCGTGGCGCGTTCTACTACGCGGTGCTCCTGGTCGGCATGGTGTGCCGACTGGCCATGCTGAGATCCTGAAGAACGACCCGGGGGTGGTCGAGGGGGACGGCGAGGAGACCCGACGGGGGATCGCGCACCTGTACACCGACAGTTGCATCAACGTCATCGCCGTGATCGTCGCGTTCGCCATCGCCCTCGCCGTACCGGTGCTGCGGTACTACAGCCTTCCGCTGCTGATCCTGCCGGGGCGGGTGCGACGCTTCACCCGCCGGCGGCGCAGCTCGCGCCGACCACTGGAACGGCCAGTGCCCGGGCGCCCGCCTGAACCCTGGGGGCATCTGCTCCGCGGCTCGGGGACGCGGTGCACGGAGGCACGCTGCGGGCCGGGCAGGACACCACCTGCCCGGCCCCATTGCTGCCCGTGCCTCCGTCCCCCCGTCCAGGACAAGCCCCCCCGGGAGAACCCCGGCGGGTGGCAGCGGCAGTCGGCCACCGGGGCCGGAAACCGGAAAGGGAACTCGCGGGCGTGGGAGCATGGTTGAAAAGCGCAATGTCACACCAGCAAGCAATCCCGATCCACCTGCCCCGCCTTGATCAGTCCTGGTCCACCCGCCCCGTAGAAGGTCGCAGCCGCTGTGTCTTCCGAGTCCCCTGAAGCCCCTGAAGCCCCTGACTCCCCCAAGCCGCTGGCTCGCGTTCTGGCGAACGTCGCGACGCGTCCCGTTTTCGGCTCCCGACGGGATCCGGACCGCGTCTTCGACCGGCTCCTGGCCGATGCGGGAAGACTCGGCGAATTCCCGGGTGACGACGAGTTCATCGACGGGTTCCGGCTCCTGCTGCGCGAGTGGGCGGCGGTGCCCGACATGGCACCGCTCGGATGGCAGCAGGCGCAGGGCCACGTCAGGCGGCATCTCGCCAACCGTGCCCAGGTCGAGCGCCTCATCGCCGAGATCCCCGCGATCGAACAGGAGCCGATCGAGCGTCCGGTGTTCGTCGTCGGGCTGCCGCGCACGGCCACCACCCTCACCCACTCGCTCCTCTCCCTCTCGGAGCAGCATCGATCACCGCTGCTGTGGGAACTGATGACGCCCGGCCTGGATCCGACGGCGAAGGAGCGCCGCCGAGCGGTGCTGTCGGCACGCCGCATGGAGCGCGCCATCAACCTCCTGATACCACGCTTCCGGGACATCCATCCGATCTTCGCGGAGGGCCCCGAGGAGTGCACCTTCGCACTGCCGCACGCGCTGCAGCCGCTCACCCAGGCTCATCTGCCCGGGTACCTGGACTGGCACCTCGGGCACGACATGCGCCCCGACTACCGCTACCTCAAGCGGTTCTACCAAGTCCTGCAGTACGGCCGCCCGCGCCGCCGATGGATGTTCAAGTCACCCATGCACCTCGGTCAACTCGACACGCTGCGCGAGGTGTTCCCCGACGCCACGCTGGTGTGGACCCACCGCGATCCGGTCACCGCCGTGGCCTCGTTCTGCAGCCTCACCGAGACCGGTATGGGCGCCGGCCTGAACCGCACCGACCCGCACACCATCGGCCAGGACTGGCTGCGGCTGCTCGGCGAGAGCATGGCGCGGGCACTGCGGGCCCGATCCGCCATGCCGCCCGAGGCGATCGTGGACGTGCCCTACTCCTGGCTCGGCACCACCCCGGAGGCCGGGGCCCCGAAGCTGTACGAGGCGATCGGCGCGCCATGGACGGCCGCCGAGGCCGCCCGCCTCCCCGAAGCGGCGGGACGCCCCCGCGGCGCGCGCCGCCACACCTACGACCTGGCCCGGTACGGCCTGACCCGCGAGGCCGTCGAGAGGGCGTTCGCGGACTACAACGCACTGCGCGCAGAGGTCGAACAGGCGTAGACGCCGTCGGTCTCGGCTGGGACGAGCACGGTTCGCGACCGCCGGGTCGCCGAAGCCGCCATCGCTCCAGCCGCCGTCGGCACGTCTGCCCGGAGCCGAAAGCGAGTTCCGGGGGCAGGAGTTGCCAGCCCATGTCGCTGCAGAGGCCGGCAGGATGCCCTGTGGACTGAGCCGGTCCGGCACTGGACGCGGCACCGGCACTGGACGCACCGGCACTGGATGCGACACCGGCACCGCGAACGCTGCCCCGGCCGGGCCGGACACGCCACACCCAGCCATTGATTTAACTATCTGGTAAGTTAAATCAATGCAGCGGAACACGACCTCACGCGCTCGCCTGCTGGCCGCCGCCGAGCAGGTCTTCTACGAGCAGGGCATCACCAGGACGAACATCGACACCGTCGCCCGCGCCGCCAAGGCGACCAAGCCGACCGTGTACGCGCATTTCGCCTCCAAGTCGGCGCTCGCGGCCGGCGCGCTGGAGGCCAGACAGCAGCGCGTCGCCACCGACCTCGCCGCACGCCTGGCGGGAGAGGAGCCCGGAGCGCCGCGCCTGGCCGCCCTGTTCGACTGGCTCGCGTCCTGGTACGAGCACGCCAACGGGCGGGGCTGCGCCTTCCTCAACGCCGCCGCCGAGTCCGCCGCGGACGACGCGGTGACCGCCGCCGTCCGCGCCGAGAAGCAGTGGCTGCTGCGCGTGTTGCGGGAACTGTGCGTCGAGGCCGGGTGCGAGAGCCCGGATGAACTCGCCTCGCAGCTGCTTCTGTTGATCGACGGAGTCGCCGCGCGGGTCCTCGTACACGGCCCGGACGAGGCGAGCGCGGCCACGACCGCGGCAGCGCACGCCGCCGCCGCGCTCCTGGCGTCCGCCGGTCACGGTCATGGCGCGTCTTGACGACCTTCCCGGACAGCGCTCGCTGCGGATCGCGGTGGGTCTGGCGCTGTACGGGATGAGCCAGGCGGTGCTGGTGAAAGCCCGCCTCGGCACCGATCCGTGGACCGTGTTCACACAAGGTCTCACGCGGGTCACCGGGTTCACGCTGGGCCAGACCACCGTCGTCGTCTCGCTGGTCCTGCTGGCACTGTGGGCACCGCTGCGCCAGCGCCCCGGACTGGGCACGGCCGCGAACGCGCTGATGGTGGGCCCGTTCGTGGACCTGGGAATCGCCTGGATCCCCGAACCGGCCCACTGGGGTGCGCGCGCCGCGTTCGTGGCCATGTCCGTGATCGGCGTCGCCGTCGCCACGGGACTGTATGTCGGAGCCGGATGGGGGCCCGGCCCTCGCGACGGACTGATGACCGGGCTCGCGCGCCGCGGCATCCCGCTGATCGCGGCCCGCGCCGGGATCGAGGTGAGCGTGCTCGTCGTCGGCTGGCTGCTGGGCGGCAGCGTGGGCGTGGCCACCGTCGTCTTCGCCGCCGCCATCGGGCCGCTGGTCGGCTACGTGCTGCCCAGACTGACACTGCCCCCCGCGCGGCGAGGCGACGGTGGCCACGACGGCGTGCAACCCGCGCCCGGCGCTCCCCGGTGACGCCCGCGAGCTGAAGCCTGCCTCCGGGCGCCGGTACGCGCGCGCCCGCCCGCCCCCGCCCGCCACCCTGCCCGACCGGGCCTTGGCACAGGACGGCAGCGCGGCCCAGGCGGCCTGAAGTCGCGGAAGCGTCGCCTTGCGCGTCGGCGAGGCCGTGACGCCACTGTCCAGTTCGGCACCCATACGGGGCCGTCGGGAGCGTCCGGGCCGTCGGGGCCGTCCGGCCTGTCGGGGGCGATCATCGGTGAACTGACGCCCGATGCCGGAAGACCGGCAAGCCTCCGCCACCGCCGATCTCCAGGCACTGCCAACCCGGACCGACCCCGGTCCGGGTAAGGTTCCGGCGCGAAACGGGGTCGTAGCACCGCTCCAGCGCGGTGAAGCGCGTCGCGCTCCATGCCGACGAGTTGTCGAGGAGGTAGCGCTCTCCCGCCGATGCGGGTGTGCTGTTCACGGACCTTCTCCACATTCTTCGCTGGGTACGCCCGGCCCTCCCCGCCTCCAAGGGAAGAGTCCGGCGCACGCGCCTTCAAGGGCCGCAGGCGGCCAGAGGCGTTGAACGCGTTGAATGCGTGGGGTACGTGGGCTGCCCGGGACATCTGGGCTACGTGGGGTATGTGGGCTACGTGGGTGTGTCGAACACGCTGGGGGTCGCGAAGCGCGCGAGCGGCGTCCGGTCCGACGGACAGGAGGCGAGACCCCCAGGCCCCCGAGGGCGGGGGCCGGAGAGACCGGTGGCCGGAGCCGGGGGACCGGGGCCGGGGCCCGGGGGCGTCGTGTGCGGTGCGGCTCGGCCTCTCGGCCGGGCCGTCCGGTCCACCGGGCATAATGCCGCTATGCGGATCTCGGCCAAAGCGGACTACGCGGTGCGCGCTGCGCTACAGCTCGCGGGGGCCGACGCGGGCGAGCCTCTGAAGGCGGAGGCCATCGCCGAGGCACAGGACATCCCGCACAAATTCCTCGAAGGCATCCTCAACGACATGCGCCGCGGGGGACTCGTCACCAGCCAACGGGGCATCAATGGCGGCTATCGCCTGGCGAAGCGGGCCGAGGACATCAGCATCGCCGACATCATCAGGGTCGTCGAGGGCCCGCTGGTCTCGGTGCGCGGGGTGCGCCCTCCCGAACTGTCGTACAGCGGACCGGCCGAATCGCTGCTGCCGCTGTGGATCGCACTGCGGGTCAACGTCCGGCGGATCCTGGAAGGCGTCTCGCTCGCGGACGTGGTCTCCGGACGACTCCCCGGTGAGGTCGCACTGCTGACCGAGGCACCGGCCGCCTGGACGAATCCGTAGCTTTCCCAGGACACCGCTTTTCCGCGGGTCACCGCTCCCCGCAGGTCATCGCGCCTCCCACCGGTCATCGCGCCTCCCGCGGTTCACCGTTTTCCGCGGGTCACCGCCTTCTTCGGGTCACCGCCCACCGGTCGGCGCCGACGGGCAAGGTGCCCACTAAATGGGACGGCATGGTCCGGACTGCGGACAGCTGGTTGTGGTGTCCGTACGCGCCGGGCATTATCCCTACTACTCAGGTAGGAAAACTAGGAAGCATTCGATCAGCGAACTGTGAGGTGGCCGTGCGCACGCTGATACTGCTGGCCTTGGCCGGGCTCGGTGCCCAACTGGTGGACGGCAGCCTGGGGATGGCCTACGGCGTCACCTCCACCACCCTCCTGCTGGCCATCGGCACGAACCCCGCCGCGGCCTCCGCCACCGTTCATCTCGCCGAGATCGGCACCACCCTGGCCTCCGGCGCCGCCCATTGGCGCTTCGGCAATGTCGATTGGCGCGTGGTCGCCAAGATCGGGATCCCGGGCGCGGTCGGCGCGTTCGCGGGCGCCACCTTTTTGTCCAAGCTGTCCACCGAGACGGCCGAACCGCTGATGTCCCTCCTGCTGCTGGCCCTGGGGCTGTACGTTCTGCTGCGCTTCACCCTTCAGGGGCTGCCCACCGGCCAGTTGGGCAAGCCGCTGCGCAAGCGGTTCCTGGCGCCGCTGGGCCTGGTGGCCGGGTTCATGGACGCCACCGGAGGCGGCGGCTGGGGGCCGGTGGGCACCCCGGCGATCCTCGCCAGCGGCCGGATGGAGCCGCGCAAGGTCATCGGCTCGATCGACACCAGCGAGTTCCTGGTCGCGGTGGCCGCCAGCCTCGGATTCCTCTACGGGCTCGGCTCCGAGGGCGTCAACGCGGGGTGGGCGGTCGCGCTGCTCCTCGGCGGAATTGTCGCCGCGCCCCTCGCCGCCTGGCTGGTGCGCCACGTTCCGCCTCGGGTGCTCGGCTCGGGGGTGGGCGGCATCATCGTCCTCACCAACGTCCGCACACTGCTGCGCAGCGACTGGCTCTCCGCCGGGGACACGGCCCAGTGGACCATCTACGGGCTCATCTACGCGGTATGGGCGGCGGCGCTGGCGCACTCCATCCGGGAACACCGCCGCCTGCGGTGCGCGAGCGCGGACCCGCAATCGTTCTCGGCCTCAGCCTCAGCCTCAACCCCAGCCTCAACCCCAGCCTCAACCCCAGCCTCGGCTTCGCCATCGGCACCGCCGTCCCAACATCCGGACGCCGCCGCGGACTCCGGTGCGGGCTCCCCTGCGCGAGCCGCCGCCCCGGAGAGCACGCCGTCGGCGTCCACCTGAACGCAACCGTGCCCGGCCACCGGTGACGGTGGCGTGTGCGCCTCCGTGTCCGTGTCCGTGACCACGTCCGCGTTCGTGTTCGTGTTCGTGTTCTGGAATGTCGCCTTGTGCTCCATCGCCGCCCCGCCGAGCCCGCTCTGTGTCCTTTTCTGATCTGGAGGTCCACGCGTGACACCGACTCCCCGTCCGCCGGTTCCCTGTCCGCCCAGGCCCTGTCACCCGGGAGGCACCGGCCGGGCCGCCCTCGGCACCGCCTGGCGCCGGCCGTGATCCTGCGCGGCGAGGCACGGCACGGCGGGGAACGCCCCGAAGCGGAACGGCGGGGCGAGGGCGGGTACGGGGCGAACCGGTACGCGGGAGGCCCGTACGCAGCGGGCCCATATGGAGAAGTCCCGTACGTGACCGATCCGTTCGGGGTAGGCGGGTACGCGGAGGGTCCGTATCCGGAAGGCCCCCAGGTCGCCCCTGTGGCCGCCGCCGCGCACTGGGAGCGCATCGCCCGCGAGCTCGCCGACGACCTCGCCGTCGACGCACCCGAACGCGAAGGGGCGGGCCGGCCGCCCGTCGAGGAGATGGCGCGCGTCCGCGAGTCGGGGCTGCTCGCCGCGCTCACCCCGCCCGCGCCCACGACCCCGTCGTCCCCGTCCGCGCCCGTTCCTACGTCCGCGCCCGTGCCTATGTCCGCAGGCACGTCCGAAGACATCTCCGAGGGCGGGCACGGCGGCATGACGTGGCCGTTCGCCTTCCGTATCGTCCGCCTCCTGGCCGGGGCCGACAGTTCCGTCGCCGAACTGCTGGGCCGGCACTACGTACTGTCCTGGAGCGGGCGCCTCCTGCTGCCCGCCGAGCGCGGACTCGCGTGGGAAGCCCGTACGGTCGGCAAGGGCAAGCTGCTGACCGGTGAGATCGCGGCACCCGTTGGCACGGACAGCGACACCGATGCCGCCACCGCCACTGCCACCGGCGGCCGGGCCGCGGGCGAGGGCCTGACCGTGACGACCGACGACCGCGGCTACACCCTCAGCGGTCGCAGCACCCTGGTCCCGGGCGCGTTGGTGGCCGACCGGGTCCTCGTCTCGGCGCGGCGCGCGGGTACGGGGGCGTCACGCGCGGTGGTGCTGGTCGATCCCGCCGATCCCGCCGTCACGCTCGATCCCGTGGACCAGCTGCTCGGCCAGCGCCTCAGCGGCACCGGAACGCTCACTTTCGACCATCTGCACGTCAGCGACGGCCAGTTCGGCGATAACCAGGTGCTCAGCTCGGTCACCGGAGACGAACATCTGACCCCGCCGGTCACCACCCTCCTCCCCCTCGCGCTCCGACTGATGACCGCCCACGTCGTGCTCGGCCTTGCCGAAGGGGCACTGGCCGAGGCCCGCGACGCCACCTTGATCACGGCCCACACCAGGTCAACCGCCCGCCGTCGGCACGACCCCGACACCCCGGCGGCAGACCCCGACCCCGATCTCCTGCACGTGTACGGCGAACTCGCGGCGGCGGCCCACGTGGCCGCGACCGTCGTCTCGCACGCGAGAGGCGCCCTGGCCGAAGGCGTCCGGCGCGGGTGGGCACTCGACGCCGAGGAGTGCGCCCGGATCGGCGTGTCCGTCACGACCGCCGAGGCCACCGCGGGCGAGTCGGCGCTGCACATCACGGCGCGTGTCCTGGAACTCGCCGATACCGCCGGTCTGGACCGGTTCTGGCGCAACACCCGGACCCTCACCACGCGCCGCTCCCCCGCCCGCCGACTGCGCGCCATCGGCGAACATTTCTTGTACGCGGCGCGCTCGGTGCCCGCGCTGGGCGCCTGACCGCACACACAGCCTCCCGGAGACGTCATGCCACTGCCCCCACCCGGGGGAAGGGCCAGGTGGGGGCAGTGGGTTCCGGCTGAGGCAGGCAGCCGGAGTCCGGAAGGCTTCAGCTTCAGCTTCGGGACCGGGAACGGGAACGGTTTGGGGACGGGGTCAACTGCCCGTGCCCGGGGAGAGGGTGCTGATCTTCGGGGTGGACTCCTTGCCGGTGGCGCTGACCGGGCCGCCGGCCCAGTCCACCCGGATCGAGGAGCGGGTGTCGGGCGGGGTGAGCAGGGCGGTGGCGGGGGTGACGGTCGGCGCGCCGGTCATATCCGGGTTGGTGAACGACAGCGTCGCCGAGGCGCTCGTGCCGGGGGTCAGCCGGATCGTCTGCGCGCCGCCGCCCTCGCGCTCGGGATCGACGGACACCTGTTCACCCGCGCTGTTGAGGAAAGCGAAGCCCGGGAAGCCGCGGACGGAGCAGGCGTGGCCGGACTTGTTGGTGAAGACCAGGGAGTAGTTCTCCTGACCGGCGCCGGGGTGGCCGGGGTTGATGGCCGCCTTCAGCTCCGAGGGGGTGCAGGCACCCGGCGCACCGGAGCCGTCCTGCCCGCCGGCGGAACCGCTGCCGCCGGCGCCCCCGGACGAGGTGGAGCCCCCGGAGTCCTGGCCGTTGGCCGAGCCGGGCCCCTCGGTGTCCGATCCACCGCTCGCCCCGGCACCGTCCTTGCCTCCATCGGCCCCGATCCCATCGGCCCCATCATTCCCGTCCCGCGACCAGGTGTGCGACGAGGAGGAGCCCGCGGGGATCGCGTCGCCGGACACCTTCTGGGGGCCGGAGGCGTTCTGGTGCTGGTCGCCGCACCCGGTCAGCAGAGCCCCTGCGGCCAGTACCGCCACGGCCGCTGCCACGCCCCGCGCCGGACGTCCGGTCCCGCCTCGCACCGCACGGGCCATGCGCCCGCACCCGTACCGCCCGTACCGCTCCTGCCGCCCGTTGGTCGTGTCCTCGTGCCGTGGCATCGTCGCGGTCAACTCTCTGCTCGCGTGTCCCCCGTTACCGGGCCGTACACAGGAGTTCGACGGCGGACCCGAAGGAAAAGTTCACATGGATACCAGGAGTGCCTTCGCCGTCGGCCTCCGGACTGGCCACGCTCCGGCTCCGGTTCCGGCCCGGCCCCGGTTGGTCACTCCCTGCACCAACGTCTCCGCGCACGCGTTCTGTTGACAGCTGTGCGAGGGTGTCGCTTTACTCCCTGTGCGCCGACGCACCCCGGCGCCAGAGGTGCGCCCAGCCGGTGTGTCGGCACCCCCCCGCCGCAAGCCCGGACTGAGTCGCCAGGGCCCCCGCGGGCCCGAGGCGGGGCCGCATCCCCCACAGCGGAGTTCACACGTGAGCAAACATCGTTTCAAGTCGCGCAGGTTCATCGCCTTCACCGTGGCCGGCGCGGCCGGTGCGGGTCTCCTCATCACCGGAGCGCTCAACGCCGGAGCAGCCGACGCCGCGGTCCCCCTGCCGCCGAAGAACGCCGGTTTCGACTACCAGATCGGCGGCGCCTACACCCCGCCGTCGGGCGTGAAGATCGTCTCCCGGGACCACACGGCGGAGCCGGCCAAGGGCCTCTACAACATCTGCTACGTCAACGCGTTCCAGACCCAGCCGAACGCCGAGGGCCAGTGGGACGGCGACCTGCTCCTCAAGGACGAGGACGGCAAGGTCGTCCACGACGGCAAGTGGAAAGAGGCCGTGCTCGACACCCGCAGCGACGACCAGCGCAAGCGGATCGCCAAGAAGGTGAACGGCTGGGTCGATGACTGCGCGGCGAAGGGCTTCGACGCCGTCGAGCCGGACAACCTCGACACCTTCGACCGCTTCGGCACGTACCTGACCGCGGACGACGCCAAGGCGCTCTCCAAGCTGCTGGCCGACCACGCCCACGAGAAGGGCATGGCCATCGCGCAGAAGAACACCTCCGAACTGGCCTCCTCGCGCAAGGAGTTGGGCACGGACTTCGCCGTCGCCGAGGAGTGCGGCCAGAACGAGGAGTGCGAGGACTACGCCTCGGCATACGACGACCGCGTTGTCGTGATCGAGTACGAGGACGAAGGGCTGGAGCGCGCCTGCTCCGGCTGGAAGGACCGGCTGAGCATCGTCAAGCGCGACCTCGATGTGAACCCCGCGGGCGACCCGGACCACGTACGCGAAACCTGCTGAGCCACCTGGCCGTGGGCCGCTGCCCCCAGCGGCCCACGGCTGGTCGAGGAGCCGCCTCCCCTCTCCCCCACCGGCCCCGCCTCCCCCGGGTCCATGGGGTCCGTGGGGAGGCGGCGTGCTCATGTGGGCCGATGGCACGCTTCGAGAGCGGGGGCCTCATGCCTCGGTCAGGCCCTCTCAGGCCGCGTCGGGGGCGCGGCGCAGGCGGGTTCCGTTGGCGAGTTGTGCGGGGTCGAGGCCGAGGGACGCGGCGGCTGTGGCGCCCACGTCCGCGAGGCTGTCCGCGTCGGGAAGCAGTTCGAGCACGGGCGCCTCGGGGCGGTGGACGAGGACGGGGACGTATTCGCGGGTGTGGTACGCGTGGCCGATCGTCGGGTCGTTGCCGTGGTCGCCCGTGACCACGAGGCGGTCGCCGGGCCGGTCGAGCAGTTCGATCAGCGCGCCGAGGCCCGCGTCGGCCTGTTCCAGGATGCCGGCGTAGCGGGCGGGGTCCTGCTGGTGGCCCGCCAGGTCGCTCTCCTGGACGTTGGCGACGACGAGCGCGCGGCCGGGTTCCGGAGCGGGGCGTTCCTGAGCCCGGACGGCCTCCAGGGTGTGGGCGAGTACGTCGGCCGTGGCCACCGCCGGGCGGCGTACGGCCGACTCGCACTCCAGGATGTCGGCGGCCTTGCCGACGAGGGTCACCGGGATCCCGGCGCGCGCGGCCAGTTCGGGGAGCTGACGCGTGTGATCCAGGCTCGCGCCCAGGTGCCGTACCTGGAGGCCGCCGTTGCGGTAGAAGCCGGTGGCCGGGGTGTCGAGGCCGACCGTGCCGCCGTCGCCCTCGCGTACGAAGCCGTCCAGCGGGCCGTCCGCGTGGCCGCCGACCGCGATGACGCGGGCGACGGGGGCGAGGGAGCGGACGGTGCGGGCGATGGCGAGGATGCCGTCGAAGGTGAGGTCGGCCAGACGGCCGGACGCGTTCCAGTTGATGCCGGGATCGGCCTCCAGGTTGTCGTGCACGAGCACACTGCCGTCCACGACCAGCAACGGTCTGCCGTCCAGGAGTTCGACCCGGTGGCCGGCCTCGCGCAGCGCGCGGGTGACCTCGTCGAGGTGGTCGCCCAGCCGGGCCACTGTCACCCGGCTGAAGTCGGCCCCCATCAGGGTCTGGTGGCCCGCGAACGTGTCGGCGCCGGGGTAGCCGAGCGCGGCCCGTCCCGCCGCGACCGGCAGCGAGGTGCGGCGGGCCAGGTCGGGGTGCGGGTGGACGAGGCCGAGCCCGAGCGCGCCGAGCGCGGGCAGCCGCAGCGGGCGGCCGGCCTGCGCGCGGGCGTGGTCGAGTACGTGGCCGCAGGTGTCGGCCGCCACGTCGCCGGGGCGCAGCGCACCCGCGTCGGGCATGGCGCCGATCCCGAAGCCGTCGAGGACGACTATGACGACCCTGCCGCCGGGGGCGGCCTCGGCGTCGGGGGCTTCGGGAGCCTGGGCATCGGAGGGATTGATCGTTCCGCCTGTCACAGGGACCTCCCCCGTGCGTCGTACAGCCCTGTGAGGCGGGGCCTTCCGCTTGTCAGGCCCGCGACGACGGCGACGGTCGAGCGCGTCACGAAGATCTGGGTGCGGAAAGCCAGCAGCGCCGTGTCCCCGGCGCGCGCTCCGGCGCCGGAGCCGGGGTGCGCGCCGGAAGCGGGACCCGGGCCGGGGCCGGGTTCGGGAGCCGGATCCGGGGCTTCGAGGAGGCGGTAGTAGTCGATGTTCTCGGGTGGCGCGCCCAGTACGGCCAGGCGTGCGCCGGTACGGGGCAGCAGCGCGGACTTGAGGTGGGAGCGGGGGTAGAAGCCGCCGCCGAACAGTGCGGGCCGCCCGTCGGCCAGGGTGTGGGCGACCTCGGTGACGTACACGTAAGCGGGCTTCTCCGGCTGGGTGGGATCCAGCGCGTGCAGCGGGGTCGTGCCGGTCAGCGCGTGGCCGGGCTCGCCGTGGGTGGCGCCGAGCCGGGCCAGCAGGGGCAGGGAGGCCACGGAGGTGGCGCTGGGGGCGCTCAGCTTGAGGTCCGTGTGCCCGCGTGCGGCGAGAACTTCGCGCCCCTTGAGGGCGAGATCGAAGTTCGGAGTGGGCGCGGGGGTGCCCGTCTCCGGGTCGCACAGCACGCAGGGGAAGGCGGTGACCCCGGCCGGCCGTACGCCCGGCAGGCGCTCGGCGGCTTCGGCGAAGGCGTCGAGCCGCTGAAGCGGAACTCCGCCTTCCTGTCCCGGGTAGACCGTGCCTTCGGCGCCTTCGAGGCGGATGAGGATGTCCTGGACGAAGCCGAGGCGCAGCGCGTTCTCGGAGACGGCGCGCGCGTTGTCCAGGTCGTAGACCGTGACGGTCTCCGGCCGCAGGGCCAGCAGTTCGGGCAGCGCCCGGTGCGGGATCTGGACCAAGTGGCCGAGGTTGCCCGCGCGGGCGCCGGTCGCGTGCAGGGTGCGGGCCTCGTCCGCGTCGATGGCGGCGTAGGCGGGGATCGCGCGGGCGACAGCCTCGGCCAGCTGCGGGTTGCGGCCGAACTGTTTGGCGACGAACCACAGGCCGAGCCCGAGCCGGTCGGCCTCCGCCGCGAGGAGTGCGGCGTTCTCGGCCACGGCGTCGAGGTCCATGACGTAGGTGTCCGGTGGGATCTCCCCGCGCCGGTGGAGATCGGCCGCGGCTTCGGCGAGCCTCGGGTTGCGGGCGAGCAGGCTGTCGAGGAACACGTCAGTCCTTTGTGTGGTGCTGCGGTGCGGGGTGGTGCGGGGGCGCGCCTTCCGGTCCCGGTGCGCCTTCCGGTCCGTACGCGCCCTCTGGGCCGGGTGAGCCCTCCGGGCCGGGCGTACGGAGCGGGCCGGCCGCGGAGCCGTCCGGCAGCAGTTCGGCCAGGGAGCGGCGCAGGATGTCCAGGATCAGATCGGCGCCGGCGCGCATCGGGTTGACGCGGATGACCCAGTCGGCCAGTTCGGGCGCGTCGTCCAGGGACGAGCTGGACATCCGGTAGAAGAGCGGCGCCACCTCGTAGCGGGAGTTGGAGCCGACGGGGTAGGACGCCGCGCCGAACCGCTGTGCGGTCTCGGGGAGGCGGGCGGCGACCGGCCGCGTCAGCCGGATGAGCACACACCGGTCCTGCGCGTTGGCCAGCCGCACCTCGGCGACGCCCGGCACCTCGCCCGCCGCGAGCCGCTCGGCGACCTCGGCTCCGACGCGCGATTGCACGGCCCACAGCACCGGGACGTGGGTGAGGGCGCGCAGCGCGTCCAGCGCCTGGTGCCCCTGTACCTGTCCGCCGCCGGAGTAGTTGTCGTCGCGGACGCGCGCGACCAGGTCGGCGGAGCCGACGACGGCGCCCACGCCCTCGGGTCCGTGCAGCTTGAACAGGGAGAAGCAGGAGGCGTCGGCGCCGAGTTCGACGCCGGAGGCGGGCACCCGGAAGACGGCGTAGTTGTCGTCGGTGACGGTGCGCACGCCCGCCGCGCGGCAGGCGGCCAGCACCTCGCCGGGGTCGTAGGAGTCGGTCAGACGCTGCCGAGTGTGCTGGACGTAGGCCCACCGGAAGCGGCCCGTCTCCAGCGCGGCGCGCAGCGCGTCCGGGTCGTTGAAGTCGGCCTCGACGGTCTCCGCGCCGAGCCCGCGCAGCGTGACCTGCGTGGTGCGGTAGACAGGGGCGCGGTGGATGAGCAGGGGTTCGCCGGGGCTCATGGCGGCGCTCAGCGCGGCGCGGATGGCGCCGGTGCCCGCGCCCTGCACGAGCGCGGCGTCCTCGGCCCCGAAGTAGTCGGCCAGGACGGCCTCGACGCGCGCCGTCGTACGGGGCCTGCCCAGCCCGGGCACCACCCCGGTGTCGGCGTCGAAGAGCTGGTGGCCCTCGAAGTGCGCGGCGGTGCACTCCAGCAGCCGGAACTGGCGTGCGACGGCCTCCTCCACGGGGACCGTGGCCAGTGGGTGGGTCGGCGGGAGGGCGGGTGGAACGGTGGGCGGGAGGGCGGGGGCCGCCATCTCAGATCTCCTCCGGGCTCGCGCCGGTCAGGAAGCGCAGCGGGTTGCGCCTGGTCAGCAGGTCGATGAGGTCGTCGTCCACGCCCGCGGCCCGTGCGGCGGGCAGGAACGAGCGGAACAGGTGTCCGTAGCCCCGACCGCCCTCGGTACGCAGGTAGCCGTGGCGTGAGATGTCGCAGCTGAGCAGTATCCGGTCGGCATGCCCGGCCTCCAGGAGGGCCAGCAGCAGGCGCAGGCGGGTCCGGTCACTCTGGTAGCTGTCCTTGCCGACCGTGTCGAAGGCGACATAGGCGCCCGCGGCGGCGAGTTCGCGGTGCGCGGCGGGGTCGTCGAGGAGGTCCTGGTGACCGACGCTGACGCGATGCGGGGGCAGCCCCTCCCCGGTGAGCAGGTCGAGCTGTGCCAGGCCGCCGCGTCCGAGCTGGGCGTGGGTGGCCACCGAGAGACCGGTGGCGCGTGCGGCCCGCGCGGCGGCCCGCAGCGACCTGGCCTCCGGCTCGCTCGGCACGTCCCCGTGGCTGCCGACCTCGCCGATGACACCGGGCCGGATGCCGGTGCCGTCCATGCCGGTGCCGACCGTGCCGGTGCCGACCGTGCCGGTGTCGGCCGTGCCGGTGTCGTCCATGCCAGTGCCGACCGTGCCGGTGTCGGCCGTGCGGGTGCCGGGCCGGTCGCCGTCGCCGGGTCGGCCGTCGTCGGCGGGTCGGCCGTCGGCGCCGGGTCCGCCGTCGTCGTCGCCGCCCGCTTCCGCGACGAGGAGGGCGGTGAGCTGTTCGACCGAGGCGCGGGCCAGCTCCGCCGGGTGGAAGGGCTCGTAGTACCAGCCTGTCGCGGCGACGACGGCGACCCCTGTCTCCCGTGACAGCCGGGCGAGCGCACGCGGGTCGCGGCCCATCCCCCGGCAGGTCAGTTCGATGACGAGGGACAGTTCGAACTCCTCACGCAGCGCGGCCAGTTCCGCGCGCACCGAGGCCCCGTGCCGGTCCGCGTCCAGCACGGCGGCGCCGTCGCCCGCGAGGTCCAGATCGAGGACCAGGTGCTCGTGGGCGAGCGCGGGGCCGCGCACGGAGGCGCAGGCCAGCGGCCCGGTGACGGTACGCAGGTGGAGTTCGGATTCCGGGGTAGGACGGGTTTGCGGGGAGTGGGAGGCGTGGGGGGCGTGGGGGGTGCTCATGGTGCGGTGCCCTTCTGGCGTGGTGCCTTGCCCGGCTCGCTGCTCAGCCCTTGACGGGGGTGAACAGGTCGAGCCAGTACAGGACGTTGAGCAGGATGCCGCCGACGATCACCGCGGCCGGGGCCGCCGCCATCCGGACGACGGGCCGCCCCATGGCCTCGTTGAGCAGGTAGAGCCCGCCGACGACGAGGATGCCCAGGCCCGCGCCCATCGCGTTGGCGGCCATCAGCGAGCCGAACAGGATGGCCAGTTGGAGCGTCTCGGAGATCGCTCCGCGCAGGTGCTCGGAGGAGTCCCGCACGCTCGGCAGCTTCCCGAGGACCTTGCCGATGTAGGAGAGCGCCAGCACCTCCAGCGCGAAGACCGCGGCCCCCACGGCGAGGGCGAGCACCGGGTTCGGCATCAGGTAGCCGAGGGGGTAGACGAGCGTGAAGCCCGCGATGCCGTATGCGCCGGAGGCGAGGGCTGTGGTCGCGATCAGCGGGACGAAGCCGAACACCCGGTAGAAGTCGACCTGGGCCGCCTCCGCGTACTGCCCCTTCGCTATGAGGAAGCTGGTGGCCTCCCCGCCGCCGAATATGTGCATCTGCGCCAGGAGGCAGACGCCCGCGCCGAGCACCATGAACAGCGGCAGGTAGCGGCGCAGCCGGGCGGCGCTGGCGCTGAAGAGCGAGGCCATCGGGTCGTCGGCCGGTTCGTCGGCCGGTTCTTCGCCCGCGGCCGGCGCCCCGGCGCCCGGGGCGCCGCCCCCCGGAGCCGTCCCGGCTGCCGGACCTGCCCCCGCTGCCGGGCCCTTGGCGTCCGCCTGGGCTGCCGTGGCACGGTCGAGCCTGCGCTGCTTGAGGTCGCGGGAGATGGCCAGTCCGATCAGCAGCAGGACGCCGACGGCCATGGCGAGCGCGCCCGCGAACATGTTCGGCCACAGCTTCATCGTCAGTACGACGAGGGCCAGTTCGACGACGCCCGCGATCCCGCCCCACCCGCGCCCGAACTGCTTGGTGATGGCGAGCACCGGGAACAGCGTGAACAGGAACAGGATCGGCGTGGACATCTGCTGCATCGCCGTCAGGAAGTCCACCGGCAGGTCGTGCGCCAGGTTGTTGGCGCCGCCCAGCCCGAAGACGACCACCGCGCCCCAGGCAGCGCCCAGGATCGGCGCGAGCCACTTCTTGGGCGACAGGAGGCCCAGGATGTCGGTGGGGAGGAAGAGCAGCCACGGATTCAGGACACCGGAGGAGAGCGCCATCGGGGCGCCCAGCCCGAAGATGAATCCGGCGGACAGCCCGAAGGAGACCGCCGTGGTGGCCGTGCGGGTGGTGCGCCCCTGGATGAAGTCCAGCATGAACGGGCGCACGCCGTCGTTGAAGACGGCCAGGGCCATGTGCGAGATGAACGCGGTCAGTGCGCACAGGGCGATGACGGTGAGCTGCTGGGGCAGCGAGAAGTCGAGCCCGGCTCCGGCCGCCAGTGGAATCACGGTGCTGCTCATGGGTTACTCCCTCACACCCGGGGCGTATCGGGCCCGGTCACGCGCCGCGCGCGGCGATGGCGCGGGCGATCAGCGGGGCGACGGTGTCGATCTGGTCCATGGCGAAGCCGAAGACCTTCTTGCCGTCGGCGAGAAGGGCGGCGACGTCGTCCTCGGACGGAATGCTCCGGCCGAAGGTGTGGCAGGCGGGCTGCCCCATCAGGCCCACCAGAACGCCGAGGGAGGCGCCCGCGCCGGTGTGGCAGGTGCCCAGGTAGTAGTCGGCCTGCCCGGCGCGCAGCTTCATCGCCGCGTCCATGTCGCTGGAGACGGCGACGTGTACGCCATCCAGGCCGAGGGCGGTGACGGCGTGGGCGACCTCGGTCTTGCCGACTCCGCCGGTGAGGATCTTCGTCATGGCTGGCGCCTCTCTGGGCTCGCTTGTGGTTCTGGTCGAGGAACGGCCGCACCGGATGGTGCGAGAAGACGGCCGCGCACCGGATGGTGCGAGAAACGGCCGCGACCGGGCGGGGTGAGGAACGGCCGCGCACCGGATGGTGTCGAGGAACGGCGGCACCGGTTGCCGTGCGCTATCGGCCGGTACCGGATGCCGTGTGGTCTTGTCACGTACCGGATGCCGTGCGTTTTCATGTCACGCGCTGGTCGAGGACGGCCAGGTGCATCGCGAGGAAGTTGACCTCGGAGGCGGGCAGGTCGGCGCCGAGTTCGGCGCTCGCGCGGGCCGCGGTGCGCCGGGCGCGGGCGACGGCGTCGGGATGCCCCTCCAGCTCGGCCGCCACCTGCTCGTCGGTGAGGAACGCTTCGATGGGCTCGCCGTCCAGCAGCCGGGTCAGCGCCATCATCAGGTGGCTGGTGAGCATCCCGGCGGTCTTCTCGGTGACGGGCCGGCCCTCGTCGGCGAGCGCGGCCAGCTCCGTCTCGACGAAGTCGACGGCCTCCGGCCGGACTTGACCGCCCTCTCGGAAGAGCTGGATACGGAGCGCGAGCTGGTCGTCCATTGCGGCCTCCTCAATTCCCCACAGAAATCGGGATTCTGGATTCTGACGGTGCGGGCCGGCGCCGAAGCATCCGGTGGCGGGGTTCAGTACGAGGGCATCCGGTCACCTCGGAGCACTTCGGTCTGGAGCGCCGTCACCCGCGCGGGGTCGATCGCGTCGCGGACGGCGTTCAGGGCCGTCTCGCTCTCGGCCCTGCCGATGACCGCGGCGCTGGAATTCCGCAGGGACAGGTCCCGCGTTATCTCATCGCCCAGCGGCAGCACGTCCACGTTCATGCCGTGGCTGCCCTGCACCTCGTCGAGGTTCCAGACGGTGACGTCGATGCGGTCCTGGGCGAACAGCTCGCCCAGCTGCATGTACGAGCACTCGATCCACTCGATGTCGCGCCCGGCGAACGCCCGCTCGGCGAGCATCCGCTGGTCTTCCGAGGCGTGGTCGACCGCGATGCGCAGCCCCTCGGCCTGGAGCGAGGCGCCCTCGCGCAGCAGGAAACCGTGGGCTCCGACGTAGGTGGCGGGGCCGAGGTCCACCACCAGCGACAGCGTGTCCGGATGCTCCTCGATGAGCCGGTCGGCGGCGAAGCGGGAGAGGACGACGAGGTCGGCCTTGCCTTCCAGCAGGGCCGTGGTGCGCGTCCCCGCGCCGCGCATGAACGTCACGGCGAAGGGGGTGCCCGCCTCGTCGAAGGCGGCCCGCAATCCGGTGGCGAGGCCCTCGTAGCGGCGGGAGTAGGGCAGGGGCATCGCGGCGAGCAGGGTGCCCAGTCCGGAGAGCCGCCACAGTACGGAGCGGTCCGAGTGGACGAGGAAGGTGCCGAGGTGTCCGCGGGCCGCCGTCTCGATGGCGCCCGACTCCTCCAGCAGCCGGAGCGCCGCCTGGATGGTGCCGTTGCCGCACTTCAGCTGTTCGGCGAGGTCGCGGACCCGGGGCAGGCGGGTGTCCGGCTCATGGCCCAGCAGGAGGGCCGCGAGCTGGCGGGCCGCCAGTCCGTTGCGGGTGAGGAAACGCTCGTCGAAACCGTTCACGACTGGACAGTAAACAGGATCCTGGATATTTGACAAGAGGCCCGGTCTTCCCTCCCTTAAGTGACTCCCGTCACACGCGACACACGGGGCGCGGGGCACCCGCGCCCCTCGGTCCGCCCCCAGCTCGCCGTCCGCGCCCGCGCCCGCCGACCTCGCCCTTCGCGCGCAACACGGTCAGGCCCTCTTGGCACGGAAGTGACCAGAGGGAAACCTGAATCGCGCGCCGCAGCAGCAGAGTTGGCGCCGCCGGAGGACGAGGAGGACCCGTGAGCGAGACATCCCAGGCGAATGCCCGTCATAGCCCCCGGACCGGGCGCGGGGCCGGATCGCGGCCCGCACGACGCTGGTCCCCTACGGCCCCGGCGGCTCTCGCCGGGGCCGTGGCACTGGTGATCGGCCTGCCGGGCACCGCGCTGGCCGCGCCTCCGCCGGCACTGCCCGGCAACGCCACCGACAGGGAACGCACATTCCAGCCCGCCTACGACTACGACACCGACGGCTGCTACGCCACCCCCGCGATCGGCCCCGACGGCACCCTCGCGGAGGGCCTCAAGCTCGGCGGCGACGTCAACGGCAACTGCCGTGACCTGTCCGACCTGGAGAACACCAACGGGTACTCCCGCTCCAAGTGCGACAACGACTGGTGCGCCATCGTGTACGCCTCCTACTTCGAGAAGGACCAGGCGGCGCTCGGCGGCGGCAGCGCGGGACACCGCCACGACTGGGAGCACGTCGTGGTGTGGGTGCACAACGACCAGGCGGAGTACGTCTCGACCTCCGCACACGGCGGCTTCACCGTGCACAAGCGCGCCGACCTGCCCTTCGAGGGCACCCACCCCAAGGTCGTCTACCACAAGGACGGCATCAGCACGCACTGCTTCCGCGCCGCCAACACCAACGACGAGCCGCCGGAGAACCACAAGGGCACCTGGCAGTACCCCGCCCTGGTCGGCTGGGACGGCTATCCGGCGGGCCTGCGCGACAAGCTGACCCAGGCCGACTTCGGCAGCGCGCTCCTCGGTATCAAGGACGACACGTTCAACAGCCATCTGGAGAAGGCCAAGCCGACCGGAATCCCCTTCGAGCCGAACGCGTGACGCCGGGCGCCGCACGAGGACGCACGCGCCCTCGTACGGGGCCGCGCTCCTTCAGTTGCCGACGCGGCCCGGCGGGCAGGCGCCGTCGGCCGCGTCGTCAACGCGGGTGCGCGGGCGCCCCGTTCTGCACCAGCTCGCGGTCGTCCACAGCGTCAGGACGGCGTCCGCCGAACCGGAACAGCACGTCCACTTGCCCTAGGGTGGAACGTATGACCACCCTTGTGTCCCCACGGCCGGATGACGCGCCGAGGGCGCTGCGCGCCGACGCGCTCGACAATCGTCACCGCATCATCGAGGCCGCCCGGCAGTCCTTCGCTACGCGGGGCCTGGAGGAGGTGACGATGCGCGAGGTCGCCCGGCGTGCGGGAGTCGGTGTCGCGACGCTCTACCGCCGCTTCCCCACCAAGGAGGCGCTCGTCAGTGAGGTGTTCGCCGCACAGATGGCGGCCTGCGTGGCCCTTGTGGACGACGCCCTCGCCGAATCCGACCCGTGGCGCGGTTTCTGCATGGTGATCGAGAAGGTGTGCGCCATGCAGGCCGTGGACAGAGGTTTCTCCCGGGCTTCGCTCGCCAACGTCTCCGACGAGGCCGGCTTCGCGCGCAGCCTGGACCACAACGCGCGCGGATTCGCGGCACTGACCCGACGCGCGAAGGAGAGCGGGCAGTTGCGTGCCGACTTCGGACCGGGAGACCTCCGACTCCTCCTCATGGCCAACGCGGGGATCGTCGCGAACGCCCCGGATTCCGCCCCGGCCGCCTCCCGCCGCCTGGTGGCTCTCCTGCTCCAGTCGCTCCGCGCCCACCCGGCCGACCCACCCGTCCCTCTTCCAGCGGTCACCGGTTGAACCGGTGACGGAACCGCGCCCCGGCCCCGGCCCCGGCCTCGGCCTCGGCCCCGGCCCGACAACGCGGCAGCGGGGCGAGACGGTGCCCGCACCAGCGCCCGCACCGACGCCCACGACGGCCCTCGACCTCGGCGCGGCCGGTGGCGATCAGTTCCCTTCCAGGCGGTCTGTCAGGCGCGCGAGTGCCGGGAGCGCCGCGTGGAACGCCTCGCGGTCGGCCGGGGGCAGACCGTCGAGAGTGCGGGCGAGGACCCGCGCGCTGGCCCGGTCGTAGCGGCCGAGCAGATCGTGGGCGGCACGGGTGGCGGTGAGCAGGACGGTGCGCGCGTCATGGGGGTCGGCGGTGCGCTCCACCAGGCCGGCCGCGCGCATCGCCTTGACCAGGTTGCTGACCGTGGATGCCGCGACCCGCAGCCGTGCCGCGGCCTCACGGGGTGCCAGCGGCCCGTCCGCCAGTACCCGGAGGAGTTCGATCTGGGCCTCGGGCAGGTCCGGGAGGTCGGCGGCGCTCCGGCTCGCTCGCAGCACCGCCCGCCGGAGCGGGCCGAGGAGGCGGCTGAACTCAAGGGCGGCGGGGTCCGGCGGGGCGGCGTCACTGCTGTTCACGCCCCTCATTCTGCCGGACCCCAAGGCACCCATTTGCATCAAAATAGTTTTGCTGCAAAATTGAATGAGATACCGGCCCTCGGGAACCCGCCCGCTCCTGCCCGGCCCCCGCATACGAAGCAGCGCCGAGCAGTACGAACCGGCATCAACCGCTATGCACCAGCACGGAGAAACACAGAGAGAAGCAGCATCACCATGACCGCGCAGACCACCGCCACGTACCCGACCAGCGTCGAGCACCCCGTCCCGCCGCAGGACCTCACCGACGTCCTCGGCCACCGCTTCATCTACACCTACGCCAACGGCTGGCAGTACGAGATGTACGTGAAGAACGCCACCACCATCGACTACCGCATCCACTCCGGCCACGTCGGCGGACGCTGGGTCAAGGACCAGAAGGTCGATCTCGTCGCGCTCGCCCCCGGCGTCTACAAGGTCTCCTGGAGCGAACCCACCGGCACCGCGGTGTCCGTCAACATCCTCCCCGCCGAACGCGTCCTGCACGGCGTGATCTTCTTCCCCGAGTGGATCAGGGCCCACGGCGAACGCACCGTCCTCTTCCAGAACCACCACCTCGACCAGATGCGCGCCTACCGCGACGCGGGCCCCACCTACCCCCTCTACGAGGTCCCCGAATTCGCGAAGATCACCCTTGACGAATTCGTCGGGCAGAACGACGAGGACGCCGTCTCCATCGCCCCCGGCGACCTCCCCACCGGCTGGTCCGACCGCACCAACTGAGCTGCCCAGCACGGTCGTTGCGGACATCAGCCCCGGGGGCCAGCACCGGTACGGGGCATCTCGGGCGCCGCGTACGGTTATTCGCGTCGCCCCCGCCGACCGCCCGATCCGACCCGATGAAGGATTTCCGTTGAGCGCACAGCCCCCGCCACCGCCCGAGCCCCCACCGCTGCCTGGTGCGTCGGCCCCCGAGCCGTCCGCGGCCGGGCCATCACCGGAAACCGGTTTCTGGGAGGAGCGCAGAACGTGTTTCCTGACGACGCCCCGCCCTGACGGCACTCCCCACCTGGTGCCCGTGGGGGTCACCTACGACCCCGAGACGCGCCTCGCACGGGTCATCAGCAGCCGCTCCAGCAAAAAGGTGCGCAACGTACTGGCGGCCGGGCCGGGGGTCGCCGTCGCCGTGAGCCAGGCGGAGGGACGGCGCTGGTGCACCCTGGAGGGCACGGCCGTGATCCGCGACGACCCGGACTCCGTCGCGGACGCGGAAGCCCGCTACACCCGCCGCTACAAACCACCCCGCCCCAACCCCGAACGGGTCGTGATCGAGATCGCCGTCACCCGCGCGATGGGCACGGCCAGACCACCGGGCTGGTGAGCGTCATCTCAGGGCCTTGACGGGCGAGTGCCCGGCCCGGGGTGCCGAGCATCACCGCGCGGCAGGCGGCCGGGCCCCAGAGCGCCGCGGCAGGCGGCCGGGCCCCAGAGCGCGCGGCAGGCGGCCGGGCCCCAGAGCGGGGCGCCCCGGTCACAGCAGGGGCTGATCTCCGGGTGTCCCGGTGTGTCCCGGAGCCAGTACGGCCGGGGATATTCCGTCCGGCGGCTCCCGGAAGTCGGCGACGGCGAACTCGACATTCTCCTGGCAGCTCTCGTGCGCGCACTCGCACAGGAACGGAAGCACCACATCCCCGGTGCCGCCGAGCGCCCGCGCCCAGGGGCGGGTGAAGAACGTCAGGTACTGGGATACGAAGGACCTGTTGGCGTAGCGCAGCATCCGGCGCCGCTCCGCGGGCGACATGGCCCTCGGCCCCTCCGCGAGCGCGTCCGCGAAGAGCGCCTCGACCTCGGCCGCGACCTCCTCCACCGAGCGGGAGCCGTCGATGATCACGGTGCGCGCCTCATGCTTTCCGACCTGGGTGGCGATCTCGTCCGCCAAGTACTCGTACAGCTCCCGTACTTCGGGCAGCAGATCCCGTCGCGCGAGCCGGGAGCGCTGCACCTCCGGCGTCGGCAACAGCCATACGCCGCTGTGCGGGCCGGTGATCTGCGGTGTTATCGGGGTGCCCTCGGCAATGGTGAGGGGCGCGGGCGGGAGCGTGCGGAGGTCCTCAAGGACCATCGGTCCGCGCTCATGGTGCAGCGACATCACGAGCCGCTCCTCCAGCGAGGTGCTCCAGCGCTCAGGGACGGGCGTCCGCTCGTACCGGATCGCCGCCGGGTGGCCGCGGGCGACGGCCCTGTCGCGGTGCTCCCAAGTGTGGGCGTCCGAGTTGTACCAGCGCAGCCCGTGCCGCCGGGCGATGCGCTGGGCGACGGTCGACTTTCCCGCTGCCGGGGGGCCTCCGAGCCACAGCACGGACCGCAGATCGTTCACGCGCCTCTCCTTGTGTCACTTGTGCCGCTGTTCCTGCGGGGTGCCTGCGGGGTGCCTGCGGGGTGCCTGCGGGGAGGGTCAGCCGCAAGTGCCGGAGGCGGTCTCCAGCAGCAGCGGGGCCTGCGCCGGCACCCGCGGGGCACGTTCCGGCATCAGCGGGGCCCGTTCCAATACCTGCGGGGTCCAGCGCCAGCCGCGCGTGTGGAGGGCCTCGGCGCGGTCGATGACGATCTGCCGGCGCACCCGGGTCTCCTCGGCGTCGTGGTAGGCCGGGCTCGCGGTGTGCTGTGCGTGGTGCTTGCGGTACAGCTCACCGGGCAGGCTCTGCATCCACCCCGGGCTCACGGCTTCGCAGAAGAGCGCGACGGCCGCGTCCTCGAAGGCGGGTATCGCCGGCCAGCCCCCTATCAGCCGCACGATTTCCGTGCGGACGGTGAGCGTCGTGCCCATGACGGGAAACGCGCCACCGCGCGCCCCGGCGAGCAGCGCCCCTGGTGCCAGCGGGCCCGGATCCGGGTCGTACGGGCCGGGCTCGCGGCGGCCGTCGGGGAAGAAGTCCAGACACGGTGCGACGGTCCAGCCCAATGCCGGGTCGGCCGCCAGGACTTCGATGTCGCGGGCGAGCGTTTCGGAGTCCGGCAGCAGGTCGTCCGCGTCCACGCACCGCAGCAGGGTCCCGGTCGCCCGTGCCAGTCCCAGGGTGCGGGCCTGCGAAGCGCCTCCCCAACGCCCGTCCCCCTTGGAGATCCACGGAGCATCCGGAACGGCGGAGAGCGGGCGGCCGGTGCGGCCGTCCTCCTGGAGCACCCACTCCAGTCGCCAGCCCTCCGGAAGGCTCTGTTCCGCCAGACATTCGTACAGCTCGGAGAGGTAGCGATCGCCGCCTTCGTGGACGGGGGTGAGCACGGTGATCGTCGGCATCGGGGGGCGCTCCACTTCGGCGGGCTCCACTTCGGCGAGTAGGTGGCGCGTGGCATGGCTGAACAGTCAACGGGCGGCAGGGGCACAACATTTCGAGGACACGATCTGTCGCGCAGCGGCACGGCAGGTCGCGGGTCGGCGAGAGTACCCGAACGCCAGTTGGAGTCGATCGCCAGAGTCCCTCCCGGCGAAGCCGGGACCTTCGGCGCACCCCACGTGAGCCTTCAGCGCGCGCCCCACGTGAGCCTTCGGAGCACCGAACGTGGATCTTCGGGGCGCGAATCCCTCCGACCGGCGTGCGGTTCGTACGTCCGGCCCCCTTGCGCCAGTTCGAATTTGTGGCAGGCTCCCCCGCCGTATGCCCATCGCGGGCCGCGCTCGGGGAAGTTGGTCCACCGGGCGGGTTCCGCAGAACCGAGAGGACCCCCCATGCGTGCATCCCGCGCTCCTCGCAACCACCGTGCTACGCGCGTCACATGGCGTCCGCTGGCCGTCGTCGGCAGTGCGGCGCTGCTGGCGCTGACCGCGCAGGCACCCGCGTTCGGCGCGACCGCTCCCCCCACCCCCCGCACGGAGACGGCGGCGGCCGGCCCCGCGAGCGGGAGCGGGGCGGCTTCGACCGGCCCGTACGACGACGACTACTACAAGGACGCGCTCGGCAAGACCGGTCCCGAACTGAAGACCGCGCTGCACGGGATCATCAAGGACGCGGACAAGCTGTCCTACAGCCAGGTGTGGGACGCGCTGAAGGTCACCGACCAGGATCCGGCGAACTCCTCGAACGTCATCCTGCTCTACACGGGCCGTTCGCAGAGCGCGGACGAGAACGGCGGCGGGGCCGACCAGTGGAACCGCGAGCATGTCTGGGCCAAGTCGCACGGGGACTTCGGTACGGGCGCGGGTCCGGGCACCGACATCCACCATCTGCGTCCGGCCGACGTCTCGGTCAACAGCACGCGCGGCAACAAGGACTTCGACGAGGGCGGTGACGAGGTCGAGGAGGCGCCCGGCAACTTCACCGACGGCGACTCCTGGGAGCCCCGCGACGAGGTGAAGGGCGATGTGGCCCGGATGGCGCTCTACATGGCCGTGCGCTACGAGGGCGACGACTCCTTCGCCGACCTGGAGCCCAACGACAAGGTGGACAACGGCTCGGCCCCCCACATCGGGCGGCTCTCGGTCATGAAGAAGTGGAACGAGGAGGACCCGCCGAACGACTTCGAAAAGAACCGGAACCAGGTGATATTCGACAAGTTCCAGCACAACCGGAACCCGTTTATCGACCATCCGGAGTGGGTGGACGAGATCTGGTCGTGACTCCTGCGCCCCTGCGCCCCTGCCCCGAGCCCCCAGCCTCTCTGCCCCTCTGCCCCCGGCCCCTTGAATCCCTGAACTTCGGGATCCGGGGGTCGCTGAGCCTCTGCATTCGTAACCCCCTGAACCGGTGACGGAAAAACGGGCGGCCCCCCGCGTCGGGGCCGCCCGTTTCCCGTATGTGCCATTCATACCCTTTGCTAGTTTCGCGGCATGGGACACGCTCACGGCCGGGACGCCCACCGCCCGGACACCCACAGTCCGGGCACCCACAGTCCGGGCACCCACGATCCGGGCACCCAGCGCTCCGCCGGAGCACGCCACCGCAGACCGTTGGCCATCGCCTTCGCGATCACGCTGGCGTACATGGCGGCCGAGGTCGTCGGAGGCATTGCCTTCGGCTCACTGGCACTGCTCTCGGACGCCGCCCACATGGGCACCGATGTCCTCGGGCTCGGCATGGCGCTGGCCGCCATCACCCTGGCCAACCGGCCGGGGCCCCGCCGCCGCACCTACGGGACGTACCGGCTGGAGGTGCTGGCCGCGCTCGCCAATGGCGTACTGCTGTTCGGAGTAGCGGGCTATGTCCTGGTCGAGGCCGCGCTGCGCTGGGGCGCACCGCCGAATGTGCCGGGGCTGCCGCTGCTGCTGGTGGCCGGGGGCGGCCTGATCGTCAACCTGGTCAGCTTCCGACTGCTGTCCTCGGGGGCGCAGGACAGCCTCAACCTGAGGGCGGCCTATCTGGAGGTCGTGGGCGACCTGCTGGGCTCGGTCGCTGTCCTCATCGGCGCGGGCGTCATCCTGGCGACCGGCTGGCGCTATGTGGACCCGGTACTGGGCGTCACCATCGGGCTGTTCATCCTGCCGCGCGCGGCGCGCGTGATGGGACAGGCCGTACGGATCCTCCTGGAGGCCGCGCCACCTGACATGGACGTGGCGGAGGTTGAGGCGAGGATCGCGGCCCTGCCCGGGGTGGCACATGTACACGACCTTCACATCTGGACGGTCACCTCGGGCATGGACGCCGCGACCGGCCATGTCGTCCTGGACGACGAAGGCAGCCCGACCCGCGTCCTGGAATCCGTACTCGCCCTGCTGGAACGGGAGTACGGCATTACACACGCGACGATCCAAGTGGAGGAGCGCGGGCGGTGGCGGACCGAGGAGGACCCCGAACACCCCTCGCATTAGAGAAGATTTGATCCGCTACGGGGGATTTGGCGAGCTGCGCCCGGCGGGAGCGGCGCCCCCTGGCGGCACACCTCGCACACACGCACTTCGCACCTGTGACGCTTATCTCGGACGGCTACGTCACATCCGCCGCCGCCGGACCGGCCGCACGCGCATCACCAGCACGGATGCCGCTGTTGCGTGTCAAGCGCCTTTAACGATCTTTGCCGGAGTTTCTTGGAGCATCCGGACACGTGTGCTTACTGTCGCTCCGCTCGACACGTTCGCCGCGAACTCCTGTGGCGAACAGCCGCGACCGTAAGGAAGAAAGACATGCTGTTCTCCGGAAAGGGCCGCCACCGTCGTCCCTCCAAGGCCGTCCGTATCGCGACCGTGACGGGCGTCGCCGGTGCAGCCGTGACGATCCCGCTCGTGTCCGCGACCGGCGCGCAGGCCGCCTCCGTGGACACGTGGGACAAGGTCGCCCAGTGCGAGTCCAGCGGTAACTGGCAGGCCAACACCGGCAACGGCTACTACGGCGGGCTCCAGTTCAACAACTCCAGCTGGGCCGCCGCCGGCGGAACCAAGTACGCTCCCCGCGCCGACCAGGCCACCAAGGAGCAGCAGATCGCCACCGCAGAGAAGCTCCTCGCTATGCAGGGCCCCGGCGCCTGGTCCTGCGCCGGAGCCGGCGGCCTGACCTCCGGCGGCCCCGCCGCCAATGTCAACCCGGACGGTGGCAGCGGCAACAACTCCGGCGCGCAGTCGCAGCAGAAGCAGCATCCGAAGCAGCAGGCCCAGCCCGAACAGCGGTCCGCCCAGCCGCAGCAGCGCGCGCCGCAGCCGAAGCAGGCGCCGCAGACCGGCCACGGCAACTACACCGTCAAGTCCGGCGACACCCTCTCCAAGATCGCCGAGGCGCACCACACCTCGTGGCACACGCTGTACCAGGACAACAAGTCCACCGTCGGCGACGACGCCGACCTCATCTTCCCGGGACAGAAGCTCCAGATCGGCTGACTCAGGTTCCGGCCGACTCGGGTTCCCGCCGACTCAGGTTCCGGCCGGCTTCAGGTCGGCTGAAGCGCCGGACTTGTCCCGCAGGACCGCCATGACCCGCGCCTCTTCCCCCGAAGGCGCGGGCCATGGCTCTTTTTCGGGCCTTACAGGCGATATGTGCCGATGGACCGATCGCGCCCTGCCGGGCTGACTCGGCTCACGCCGGTCCGCCTCTGTTCCGACCCGGGGCCAGCTCGTCCAGGAGTGCGGCGGTGCGCGGCGGCATGCCGCGCTCCGGTCCGTGCAGCCGAGCGCTGCGCTCCGTCACCCAGCGAACGGCCTCGCCCAGTTCCGCCTGGCTCCCGGTGGCGTGGGCCGTGCGCAGCAGTTGTTCCCACAGCCGCTCGTCGGACGGGGCGCTGCGCAGCGCCGCGCGGACGGCGGCCACGGCCTGCTCCGGCTCCCTGACGCGCAAGTGTTCGACGGCCAGCGCCAGCCCGGTCTCGGCGACGACCAACGGGTGCTGCGCCTCGGTCACCTCGTACGCCAGCCAGCCGTACCGCCCCTCGGGCCGGTCCGCGAGCAGGGGACCGCGCGCCAGCTCCAGCGCGTCCGCGAGCTGACGCCGACGGAGCCGCGGAGCGAGCCGGGCGCCGCGCTCGCCCGTGCAGCCGTGGTGCAGGGTGCGCAGTACGTCCCAGTCGGAGACGACGGAGGGCCGCAATACCAGCCGGCCGTCCGGCCCGGTACCCAGCCGGGGCGTGCCGTCGGTCTCGATGCCCAGCCAATGGCGCAGCCGCTCGACCAGCGCCTCGACCACGTCGTCCGTGACGCCCTTGGGCCACAGCGCCGAGGCCAGCACCCGGGGGTGCACGCCCTCGCGGTGCAGCAGGAGCAGCGCCAGGGCCTCGTGGAGCTGGGCGCTGCGCGACTCCTCCGGCTCCTCCAGCCCGAGGATCTCGTACGGGCCCATCAGCCGCGCGTAGACGGCGGGCCGTCCGCCGTCGCTCAGGTCCACACGGAAGGCCGGACCTTCGCCCGCCGCCCCGGCGTCGTCCTCGTCCGCTCCGGCGAACAGTTCGACGACGGCGGCGCGCTGGTCCGCGGGCAACAGCTGGGCGCTCACCTCAAGGCCCATCCGCGGGGCGACGAGGGTGCCGTCGTCCCCGATCTCGAACTCCCATACGGCGCCGGGCAGCGCCCCGGCCGGGAGGCCGACCACACATCCGACGCCGCCCGAGGCCAGCTCGGCCAGCCGCGCCGCCTCATCCACGTCCGGCGCACCGCCGCTTTCGCCGCCGGAGCCGCTGCCGTCCCCGGAGTCGCTGCCGTTGTCGGAGTCGCTGCCGTTGTCGGAGCCGCTGCCACTTCCGGAGCCGGTACCGCCGCTTCCGGCTCCACTTCCTGCTCCACTTCCGCCGCCTCCGACGAGCACCACATGGGGCCCCCGCAGCACGGAGCGCCCGCCCCCTGCCTCGCGCCCCGCACCCCCCTCGCGTTCCTCGCGCAGCAGTTCGGCCACGCTCGCGAGATGCCGCATACGGCCGGGCGCCAGCGCCGTCAGCTCGGCGCCGAAGCCGACGAGCGTGAGGGAGACGCCCTCCGACCAGCTTCCGGTGGCCAGTTCGGCGGCGATCGAGGCGAGGAGCGAGGTGCGCTGCTCCTGGCTCCCGGCGACCGAGACGAGCCCCGGCACCGCCTCCAGGTTGAGCAGCAGCCGGGTGGTACCGCGCAGCCCGAGGCTGACGAGGCCCGGGTACGGGACGGGCGCCGCGCCGTCCACGTCGATACGGGTGTGTGCGCGCTGGATGGTCCAGAAGCTCGGGCTCTGGCCGAACCGCCAGGGCGCGGGCGGCGCCCCGTACTCCTCGGCGAGTTGGAGGTGCAGCTCCTGACCGCTCAGCCAGGCCGCGTAGACGACGGGCAGCGGCCTGCCCCGCTCGGCGAGGTCCTCGGCCAGTCCGCGCAGCGCGCGGTCCAAGAAGCGCACGGCCTCCGGGTCGGCGCCGACCAGCAGCGCGTCCCCGGCGGCTGCCGCCGGTTCGCTCGGCGCGGGGAAGTCGTCGCCCGGCCGCCGCCGCGTGCCCGCTTGGGTGACCGACCGCCACAGCGCCGCGCGCCGCCGCCTGCCCAGCGCCGCCAGCACACCTGCGGCCAACAGCGGGGCGCCGAGCAGGGTTTCGGGCAGTCCGACCGGGCCGAGGATGCTGTCACCGCCCTGTCGGGAACTATGGCCAGCCTCGCCCCCTTTGTCCGCCTTGAGTTCGCTGGTGCCGTCGGCGGAGTCGGGGATTCCGGCGAGGTCGGAGGAGGGGTTGCCCTCGCCTCGTCCGCCCTTCCCGTCCGAGGGCGATGAAGGGGAGGAGGGGGAGTCCGGTACCGACGCCTCCGGGCCCGGCCGCGACGGCGCGGAGTCGCCGGGCACGTCGGGCGATGTGCCGGGCGCGCCGGGGCGGATGACGTCCGGCTGGGGAATGCCGGGGCCGGGCAGGCCGTCCCGGTCGTCGCTGCCGTCGATACCACTGGTATCGACGCTGCCGCTGCCACTGCCCCCGGCGCCGTCCCCGTGCCGACCCGCCTGGTCCGGCCGGGCGGACTGCTCTCCCGGGGTTTCGGGCACCGACTGCTTCTGACGGTCGGGAGTGTGCTCGGCGGGCGGCGGCACGACGGCGGTCTTGTCCTTGGCACCACCCCGGTCGTCACCCCGGTCGCCGCCCTGCCCATCACCCCGGTCGCTGCCCGGGGCCTTCCCCGGATCGCCGGGGTGGCCGCCGTCCTGGTCACCGGGATCGACAATGGGCTGATCGCTGTCCTGGTTGCCGCCCTTGTCGCCGTCCTGGCCCCCCGGCCGGACATCGGACCGGTCGTCGGTCTGGTCGTCAGGCTGATCGCCGCGCCGGCTGTCCCGCCGGTCACCCGGCGCGTCCGGCACGGACGGCACATCCGACGTATCCGACCTGTCCGATGCATCCGGTGTGCTCGGCGTGTCCGGCTGCGGCGCCCGGTCGGGATCTTCCGAGCCCTCTGGCGCATCCGGGGCATCTGGAACATCCGGAACATTCGAGACGCCCGGGGCATCCGGCGCGTCGGGCTTGTCGTCGGACCTGTCCTGGCCCCCGGGCTGGACGCCGTCCCTCCGGTGGTCCCCCGGACCGCCCGGCTGCTCCCGCTCGTCCGTGCCGTCGGGACGCGGGGGCTGTTGCCGCCGGGAGCCGTCGCCCTGCCCCTGGTCGCCGCCGCTGTTCTGGTACGCCTCGTACTGTCGGCGCTCCTGGGCGCTGATCTCGTGGGCGTCGTCGGGCATTTCGACCAGTTCGCCGCCGTGCGCGTCGGCGGGCATCTCCATGATCCAGCCCGGTCTGATCAAGCTGGCCTCGGACAGCCGTGAACCATCCGGCTGCACCCTGTCCTTGTTGAGCCGGTAGATCTCCTTGTAGCGACGTCCGTCGTCCAGGTGCCGCTCGGCGACCTCCCACAGCGAGTCGTGGTGGCGTCCTTGCGGCGGCTGGATGCGGTAGAACTTCGTCTTCGCGGCGGCCGACGGGGCCGACGACGACGAGGCCCCCGCGCGATCCGTTCCGGCCGGATCCTCCGGCCCCCGCACGGCGTGCGCCTGTTTTCTGCCACCATCCGGTGCGAGGCCGTCCTCCGCCGCGCGGTCCCCGGCCCCGCCCGCTCCCCCGCTTCCGTCGCGCTCCCCCATGGTGCTCATGCCGTGCCCGGACGACGCCTGCGCCGCCCCGGTGGCGCCGTGCTGCGCACCCGGGGTCAGCTCGGCCGCCGCGACGGTCTGCTGATGGTGCGGCGCGAACCCGGGTCCCAACTGTGCGAGGCCGGGTGCGAAGCTGCCCGCTGTCGAGCCCAGCAGCAGTACGGCGGCCACCAGTTGCCGCGCCAGCATCTGGCTGGGCCCGGCACCCGGCACCCGCGCGGGCAGCCCCACCCCGGAGACGGCCGCCTTCACCTCGACCAGGACACACGCGGTGAACTGCGCCCAGGCCAGCCACACCACGACCGTCAGGACGTTGATGAAGACCCCGGCGCTGACCTCCTCGCGCAGCGTGTCCAGGGACGGCATCCGGTGCGGCAGCGGCCAGCCGATGACGGCCGCGAGCGCCAGCGGTACCCCTACGACCAGCACGGCGAGGGCGACCACCGCGCCCAGCGCCTTGATCACGTCCCCGAACGTGCGCCGCGTCCGCACCGGGACGGGCGTGCGCGTGCGGGCCGTGGGCCCGCCCGGGGCCGGTGCCGGTGTCGTGCTGCGGCGCGCCATGTCGTGTGCTCCCGAAGGCTAGAAGGGGCGAGGTCTGGAGGGGGCGAGGAGGGAAGGGACTCGGTCTGGGGGCGAACGCGCTGACCGGTGGCCCGGCCCGGCTGACGGTCGGCCGGTCAGCGAGGCAGCCGGTCAGCCGGTCAGCGAGGCAGCCGGTCAGCCCGTCAGCTGGTCAGCCGGTCACGGACTCAGCCTTGGCCGTGCCGTGGACCGTGAGCGGTGCGCTGTAGAAGAGTCCGGTGAGCACCGGTCGGTACGTCAGCCGGATGCGCACCTCCACCTGCTGGGCGCTCGCCGAGACGCAGCCGGACGCCGCGACATCGGCGCCCGACAGGCCGGACTGGCGGGCGAACTTGCTGACCCGGCCGGGGCAGTTCTCGTAGTTGATGGGCGCGTTCTTGCCCCGGCTGGCACGCAGGGCCTCCTCGTCGATGTCCTGTGCCGCGTAGCGCGCGGCCTGTTCCGCGATGTCGGCGGCGCGTTCGCGCTGTGAGATCGACAGGCCGCCGTCCACGACGAAGGCCGCGAGGGCCAGGAACAGCAGCGCGAAGATGATGACGGCTCCGGCGCCCGAGCCACGGTCGCCGCAGGCGCCGCGCCGCGACCGGAGCCACTCCCCCGCCGCTGCCCGCCTGCGGAGCGCCACCGTCCGGCGCTCCCCCGGATCCACCACCATCCGGTCCGCCGCAAAATTCGCCACCCTCCGGTCCGCCACCGAATCGGCCTGCATCCGGTGCCCCGGAAAATCCCCGCTCATCCGGTCCTCCGGTACGGGTCGATCGGCGAACTCGACCGGCCCGCGATCTCCTTGGCGATGTCCAGGCCCAGCAGGTCCAGCCCGCGCACCCGGCAGCTCACCTCGACGGTGAAGAGCCCACCGGAGCGGTAGTCGCTGCCCGCGTCCCGTACGGTCACGCCTCCGGCGCAGGTGCCCCGCAAGGTGGCGGTCGCGGCGCGCTGTGCCGCGCCCATCGCGGATCCGTGGCTGCCGTGCTGGAGGGAGCCGGCGCGGGCGGCGTCCCGGGCGGCGCTGTCCACCGCGCCCCGTCCGTCCACGAGCTGGCCGAAGCCGACGAGGACCAGGATGAAGAGCATCATCACCGGCGCCAGGATCACGACTTCGATGGTGGAGAGCCCCGCGTCCCCCCAGCGCTCCTCCAGGCGGCGGGTCACCTCACGCACACGCCTCACATGCCCCGCGCGCGTCGCCTCACCCACCCGCGTCATCTCACCCACCCCCGTCCGGTACGAACCGTTCGACCGGGCCCTGGGACAGGGCGTGCACATCGAGGTCGAGGCCGGGGAAGACGGCGGGCACCTTGGCGCGGATCTCCACCCCTACGGTGTGTGCCTCCGGACGCAGCATCCGGACGTCCGGTTTCAGGACGAGCTTGGGGCCGAGCTGCTCGATGTAGGAGCCGGAGGTCTCAGCGGCCTTCTCCCGCCAGCCGCGCGGGTCGGCGTCCGCCTCCTGGCGCGCCTTGCGCGCTCCGGCCTGCGCCGCCGCCTGTGCCACGTGGTCGGCGAAGAAGTACAGCGCGAACTGAACGGACGCGAACAGCAGCAGGAAGAGCACCGGGGTGAGGATGACGAACTCGATCGCGGTCATGCCGCTGTCGCCGCGGCGGGAGATCTTCTCCCCCCTGCGGCGTGCCCATGTCGCGAGTCGTCTGCCCCCTCCCACCGGCGGTGCCTAGCAGGTCCCGTCGGCGTCCGCGCCGTCGATGCAGTCGCTCACCTTGTCGGCACCGTTGCGCAGCGCCATGTTGATGATCGCGGCGACCACTCCGACGATCGCGACGACGACGGCGGAGATGATCACCCACTCGACGGCGGAGGCGCCCCGGTCCAGCTCACCGGAGCGCGCCCGCTGGATGCGGCCCCGTACGAAGGTGACGAGCAGGTCCAGCGCCGGGTGGCGCACGGAGCGGAACGGTTTGATCGGCATCGTTCTCAGTCCTTTCCCAAAGGGTCGTGGGGGTGGGGCGGATGCGCGCGCTGCCCCCGAGGTCAGATCTGGAAGACGCGCATGGCCGCCGGATAGATGAGGAAGACGAGAAATCCGGCGCAGAGCATCAGCTGGGCCACGAGCATCGACTGGGACTTCTCGCCCGCGCTGCCCTCGATCTCGGCCAGCTCTCTGTGCCGCATGGTCTCCGCGCGCGAGGCGAGCGAGGAGCGCACCTTGGCGCCGTCGTCGGCGACCAGCGCGAGCGAGGCCGACAGGTCCTTGAGTTCGTCCACGCCCAGGCGCGTCCCGAGCTGTCCCAGCGCGTGCCACTGGCTGTGGCCGGTGATCCGCGCGTCCGCCAGCGTGTCGCGGATACGGCGCAGCGCCCAGCCGTCCCCGACCTCGCTCGCCGCCTTCAGCGCCTCGGGCAGCCCCCGCCCGCCCGCCAGGTTCATGGCGACCAGGTCGAGGTAGGCACCGACCACGCGCCGCAGGTCACGCCGTTTGGCGGCGGCGTCCCGCCGGACTTCCAGGTCCGGCAGCATGAAGAACAGCGCCGCGAAGATCAGCGCCAGCCACAGCGGGATCAGCGGGCTGCTGCCGAACCCGATGAGCCAGACGATGGAGAACAGGAACGGGCCGAAGAACAGCCCGGCGGCCCCCAGCAGCACCTTGGTGGCCAGGAAGTTCTCCCAGCCGCGCTCCAGCAGGTCCAAGTCGGAGCGCAGGCTGCGCTGCTCCCAGCCCTGCCGCACGTACAAGTCCGCGACGCGGGCGCCGATCCGGGCCCGCGCGCTGCCGAACCGTCCGGCCTCCGCCGCGGGGCCGCCCGCGCCGGGCGGGTGGGCGGCGGCGCGGGCGCGCAGCGCGTCGATCTCCGCGACGGAGGCGACGACGCTCTTCTTGCCGGGGGCGAGGGCGCGGACGAGGAGGAAGACGCCGAGGCCGATGACGGCGCCGGTCAGCGCGGTCAGCGTGAACGAGTTCATCCGGGCAGCACCTCCTGGCCCCCGCCGGTACGGGCCGTTCCGCCCGTCCCCCGGCCACCGGCCGTCGTCCCCATGGCGGTTCCGGTGCCTGCGGCAGTTCCGGTTGCTGCGGCAGTTCCGGTTGCTGCGGCGGCCCCGGTGGCCGAAGCACCAGCCGCGCCGGCGGTACCGGCGACAACCGCACCAGCGGTACCGGCAGCCGCGGCCGTACGCGGCGCCGGCGCGTCCGCTTCGGTGCGGACGAGGAACCGCTCCGGCGTCTCGATCCGCGACAGCTTGCGCAGCCACCAGAAGCCGCAGGCGAACATCCCGCACACGCACGCCAGGACGACCTGTCCCAGCGGGGTTCCGTAGGGCTGGACGAAGTCACGGTTGAAGACGGCCAGGCCCAGCACGAACGCGACGCTGACGCCGACCACGATCTGCACGCTGCGCCGCGTGGAGGCTCGCTGGGCCATCACCCGCTGGCGCATGTCCACTTCCTCGCGCGCCGACTTGGCCAGCGCGCCCAGCACCTCGCGCAGCCCGGGGCCGCGCAGCTTGGAGTTGAGGATGAGTGCCGCGACGACGATGTCGGCCGAGGGGTCGTCCAGTTCGTCGGCCAGGTGCTGGAGCGCCACCGGCAGCGGGGTGCGGGCACGCAGCCGGTCGATGAGCGCGTCCAGGTGGGGGCGCAGCGAGGGCGCGGCGGCCCGGGCCGAGGCGGGTATGGCCTGTTCGAGGCCGACGGCGCCCGCGATGGTGTCGCGCAGGGACTCCGTCCAGGCGGCCAGCGCCTCCACGCGCCGCATGCCGGCGCGCTCCTCGGCCGCGCCGCCGAACAGCTTCTCCCACAGGAAGACGAGCACGCCGGTGGCGAGTGCCGCGACGGGCCAGCGGGTCAGCAGCAGCACGAGCAGTCCGGCGCACGCGGCGATGGAGCCGCGTCTGCTCATGAAGCGGGCCAGTTCGAAGGCGCGGCGCCCCGAATCGCGCTTCTGGCCGGGCGTCTTGGCCGGCAGTCCGACCAGCGCGACGATCAGCAGCGCGAGCCCGCCGCCCACGGCGACGCCGCAGGCGAGCGCGGCGAGTGTGGCCAGGGAGAAGATGCCGCCCATACCTCCGGTGACAGGCACATTCTCACCCCCAGTTCCCGGTCGGCTTGTATCCGTGGAAGGCCAGCTCCCGCGCGCAGGAGACCGGCGCGTGTGCCAGCAGCCGCCCGTCGGGCGCCTGTGCGAACACCTCGCTGGAGAGCACCCGCCCGTCCACCCCGTTGATCTCGCGGACGGAGGTGACCGAGCGGGTCAGCCGTCCGCCGCTGGCATAGGCGTTGCGGCGTTCGAGGAAGACGACGAAGTTGATGGCGCCCGCGATCAGCATCTGGGTGGCCTCGATCGGCAGCCGTTCGGCGGCCTGGAGGGCGTAGGTGGAGATGCGGTTGAAGACCTCGCTGGAGCTGTTGGCGTGGATCGTGGAGAGGGAGCCGTCGTTGCCCTGTGACATGGCGTTGAGCATGGTCACGATCTCGTCGCCCAGCACCTCGCCGACGATCACCCGCGAGGGGTTCATGCGCAGGGACCTGCGCACCAGTTCGGCCATGCTGATGGCGCCCTGGCCCTCGGAGTTGGCCAGCCGCTCCTCGAAGGCGACCACGTTCGGGTGCAGTTCAGGGAACTGGTCCAGGCCCAGCTCCAGCGCCCGCTCCACCGTGATGAGGCGCTCGGAAGGGGGTATCTCGTTGGCCAGCGCGCGCAGCAGCGTGGTCTTCCCGGCGTTGGTCGCCCCCGCGATCATGACGTTCTTGCGGGCGCGCACGGCCGCCGTCAGGAAGCTGCCCAGCTCGGGGGTGAGCGTGCCGTTGCCCACCAGGTCGGAGATGAAGACCTTGCCCATCCGGGCGCGGCGGATGGACAGCGCGGGGCGCCGGGTGACGTCCATGACGGCGGAGAGCCGCGAGCCGTCGGGCAGCCGCAGGTCCAGTTGCGGGTTGGCGGTGTCGAACGAGCGGGAGGACAGGCCGGAGTAGGCGCCCAGTACCTGGATCAGCTCGACCAGTTCCTCGTCGGACTCGGCCACCGGCTCGCCGCGTGTCTCGTACCCGTTGGCGTAGCCGACGAAGACCTGGTCGTAGCCGTTGACGTCGATGTTCTCGACCTCGGGGTCGTCCAGGAGCGGCTGGAGGCGGCCGACACCGAAGAGCGCGGCGTGCACGGCCGCCGCGTACGCCTCCTCGCCCTGCGCGTCGGGCGGGGTACGGCCGGCGGTGATCTCGGCGCGCGCGTACTCCTCCAGGATCTGCGCGATCACCGCCCGCGCGAACTGCCGTTCGTCCTCGGTGGACATCGGCGCGACACCGGATGCCTGGTCGATACGGCGCTGCTCGGCGATCCGGTCACCGGCCTCCTGCCGGAACCGCTTGACGAGCTGGTGGTCCACCACGGTCCCGGTCACGGCGCGGCCCCCTCACCGCCGGGCAGCGGCGCGGGAGCCGCGGGCAACGGCCGGGCACCGACGGCCCGGATCCGCTGCGTCCGCTCCTGCCGGACCTGCTGGGGCTGGTGTTGTTGGGGCAGAGGCTCCGATTGCGGTCGTGCCTGCGGTGGTTGTGCCTGCGGCGCGTGCCCAGGGACGGGCGGCGCGGGCGCGGCGGGCTGCCCCAAGTCGGCGGGTGCGGGCGGCGGTACGGGAGACGCGGCGGCCGGTGGCGGCACGCGCTGTCCGGAGACGGCCGGCGACGGCGGAGCGGCGTACGGGGCGGCGGAGCCAAGCGCGGCGGTCGGGGCGGCGGAGCCGGTCCCGGCGGGCTGTGAGGGCTGCGGGGCGCCGCCCGCCCACGCGGCGCCGTACTGCTGGTGCAGGTCGGCGGCGACCTTGCGCACCGACCGTACGAGCAGCGACTTCTCCACGCGTCCGCGTCGGCGGCCCGCCAACTGTTCGGCGCCCGCCGGGTCGTAGGCGATCACCCCGAGCACCTGTGCGCCGGCCCGGGAGGCGACGAGCATGTCGTTGACCTGGCTCGCGACCTTGGCCGCGCCCTGTGCCTCCGCTATCAGCAGCACTCCGATGAGCGGCTGCGCGAGCTGCGCCATGCCGCGCTGCCCGCCGTGCAGACGCGCGGAGAGCGCCGCGGCGCGGTCGCGGACGCGGGCGATCTGGCCGGGTTCGCCGCGCGCGACGAGCAGCACCAGCGCGGCGTGCGGGAAGAGCGCGACCGAGGCGGCCTCGGGCCCGACGCGTCCGCAGTCGGCGATGACATCGGCCGCGAGCTGCGGGTGCGGGGAGTCGCCGAGCGTCGCGAAGGCGCGGCCGAGGGTGTCCCACTGTCCGGCGAGCCCGGCCGACTGCTCGGCGTTGCCCAGTCCGACGAGGATCTCCAGTCCGCCCCCGAGACGCTGTGCGTGGTCCCACAGTTGCTCGGCGGCCAGGCCCCTGCGCGCGGTGGCGGCCAGCGAGAGCAGTCCGGTGTTCGGGTCCAGCGGACCGCCGTCGGTGCTCACTCCGCGGTAGACGAGATCGCCGCCCCCGGTGTCCACCTCGGCCAGCAGCGCGCGGCGCGGCCACACCGCCGAGAGGGCGACGGCGGCCGTGGTGACCCCGGGTGCGCCCTTGTCGGCGGCGAGTGCGATCAGCGCCATCCAGCTACGCCCCTCTTCGGCTCGATCTCACGCCCTGTGCTCACGAGGCGGACCGGGTACGCCGGCCCGGCCGGAATCGCCGGCCCGGCCGGGCATTCCGTACCGGCCGGATGCGCCGAGTGTGCCGTCCGCGCACCGCACGGCCGGTGCCCCGCTGCCGCGGCGTGCCCGTTCAAGGTCAGTTTCCGCTGGCGGAGTCGAGCACGAGGGACACTTCCCCGTTGGAGGCCGCCGCCGTCAGTTCGGCGACATCGCCCTTGTCCACGACGACCGAGACCGGCAGGTCACCGCTGTAACCCGTGCCGCCCGTCTCCTTCTTGATCGTCTGCACCCTGGCGCCGTCGGCGAGCACCGCGTCGGCCGAGGCGCCGCCCCCTGAGCCGCCCGAGCCTCCCTGGTCGTCGCCGGAGTCGCCGGAACCGCCCGAGTCGCCGCCCGAGGACGCCTGGCGGTTGCCGACGCGGTAGGCGGAGACGGTGTCGCCCTCCTCCAGGCGCGGCGGGTACTGGCCGCTCTTCAGCGAGAGGCCGACCACGGACTTGCCCCGGGCCAGGCCCTTCTCCTTGGTGAGCATGCTGCCCACCAGCACGGTGCCGTCCACGAGGTCGGTGGCGGAGCGGTACTTCTTGAGCAGTCCGCGCTGATCCCAGCGGACGTACTTGACGTCACTGTCCGCGGCGACCATCACCGATCTGATGGCGGAATCCGGCACCGGCTGGCCCTGCGGTACGCGCTGGGTGAGCGCGACGGCCTCGACTCTGTCCCCGGCCCGCATCACCAGCACGGTCGCGCCCAGCGCGCCGAGCAGGACGAGCAGGACGGCCAGCGCCGCCAGTGCGGGTTTGCGCTCCCTGGGTGCCGACGGCAGCCGGTCACCGGTGGGTGCGGCGATCGCGGCGGTGCGACGTGCTCCCGCGGAGCTTCGCTCCTGAGTCCTCATCACACCGCCCCCGTCGCCTCGCGCGCCTCGCGCGTCATTGTGTGCATCAACTCGCCCCCGTCACCGCCAGGTCGGGTGTTCCCGTGAACAACAGGCGGCTACGCCATGTAAATCCAAGGCACAGTATCAGCGCCCACCAGGCCCCTCAAGGCGGTTCGGAGCCGCCCGGACCACCACGCGCCCGCGCTCCGGACCACCACGCGCCCGCGCTGGGGAAGCCGGATCGACGAGAGGCGCGAGAGGCGCGGACGAGAGGGTGGACGAGAGCTGCGCGAGAGTCATGGACGAGGCGCGGCGGCCTGTCCGGAAACCATCCTTCCGCTCTCCCTGTACTCCTCATGATTCCGGCAACGTCCGAAAGCCGCGTCGTGCCCCGTGGAAGGTGCCGGAGCGCGTTCCGACCGCTGGGCGAAGCCGATGCCTTCACCCCCGTGGAAGGCATCGACTCCGCTCCACCCGTCCGCCGCCACTTGCGAGGACAGCGACTACGTGTGGAGCCGGCGGCGGCGCGGACCTCGCGGTCGCGCGCTCCCCCGTCGCCGGACACCGTCACCCCCGTGCGGTGTGCCTTCATCCTGACATCCGCCACGGGCGCAGCACACTGCCAGAACCTGGCAATCTTTACACCTTTCTTATGTCCGGCTCGGAGTGGAACCACGGCCGGTTCCGGTCGCCTGATACAGCTGTGCCACGCCCACGCAACAGCCCTGTTCCCGAACCTGCCCCACGCCTCACCCGGCAGCGACCGCCGCACGACCCCGGCAACCGGTCCCCGGCCACGCGACCCGGCAACACGACCCGGGCGACCCCACCCCGGCAACGCGACCCCGGCAACCCGGCCGACAGCGGCGCGTCTACAGCTCCGTGTCGGGCCAGTCCAGCAGCCGGGCGCCCAGTTCGGCGGTCTCCAGGGAGAAGCGCTGGAGCGCGTCGCCCGGGTCGTAGCCCGTCAGCGCCTTGATGCGCTCCAGCCGGTAGGACAGCGTCCGCACGCTGACGCCCAGCCGCCGCGCCGCCTCCGCGTTGACGTAACCGGCCGCCGCACACACCTCGATCGTCCGCAGCAGCGGCCTGGCACCGCCCCGCGCCTGGGTGAGGGGGCCCAGCACCGTGCGCACCAGGTCCGCGATCGCCGGGCGGTCGCGCAGCAGTACGGGGAAGACCAGCATCTTCTCCGCGCTCAGCCGCACCTGGTTCAGCCCCACCCGGTCGGCGAAGGTGAGCGCCTCGACCGCCTCGTCGTAGCTGCGCACCACCCCGCTCGCGCCGGAGTGTTCGCGCCCGAGCACGACCCGGTACGCGGCCGGGCATCCGGGGCCCGGGTCCTCCGCGAGCCGCGCGAAGGCATCCAGTACGGCGCTGTCGCCGCTGGAGGCGATGCACACCAGCCGCCCTTCCTTCGTGGACAGCAGCACATCGCGCTGGCCGAACCGCCCCAGCAGGTCGCGTTCGATACGGCGTACGGCGGGGTGCACGTCGTCATACGGCTCGCTCGCCGCCGCCACCGCCACCGCGTGGCGGTCGGCCAGGTGGAGCCCGAAGCGCTGGGCGCGCTCGGCGAGCCGGCTCAGGTCGCTGCGCCCGTAGAGCAGGTCGTCGATGAACTCCCGCCGCTCGCCCTCCTCCTGGCGCACCGCGAGCCGCTGCGCCCGCTCGTGCCCCTCACCGAGCGCGGCCACAGCGCCGTCCACCGCGCCCAACACCGCGTCCCCGGTACGCACATGCCCCTCCGGGCCACCCCCGCGCGCCGCGCTCACCACGCCCGGCAACGTGCTCCACAGCCGCCGGGTCTCCCCCAGATAGAGCCCCACCAGGCTCTGCAACCCGAACCCGCGTTCGGCGGCCCGCTCGCCCAGTTCACGGAAGGCGTCCAATTCGTCGCGCCGGGGCAGTCTGCCCGTGCGCGAGACCTCGGAGAGCAGCAGCGGGTAGTCCCCCAGAAAGGAGCTGGGTATGGGCTGGCGTTTCACGTGCGCTTCTCCCCCGGGGGTTCCTGATGCGGGCCCTGCGGGGCCGTGGACCTCGCGGGCGGGGGGCCAGCGTAGGCGCGGGGCGCGGCGCGGGCAGCTCCCGTACCGCGTGCGGTGATCACGCGGGGCGCCGTGCCCGTTCCCGGTCGGGCCTGCGCGGGATCGCTGAACCGGTCTGGAATACCAGCCGGTTCAGCACTCGCGCGTGAATACGGTCGGCTGTCGAGGTGCGGGTGCTGACCGGCGGGCAGGCGCCGCCGCGCGAACGGGCCGCCACCGCACGGAAGTCCGGGCATCACCGCGCGGAGGCAGGGCGGATGCGCTGCCGCGCCGCACGTCCGGCGCCTGTGACAAACGGTTGGAGGCCGTCCGCAGGCCCACGCCACGAGTCAGCGACGCCCGGACGGGCCGTTGCCTCGACGTTGGCCCGGCTCCTGAGTCCGGCTCCGCGTCATCGAATTCTCCGGACGAGTCGCCGCACCCACCCCATTCCCGGGCCTCGCCCCAGGAGGTGCCGACCGGGCGGCTACAGCGCGCATGGCATGCTGAATGTCACGTGCGGCCCTTTGATGCTGCTCCGGGGTCCAGGTGTTCGTGGGGTGTTTCATCCACTCCGGCCGCGGTGCGGGTCGGGTGAACTGCTGCCGGGTCCAGGTGCTTGCGTCCTGGTTCGCCGTCGCTGACCACTCCGGAATGGTGCGCGCTGCCGCCTCGATATGCTGCTCCTCGTTCCATAGACCGATTTCCTGGTTCATCCACGCGGGCCTGACCGCGTGAGGCTGCTGACCGATGCGCAGATAAGTCATGGCGCGCAATACAGCCTCGGCACGCTGCTCCGGAGTCCAGCTGTCCGAGGACTGGTTCAACCACGCGAGCCCGGTGCTTTCGTCAGGCAGGGGTTCGTTGAGGGTCTCTGCCGAACTGTTCCATTCTTCGTTGAGCAACACCTCAGCCTCGGTGAGCTGCGTCCCGACGCTGCTGAGGCTTTCGTCCGACCGGGCAGCTTCGCTCTCGCTCGAATAGGGGCTCTGTCCCAGCCGGTTCCAGTTCGGCACCTGTGGTTCCTCCTGAGTGTGTGGCTCTTGTCCTGAACAACGGCTCGCGCCGAACGGTGAGAAGCGGACCACGCCTCGAACGGCCGTCGGCATGCCCCGCCCCCGCGCAGAAGGCCCTGCCGTCCTGCCTGTTCGTCTGCCGCCGCACCGCCGCCGCGATGTCCCAGCCGTGCCGTGCACCGCCCGCGTCAACGACGCCGTACCGGTGAAGCCCGGAATCGACGGCTTCGGCCGACGGATACAACGCGTGCTCGATCCGCGCGGTTCACGGCACTGTCCCGAACTGGACAGTGCCGGCGACTCGACGCCTCCTCCCCCGGCGCGGAGCATCACCCACAGGGCGGAGGCGGCGACGTCGCGGTGTCACAACTCTCTTGGACTTCGCCTTGGCAGGAACAGGCAGACTTCAACCGTGATCATTCTCTTTGTCCTGAACGCGGTTCTCGCCGCCGGTGGCATATTCTTCGCGATGCTCGCGGCGCTCCGTCCCTCCGTGCTTGTCACAGAGGGTGCGGAAGGGGTGGGCGTACTTTTCTACGCACGGATGTACGCGGCCAAAGCCGTCCCGCTCTGCCTGCTCGCCGCCGCCGTCCCGTTTCTCACCACGGGAGCCGTACCCGGCTTGTGCCTGTTCGGCGCGGCCCTCTCCCAGGCGATGGACGCGGCCCTCTCCCAGGCGATGGACGCGGCCATCGGACTCGGGCGGCGCGATCCGCGCCAAGTCGTCGGCGCTACCGTCGCGGCTGTGGTGCACGCCCTGGTCGGCGTCCTGATCTGGGGCTGATCGCCACTCCGTACGACGGGGAATCCCGGCCTGTCAGGAAGCCCGGAGCCGGGAGCCCGGAGCCCGGAAGCCGGTGCTCATGCTCCTGGCCTGTCGTCGTCTTCGACCGGCTCGGTGACCAGGCGCAGGAAGCGGGGCCGGTAGTAGGCGACGTTCTGGTGGACGGCGGCCGTCGAGTTCAGGACGTTGACGTCGTAGCTGAGCAGCAGTCCGGCCCCGCCGTCACCGTTGCGGTGTGCGCTGCCGCTGAACTCCGCGTGGACCTGCGGGTTGTACGCGACGGCGCCCGCCTGGGCCGCGCCCGGGGGGAGCGGTGGCTTCGCGACCTCGGAAGGGCCGTGCCAGGGGCCGGTCGGGGCGCACGACCAGTACGAGACCACGTCCGTCATGCCACGGCCGTCTTGTGCGCCCGCGTCCATGGTCAGCAGCAGCCAGGTGTCGCCGCGCCGGGCGACGGTGTACGTGCCGGTGGCGCCGCGCTGCGCGGTCTCGCCGACGAGTATCGGCACGGAACGGGCCGGATCCTGCTGCCAGCGGGGGCCGTCGCCGTCCTGTCGGCCGCTGCCCCCGCCGACCGCGCCGCCCCAGAATTGCCAGGCATCCGGTTCGTCCAGCCGTCCCACCGGGGCCCGCGCGACGTGAGCACGGGATGCCTTGCCGCTGACGCTGCCCTCGTCCGCGCCGAACACGTAGGTCCAGCCCTCCTCGGTGAGGGCGGACGTGCCGTACAGGACGCGGCGTTCGACGTCGGTGTGGCGGGGCGCGTGGATGCGGGCGACGCGCTCCAGTTCGAGGTCCGGAAGGGAGAGCGTCGCCACCTCACTGGCGCGCGGCACCCCGTAGATCCACGGCGCCCGTCCGGCCTCGCGCTGCCACAGCAGGACCCGTACGACCTTCTCCCGCGAGCCGGGACGGCGCGGCTCGACCACGGCCTGCACCGGCCATCGCCACACCTCGCGCCCGTCCTCGGCCGCCGTGCCGGGAAACAGCGCCGCGGGTCGGAAGTTGGTGCCCGTTCCGGTTCCGGTTCCGGTTCCGGTTCCGGTTCCGGTTCCGGTTCCGCCCAGCAGGGTGCGCTCGAACTTCCCGTTCGCGGACATCAACAGCCCCGCATTACGCACCCACACGGGGTTCGGTTTGCGGCTCTTTCCGCCGTAAACCTCATCGAGAAAAGTGTCGGCCGACATCCACAGTGTGCGCCCGTCCGGCAGCCGGACGGAGCGGGTGCCGTCACCGCCCGTCCAGTCGTCCAGCCGCGCATTGTCGTCCCCGTACCGGGCCAGCTCCCGCGTCATCCGCTCATCGGCCCGCCACCCGGTGACCCGCGCCCCGCCACACGCCTGATCCTCGCCGCTGCCCGGGGCCGAGAGCAGCACCGCGAGCAGTATCAGGACAGCCACCAGCCCGAATCCGACGTACCACCTGGACCGGGCCTCCGACCGGCCCGCGCGCACCGCTCCATGACGCACCATCAGCCCCAAGGCTAGGCGGCGTGCGCGCTGCGGCGTTGTCACCGGGCCGACGCATTCCACCTGCCCGTGCCCCTCGGCGAGTTGACGACCGAGACGATTGAACCGATGGGGACGCCCCACCGTTGTCCAACGAGGAGTCTCCCCTCATGGCGACGCGGCAAGGCCATGCCGGGCGAGTGGTAGCCGCAAGCAGTTCCCCGCCGGCAGGACAGGAGTGGGCCGTGGCCGATGTGGACCGGGGCGACGAGAAGAAGACGCAACAGCGCGAGCGGAGAAGACTCCAGAAGCCCCGCCCGGAGGCCGACCCCTCGAAACAGGACCGAGACGGAAGGCTGCGTCGCGCCGCCAGAGGCACCCGCTCCCTGATGTCGAGCGCTTCGCGCGCCATCCAGACGCCGCGCGGCAGGAAGGTGATGGGTGCGGCCCTGGCCGTAGGCGGGGTCGCGGTGGCGACAGTGCTGGCGGCCACCGGACTGGCGCCTGCGGTCGGTGCCGCGATGGTCGTCACCGGTGTCGTCATGTACATCCAGGCCCGTGGGGACGAGAAGAGGGCGGCGGCTGCCGGGTTCGCCTCACAGACGCCGCAGACGCAGAGGGGCCAGTCGGCGCAGATGGGGCAGAACTGGATGCCCGGAGCCGCCCCCGGTATGGACCCCCGGGCGTACCCGCACGCACAGAACATGCAGCAGTCGATGGCCCAGCAGAACGCGGCACACCTTCAGCCACGCGACTTCCACCAAACCGCCTTCCAGCAGCCCGCTGCCCAGCACTTCGCGCCTCCGCGGCCCACTCCTCAGCAGGAACGCGATCTCCAACGGGTATCCGAGCAGTGGCTACAGGAACAACCGCTCTCGGTCCACGTCAAGCTCCTTCAGGAGATAGCCGCGGAGGAGGCACGCGCCCAGTCGCAGGGCCAGGCGCCGCAGGCCGCGTATCAGCAGCCGACACAGCACCCGACACAGCAGGCTCCCGTCCCCAACGCGAGGCAGTACAACCCGCAGGGCTACTCCTACGCTCCGCCTCCCGGCCCGCCCCCTTACAGCTCCCGTCCCGGCACGCCCGCCGCAACGACCCAGCAGCGCAAGGGCGCTTCGCCGTCCAGGGGCCGATGAGGAGGGGCTGACGCCCCACAGGAAAAGGCTCCTGCGCCGCTGGCGTGGGATGTGTGCACCCTCAACCCGCCTGCGCGCAGGAGCCTCTCGTCGGCGCTCCGCACTCTTTGTGAGTCAGTCGCCCTTCACCACGTCAACGAAGGCTTCCCAGGACGCCGCCGAAAACAACAACTGCGCGCGGGACGGGTCCTTGCTGTCACGCACCGGGACGACGCCGGGGAAACCGTCCGCCACCTCGACGCAATCCCCGCCCTCCTGATTGCTGTAGCTGCTTGCGCGCCAACGCGCGCCGGTCAGATCGACCATGGCCATAGCCCTCCGCAGAGTCAGTCGCCCTTCAGCGCGTCAACGAAGACTCCCCAGGACACCGCCGGAAACAACAGCTGCTCACGAGAAGGATCCTTGCTGTCACGCACCGGGACGACGCCGGGGAACCCGTCCGCCACCTCGACGCAGTTGCCGCCCTCCTGATTGCTGTAGCTACTCGCGCGCCACCGCGCGCCGGTCACATCCACCATGACTGTAGCCCTCCGCTGAGTCAGTCACTCTTCACCACGTCAACGAAGGCTTCCCAGGACGCCGCCGAAAACAACAACTGCGCGCGGGACGGGTCCTTGCTGTCACGCACCGGGACGACGCCGGGGAACCCGTCCGCAACCTCGACGCAGTTGCCGCCCTCCGGGTTGCTGTAGCTGCTTGCGCGCCACCGCGCGCCGGTCAGATCCACCATGGCTATAGCCCTCCACTGCGTCGGAGATCATCCGCGCGGACATCACCTTGGGCAGCGAGTCCGCGCGCAACTGATCGTAAGCCCGAACGCACAACGCGACATCGCCCGGTTCTTCAAACAGCTGCCCCTGGTCAGCCCCCTCGGCATACGCCACTTCGGAACCGTCGGGCATGGTCAGAACGGTGAGCGACCCGCCCAGCATCGGATGCGCCCCGGATTCGAACGGAAGAACCTGAATGCTGTGTTGGTCACACGTCCGCCTCAGCCTCAAGAGCTGCTCGCGCATCGTGCTCTCGCCGCCCACCCGCCGTGCGAGAACGGACTCGTCAAGCACCACATGGAGCGTGGGAGCATCGGACTCCTGGAGCCGCTTCTGTCGCGCCATGCGGAGTGCGACACGCTCTTCGAGCACCTCCGGATTCGTCACCGTACGCCCGACGCGCAGCACCGCTCTGGCGTACGGTTCCGTCTGGAGAAGCCCAGGCACCGCTTGCGAGGCGTACTCCCGGATAACCAGCGCCTTCCCGGCGAGGTCCATGAACCGCCGTGCCCAATCCGGAAAGCTCTCCCGGTAGACATGCGGCCACAGATCAATGAGCAGGCCGCCCGCGCCGAGTACGGCGTCAAGGTCCCGCGTGAGGTCCAACGTCGGGCGGGCGCCCGACGCCCGCTCCAGCTGTGCCACGCGCGACTGGCTGACGAACACCTTGCGGCCCAGCTCCTGCTGGCTCCAGCCGCGCAGTTCGCGGAGTCGTTTGAGATGGACTCCGAACAGTGCCGCCATGCTCGTTGACGGGTCGAGCTGACCGTTGGCCATGGGCTCACCTCGGCTTATTACTTCTCAACCACTAATGCTGTCGGTGCTGTTGAGACTACTTCCAGTCACCCACCCTTGATGCCGAGAAGCAGTGAACCGAGCAGTGAGGGACAACTATGGGCCACGAGCGGACAGACGACGACGCGCCGGCGGACCGTCCACACCAGACGCGGCAGACGCCGCGCACGCCGCAAACGCGCCGGACACTCGAAACGCTCCAGGCGCGGCTGGCGCGCGGGGCGTGCCTGGACTGTGACTGGTACCGCGTGCAGATCAACCGCGCTGCGGGGGACCCGCGGCCCCGCGCCGATCTGGAGGCGCTCTACGGCGCTCACCTGCGGCGCCGGCACGGCGACGAAGCGCGTGGGCCGCGGAGTGTCTGACATGTGGACCGAGGGCGAGAGCGTGCGCGACGAGAAGACCGGCAAGGCGGGAACGGTGGTGCAGGTGACCGGTCCGGCGCCCTTCATCTACCGGATCATGGTGGAGATGGCGGACGGGTCGCCGCCCGTCATGATCTACCGCTACGGCCACCAGCTGCGCCGCGTGCCTCCTCGCGTACCGCCCCGGCCCCAAGTGGTCCAACACCCGGCCGAGCGCCCCTGATGAAGGGCGGGGCCGCGCCCATCGCACCCGCCGCGAACCGCGCCCGCTTACCGCCCCGCCTCGCCGAGGCCCGGGCCCTCATCCTCATCCCGTTCGGCATCCGGATCGGCATCCCGGTCCGCGTCCCGGTCCGGCCGGGACTCGCCCTTCTTCGGGTCGGCGGCCTCGGCCAGGTCGTCCAGCGCGTCCGTGAGGAGTTCCGCCGTGCGCAGGTCCACGGGGGGCGGGTCGTCGGCCTGGTCCCACCAGTTGGACAGGGCCTCGTGCACGCTCCCCCACTCCAGCGGAGCGCTCTCGCGGATCGCTTCGACCGCGTGGGAGACGGCGGGGGCGAGCGCGGCGGAGAACTCCCCCGCGCCCGGCGAGGGCTGCGCGTCCCGGTCGGGAATGTGGGCTTCCAGGAGCATCGTGGCGCGCCCCATGGTGACCAGCGCGGACTGCGCGTCGGCCACCGAGCGGGGCGACAGGCGGCCCCGGTGCCGTACGGGTTCGGCCTCCGCGCGGCTGACGGTCTGCTCCCACTCCATGCGCGCGGCCCGCGTGTCCAGAAGGGCCTCGCGCACCTGGCGGGGGGTGCGCGCGTCGGGCTGTGCGAAGGCGTCCAGTACGGCGATGGCGTAACGGCCCGTCGCCGCCAGCCAGTCGGCGAGCCGGTCGCGCAGCAGCGGGGTCTCCCAGGCGGGGAAGAGTGCGTAGCTGATCATCGCGAGTACCCCGCCGAGCGCGGTGAGCCATACGCGTTCGAAGGCGGTTTCGGCCCACTGGGCGCCCAGGATGCCGAGCAGGAAGACGACGTAGGAGCCGGTGCAGATCTGCGCGATGGCGTATCCGGTGCGCATCAGCAGATACATGAAGCCGACGCTCACCACGGCCAGCGCCGCGTTCAGATAGGGGCCCGGGTGGGCCAGTGCCATCACCGTGCCCGCGACACCGACGCCGATGAGCGTGCCGACGAAACGGCCGACGCCCCGCTCGTAGGTGCGGGAGAAGTCGGGCCGCAGGACGACGACCGCGGTCAGCGGCACCCAGTACCCGTGCGAGGGCGGCAGCGACTTGCCCAGCACATAGCCGACCGAGGCCACGGCGCTGACGCGCAGCGCGTGCCGCAGGATGGGCGACTTCCAGTGCGTTTCGCGGCGGAAGGCCCGCATCGCCACGGGCACCATCGCCGCGAGGGTGGGCATGTGCAGATGGCGCTCGCGGGCGAGGGCGTGCCCGGCGGCGGGGGTGTGCTTCCCCCCGGCGGCCTTCGCCTTCTCCTCCTGTTCGGCCTTGGCCGCCTCCTCGGCGGCCTCTTCCTCGGGGTCGGGGCCGTAGGGGCCGTCCAGGCTGGCGCCCACCAGCGGTTTGTGGCCGGGGAATCCGGGGCGGTGGCCCTCGCGGTCGGCGACGTGCCAGGTCACCCGGGCCAGCAGTCCGTGCCGGGTGACCTCGACGGGTTCCTGGGCGGCCTCCACGGCGTCGTCGGTGAGCGCGATCAGCCGCAGTCCGGCGCGGCGCGCGGGACCCGAGAGGACCGGGCCTTCCTTGGGGACCTGGAGGACGTCCAGCGCCTGGTCGGGCAGACGGACGCGCTCGCCCCGGCGGATGGCGCGCGCGGTGGCGTCCAGAACAGTGGCGGCGGCGGACAGCAGTTCGCGTACGCGGTCGCGCTCGGGCCCCACCAGCGGGGCACCGCCGACGACGGGGTCGGCGAGCGAGGCGAGGACGGGCCGGAAGCGCTCGGCCATCGCACGGTAGCCCCGCAACTGCCGGGGCCTGCGCCGGGCCTGACGCGGGGTGACGGCGGCGGCGCTGCGGGCCTCGATCAGCGGTTCGGGGTCGAAGGGGGCCATGGGGTCGTGCCGCAGCCGGCGCGCGTAGTCGGCGACGGCGGCGAGCGCGTCCGCGAGGGTGTCGCGCCGCTCGCCCCAGGGGCGGATGGGAAACAGCACGATCAACGCCGCCTGCACGATCCCGCCGACGGCGATGAGCGCGGCATGGCTGAGCGCGCCCAGGACACTCGTCGGCAGGGTGACGGTGATCAGCATCACAGAGACGTTGAAGGCCGCGACCACGCCCGAAGTGGGCCCCATCGACCAGGCCATGCCGGCCAGGAACGCCCATACGGCCAGCAGCAGCACGAACGCCGGGGGCCATGCGGCCACCAGGTAGCCGAGGAAGGTGGAGAGGGCCAGCCCGGCCGCCGCGGCGAGCGCCAGTACGGGCCGGGGGCGCCAGCTGCGCTGGAAGGTGGCGATGCCGGAGGCGAAGGCGCCGAACGCGCTGGATACGGCGAGCTGCGGGGAGCCGACCAGCAGCGCGAACCCGACCACGAGCGCCACCCCGCACGCCCCGCGCACCGCTATCAGCGGCGTCAGCGAGGCCCGCTCCACACTGAGCCCCGACTGCGCCGTCTCCTTGAGCGCCCGGAGCCAGTGCAGCGGTGCGGCCTTCAAGTACCCGAGCATGTGCCCGAGCCTATCGAAACGGTGATCCCGGCCAGGGTTCCGATACGTCCGTGGGCGGGGGGAATTGCCGGTGACCACGGGGGCGCCTCGCCATCGGCTGCGGCAAAGCGGCCGCGAAGCGCGTCAACTCACTGTGAACCGGCCGGTGTTGACGAGCGTTTTATGAACCGGAACATCGGCTGTCGAGAGGAATATTGTGCCGGAAATCACCCCTAGCCACCATGAAGTCAGGCTTCTGGTCGATACATACCAGGCGCTGCTGACCGTCAGGAAGATACTTTCCGACGGTGTGCCGCCCGAGCGAAAATCAGCTGCGGCCGTGGAAATATTCAGGGAGGAGATGAAGCGCGCATCGGACATCGTCGAACGTAAAGCGTACGACGATCTGGACAGCGAGCTGCACAGCAGGCTGGAAGACAGATTCCAGCGGGGCCGCGGGACGTTTCCCACGCAGTTCGAAACCGACTTCTACCTGACCACCAGGAGGGTCCGCGGAGAGTCGGTCGAGAGCGTGCGGGACCGGAACCTGCCCGAGAGCGAGCAGGTCCAGGCCGTCTTCGTGGGAGTCAATGACCGTATGCGGAGTTGGCTCGCCGACCAACATCTGGTGGAAAGCAGAGCTTTCGTGTGGGCGACGGCGTCGGCTCATGCCCTGGCCGGCGAGAAGGCGCCGCCATTGGAATTGGCTGGGGCGCTGAATGGGAATGAACTGTCAAAGCAGGTGGACGGTGCGCGGCATCTGTTCAAAGACAAACGCGAGCTGAGCAACTTCGTGGAAGCACTTGACGACACGGTACAGAACTCTCCCCGTTCCGATTCGATGGAGGAACTCGCCGGCGTTGCCGCCCTGGCTTCCGTCGCCGAATCCGGCAGAGAGCAACTCGGTCCGATACAGGAGGAGCTGGCGCGAAGGGTGCAGCACAACCGCGAGAGCATCTTCCGCGAGCGCCTGGTCACCTGGCTGAACCGGCCCGAACAGCAGCCCCGGTCAGCCCAGTCGGCACAGCGGGCGCAGCCGTCGGCGCAGCAGTCGGGCATAGCCGAAGCCGTCCGCAGTTCGGCCAGGGCGCTGCCCACCCCGTCGGGCCCGGGGAACACCAGGGGCACGAGGCCACCCGGCGACCGCACCCACGGCTCCCCCTCCCCCGCGCCGCGCAGGTCGTCCAGCCGCTGAAGCGGGCCCCCGCCCCCGGTCCGCGCGTGCACATGCGCGGACCGGGGGCGGAACAGCGAGTCGCCAGGAACCGCGCGGAACGCGCGGAACGCGCTACGCCGACGTCGGGAAACCGAGGTTGATGCCCCCGGCGTCGGCCGGGTCGGGCCAGCGGGTGGTGATGACCTTACCGCGGGTGTAGAAGGCCACACCGTCGTTGCCGTAGATGTGCAGGTCCCCGAAGAGGCTCTGCTTCCAGCCGCCGAAGGAGTGGTAGCCGACGGGGACGGGGATCGGCACGTTGACGCCGACCATGCCCGCCTCGACCTCCAGCTGGAAGCGCCGGGCCGCGCCGCCGTCCCGGGTGAAGACGGCGGTGCCGTTGCCCCACTTGCTGGAGTTGATGAGCGCGATGCCCTCGTCGTACGTCTCCGCGCGCACCACGCACAGCACGGGCCCGAAGATCTCGTCGTCGTAGGCGGCCATCCCGGGCTTGACCTTGTCGAGCAGCGAGACGCCGGTGAAGAAGCCGTCCTCGTGACCCGCCACCGTGAAACCGGTGCCGTCCACCACGACCTCGGCGCCCTGCGCCGCGGCTCCGGTGACGTAGGAGGCGACCTTGTCGCGGTGCTCGCGGGTGATCAGGGGGCCCATCTCGCTGGCCGGGTCGTCGCCGGGGCCGATCCGCAGCTTGCCGGCCCGCTCGGCGATCCTGGCGACCAGTTCGTCGCCGATCCCGCCGACGGCGACGACGACGGAGACGGCCATGCAGCGCTCACCGGCCGAGCCGTAGGCGGCGTTGATGGCGTTGTCCGCCGCGTGGTCCAAGTCGGCGTCGGGGAGCACCATCATGTGGTTCTTCGCGCCGCCGAGGGCCTGCACGCGCTTGCCGTGCGCGGTGGCCTCGGCCTGGATGTGCCGCGCGATGGGGGTGGAGCCGACGAAGGAGACGGCGGCCACGTCCGGGTGGGACAGCAGCCGGTCAACGGCCGGCTTGTCGCCGTTGACGACGTTGAGTACGCCCTCGGGCAGGCCGGCCTCGGTGGCGATCTCCGCGAGGCGGTACGCGGCCGAGGGGTCCTTCTCGCTGGGCTTGAGGACGAAGGTGTTGCCGCAGGCGATCGCCAGCGGGAACATCCACATCGGCACCATGGCGGGGAAGTTGAACGGCGTGATGCCCGCCACCACGCCGACCGCCTGCCGGATGGATGAGACGTCCACCCGGGTGGAGACCTGGGTGGACAGCTCGCCCTTGAGCTTCTCGGGGATCCCGCAGGCCAGTTCCACGATCTCCATGCCGCGCGCGACCTCACCGAGCGCGTCGGAGTGCACCTTGCCGTGCTCGGCCGTGATCAGCGCGGCGATCTCGTCGCGCCGCGCGTCCAGCAGCGCGCGGTACTTGAACAAGAAGGCGGTGCGCGTGGCCAGCGAGGACTGCGACCAGCTCGCGTACGCGTCCTTGGCCGCCGCGACCGCCGCGTCCACCTCCTCGACGGAGGCGAGGGAGACCTGGGTGGGCTGGGCGCCGGTCGCCGGGTTGTAGACCGGCCCGAAGGAGCCGGAGACGGACTCGACGGGCTTGCCGCCGATCCAGTGGCCGAGGGTCTTCATGGTGCGGACCTTTCGTGAGGCGTGCGGGTCCCGGCGGCGGCCGGGGCGATCGGGGTGACCTGGGAGATCGGGGCGAACGGTCCGGGGAAGCTCACAAGTGCCGCCGCTGCTGGGCACGTCGGCGCTCGTACTCCTCCCGGGCCGCGCGGGCCGCCGCGCGGCCCGAGGTCTCGGCGACGGCCACGTCCCACCACGCCTGGGGGCCGGGCGCGGGCACAGGCGGGCTGGTGTCGGTCTCGACGTACACACAGGTGGGGCGGGCGGAGGTGCGCGCCGCCGCCAGGGCCTCGCGCAGTTCGCCGTACGTGGTCGCCCGCAGCACCTCCATGCCGAGCGACGCCGCGTTGGCGGCCAGATCGACGGGCAGCGGCGCCCCGGTGTAGCCGCCCTGGGCGTCCCGGAAGCGGTAGGCCGTGCCGAAGCGTTCGGCACCGGTCTGCTCGGACAGTCCGCCGATGGAGGCGTAGCCGTGGTTCTGCACCAGCACGACGTTGATGTTGATGCCCTCCTGGACCGCCGTGACGATCTCGGTGGGCAGCATCAGATAGGTGCCGTCGCCCACCAGCGCCCACACGGGCCGCTCGGGCGCCGCCATGCGCACGCCGATGGCGGCCGGGATCTCGTAGCCCATGCACGAGTACCCGTACTCCAGGTGGTATTGCCGGGCCGACCGGGCCCGCCACAGCTTGTGCAGGTCGCCGGGCAGGGACCCGGCCGCGTTGATGATCACGTCCGTCCCGTCCACGACCGAGTCCAGCGCGCCGAGCACCTGGGTCTGGGAGGGGCGGGCCTTCTCCTCCACCGGGTGCGGGGCGAACGCCTCGGCCACCACCCGCTCCCAGTTCTCCTTGCCGCGCCCGTACTCGGCCTCGTAGTCGGGCGAGACGCGGTAGCCGCGCAGGGCCCCGGCCAGTGCCTCCAGGCCGGCACGCGCGTCGGCGAGGGCGGGCAGCGCGCCGAGCTTGTGGCCGTCGAAGGAGGTGATGTTGAGGTTGACGAAGCGCACGCCGGGCGCCGCGAACAGCGTGCTGGAGGCGGTCGTGAAGTCGCTCCAGCGAGTGCCGACGCCGATGACCAGGTCGGCGGCGCGGGCGAGTTCGTCCGCGACGGCCGTTCCGGTGTGCCCGAGCCCGCCCACGTCACAGGGGTGGTCATGGGGGAGCGAGCCCTTGCCCGCCTGGGTGGAGGCCACCGGGATACCGGTCGTGTCGGCGAGGGCCCGCAGCGCGTCCTCGGCCTCGCTGTGGTGGACGCCGCCACCGGCCACCAGCAGCGGGCGGCGCGCGGCGCGAACCGCCTCGGCCGCCTGGGCCAGCACCTCCGCCTCAAGCCCCGGCCGCCCCACCCGCCACACCCGCTCGGCGAAGAACTCGCCCGGCCACGCGTACGCCTCGGTCTGCACGTCCTGCGGCAGGGCCAGGGTGACGGCGCCGGTCTCGGCCGGGTCGGCCAGCACCCGCATCGCGGCGAGCGCGGCGGGGATCAGCGCCTCGGGCCGGGTGACGCGGTCGAAGTAGCGGGAGACGGGCCGCAGCGCGTCGTTGACGGAGACATCGCCCGCGCAGGGCACTTCGAGCTGCTGGAGAACGGGGTCGGGGACGCGGTTCGCGAAGGTGTCGCCGGGCAGCAGCAGCACCGGCAGCCGGTTGACGGTGGCCAGCGCGGCCCCCGTGACCAAGTTGGTGGCGCCCGGTCCGATGGAGGTCGTCACGGCCTGGGCCGTCAGCCGGTTGTGCTGACGGGCGAAGCCGACCGCGGCGTGCACCATGGCCTGCTCGTTGCGCCCCTGGTGGAAGGGGAGCGGCGCGCCGGGCCCCTGGCCGCTCTCCACCAGCGCCTGGCCGAGGCCCGCGACGTTGCCGTGGCCGAAGATGCCCCAGCAGGAGTCGATGAGCCGGTGCCGCCTGCCGTCGCGCTCGGTGTACTGGACGGCCAGGAAACGGACGAGTGCCTGCGCGGTGGTGAGCCTGACGGTGTCCGTGGTCACTTGGCACCCTCCCCTTCCCCGGCTTGCTGGATTTTCCCGGCTTCCCGGAGCCCCTGGGCTCCCTGCGCCTCCTGGAGCCCGTGGGCCCCTTGGACTCCCTGGGGACCCTCAATTTCCTTCGTCCCGTACAGCGGGAGCCTTGGATCCACTGCCATTTCGGCCCAGGAACCACGGATCCACGCGTGATCAGGATGGTCGCAGATAAGCCACGCGCGATCCACCCCCGGGCCCGCCATCACATTCAGGTAGTACATGTCGTGCCCCGGCGCCGCCATGGAGGGGCCGTGCCAGCCGTCCGGGATGAGCACCGCATCGCCGCCGCGCACCTCGGCGAGCACATCGGTGCCCTTGCCCTGACCACTGGGAGACACCCGCTGGTAGCCGAACCCCTCGGTGGCACCGTGGGGGGCGATCTCGAAGTAGTAGATCTCCTCCAGCTCGCTCTCGGCGCCCTCGCGGTACTCGTCGTGCTTGTGCGGCGGGTAGGAGGACCAGTTGCCGCCCGGGGTCAGCACCTCGACCGCGATGAGCCGGTCCGCCTCGAACACGTGGGCGGCGCCGAAGTTGTTGACCTGCCGCGAACACGCGCCGCTGCCGCGCAGCTCGACGGGGACGTCCTCGGCGGCGCCGTAGCGCACCGCCAGCCGCCGCTCGCAGCGCGCGCCCGGGAGCGCGAACCGTCCGCCGCCCGCGCTGCTGAGCCGTACCTCCGCGTCGCGCGGCACATACGCGAAGTCGCTCACACCGCTGAACACGCTCCGCCTGCCGCGCAGTTCGAGGGTTTCGCCGTCGGCCTCGACGGTGCAGCCCCCGCTGAGCGGCAGCACGATCCACTCGCTCTCCCCGGTGGCGAAGCGGTGCTGCGCACCGGGCGCCAGTTCGAGAACGCGCAGCGAGGAGTAGCCCCAGCCGGCCCGTACGGGGTCGATGTCCAGGGCGTAGGGCCCCGCAGCGGCACTCCCGGTGCGCAGGTGGAAGCCGGAGTCGGCGACGGAGTGGGAGTGGGCGGCGGAGTCGGGCTCGGTACCTGAGTCGGGCTCTGTACTGGAGTCGGGCTCTGTACCGGAGTCGGAGTCGGAGTCGGTGGTGGTCACGCGCGGGCCCCTTTCTGAACGTTCCCAGACGTTCCAGCCTGAGCTTTCCCAGCTTGGTACTTCACGTGCTGACGCCTCTCCGGCCGACAGGCCGACACCTCCCGGGTGAGACCGCCGAGACGCTCACAGCAGTCCGACGGCCGTATCCACGGCGGCACGCACGTCGCCGTCGGCCGGGTAGAGCAGCGAGCGGCCGACGACCAGCCCGCGCACCGTCGGCAGGCTCAGCGCCGTGCGCCACTTCTCGTAGGCGGCCTCCTGCTCGCCGTTGACCTCGCCGCCGAGCAGGACGACCGGCAGCGTGGACGTCTCGCACACCCGGGCCATGTCTTCAGGGTCGGCGGTGACCGGCAGCTTGAGCCAGGTGTAGGCGGAGGTGCCGCCGAGCCCGGAGGCTATGGCCACGGAGCGGGCGACGGCCTCCGCGCTGAGGTCGTTGACCACCTTGCCCGCCCCATCTGCCTTGCCTGCCTTGTCCACCTCGCCTGTCGTGCCTGCCTTGCCCATCGCCCGCCGGGAGATGAACGGCTCGACGAAGACGGGCAGCCCGCGCGCCGCCATGTCGTCCACGGCGCGGGCCGCCGACTCCAGCGTGCGCAGCGAACCAGGATCCTCGTAGTCGATGCGCAGCAGCAGCTTTCCCGCGTCCAGGCGCAGCCGTTCGATGTCCTGCGCGCGGTATCCGGTGAAGCGGTCGTCCAGTTCGAAGGCGGCTCCGGCCAGCCCGCCCCGGTTCATCGAGCCGAGGACGACCTTGTTCTCCAGCGCGCCCAGCAGCAGCAGGTCCTCCAGCACGTCGGCGGTGGCCAGCACGCCGTCCACCCCGGGGCGGGAGAGGGCGAGCGTGAGACGCTCCAGCAGTCCGGCGCGGTGGGCCATGGCGAGCTTGTCGCCGCCGACGGCCAGCGCGCCGCGCGCCGGATGGTCGGCCGCGACGATCATCAGGCGCCCGCTGTCGCCCAGGAGCGGGCGGCGGACGCGCCGTGCCCAGGCCGCCGCGATGGCCTCCGGATGCCGGGCCCGTATGGAGGCCAGCTCGGAGACGGTGACACTGCTGCTGCTCAACTCATGCTCGCTTTCGGAATGTTGGGGGTGGCCAGGCGCGGCGTGCCGGTCCGCTCCGGTGCGGCGATCGCGGTGACCGCGGCCGATCGCGGTGACCGCGGTGGTTGCGGTGATCGCGGTGGTTGCGGTGATCGCGGTGGGGGGGACCGCAGCCGCGACCCCGCGGGGGCCGCGTGACCGGACCGGGGCCGCACGCACGGACCCTCGTCGCACATCCGGATTGTCGTGGCACGCGCGGACGATCGTCACGCGTCCGGGTCAGGCCCGCAGCAGGGCCTCGACCTCGTCCGCCGTGGGCATGGCGGAGGAGCAGGCCAGCCGCGAGGCGACCAGGGCCCCTGCCGCGTTGGCGTACCGCATCGTGTAATCCAGGTCCCAGCCGGCCAGCAGCCCGTGGCACAGCGCGCCGCCGAACGCGTCGCCCGCGCCGAGGCCGTTGACGACCTCGACCGGGTGCGGCGGAACCTCGGCGACCGCCCCGTCCCGGTGGAGCGCGAGCACGCCCTTGGGCCCCTGTTTGACGACCGCCAGCTCGACCCCGGCGTCCAAGAGCGCTTCGGCGCACGCGCGGGGCTCGCGCGCGCCGGTCGCGACCTCGCACTCCGCGACGTTGCCCACGGCGACGGTGGCGTGCGCGAGCGCCTCGCGGTAGTACGGCCTGGCGGCCTCCACGGCGCCGGGCGACGACGCCCCGTCGCCGTCCCCGTCACCAGCACCGGCACCGGCACCGGCACCGGCACCGGCACCGGCATGGGCGCCTGCGCCCGAGCCCGGACCCGCGCCCCCATCCCAGAACATCGGCCGCCAGTCGAGGTCGAAGACAGTGGCCACGGCCTCGGTACGTACCGCGTCCCGCGCGGCATTTCGCGGGGCGTCCCGGGCGGCGAGCGCGCCGAGCGTGGCGCTCCGGCTGGGCTCCGCGCACAGCCCGGTGCCCGTCATCCAGAAGATCTTCGCGGCGGCGATCCGGGCCAGGTCCAGCTCCGCGCCGTGGATCTCCAGGTCCGGGGCCTTGGGCAGCCGGTAGAAGTAGAGCGGGAAGTCGTCGGGCGGGAAGATCTCGCAGAAGGTCACCGGCGTCGGATACGCGCCGACCGGCGTCACCCACCGGTCGTCCACGCCGAAGCCACGGAGCGCCTCGTGGCAGTAGATGCCGAACGGGTCGTCACCGGTCCGGCTGATGACGGCGCTGGAGCGGCCGAGCCGGGCGGCGGCGACGGCGACGTTGGTGGCGGAGCCGCCGAGGAACTTGCCGAAGCTCTCCACGTGCTGGAGCGGAACGCCCGTCTGAAGAGGGTAGATATCGACCCCGATGCGCCCCATCGTGACCACGTCGTGCGGCTCGCTCATGGATCCGGTGCCTCTCTTCCGTCGGCCGGCCACGCCCCCCGTCCCGGCCCGACTGCCTCCCGCGGGCCGCGCCTTGCCGACTCATGGTCCGTCCGGCGGCTGACCACTGTCAACGCTTTGTCCTTACATACGGACGTCCACAGCGGGCGGGGCGCGGTACGCACGGACGGCACGCCACGCAGGGCGCGCGCGCCTCCCGACCACGGCGCAGGGCGCGCGCGCCTCCCGACCACGGCGCAGGGCGCACACTCGGCACACCCCGCACGGCACACACCCGGTGCACGGCGCACGGCGCACGGCGCACAACAGCGCCGCACGCCAGGACACGATGTTGTCCTGACAAACTCTTGACCGGGGCGCGCGCCACCGGTTTGGCTCGCCCCATGACTGGCACTCCCTCCCCCGGCCCCAGCCGCACGCTCGACCGCATCCGGGTCGGCTCGGCACCCGACTCCTGGGGCGTCTGGTTTCCCGAGGATCCCGAACAGGTGCCCTGGCAGCGCTTCCTCGACGAGGTGAGCCAGGCCGGGTACCAATGGATCGAGCTGGGCCCCTACGGCTACCTCCCGACCGACCCCGCCCGCCTCGCCGACGAGACCGCCGCCCGGAACCTCCGGGTCTCCGCCGGCACCGTCTTCACCTCGCTCCACCAGGGGCCCGCCGTCTGGGACGAGACCTGGGAACAGGTCTCCCGCGTCGCGACGCTGACCCGCGCGATGGGCGCGGCACACCTCGTGGTCATCCCCTCCTTCTGGCGCGACGACAAGACCGCCGCGCTCATCGAGCCGTCCGAACTCACCACCGAACAGTGGCGCCACCTCGCTGAGGGCACAGAGCGGCTGGCACGCGAGGTGCGCGAACGCTACGGCCTGGAGATCGCCGTCCACCCGCACGCCGACACCCACATCGACACCGAGGAGCACGTCACCCGCTTCCTCGACGCCACCGACCCGGCGCTGGTCAACCTCTGCCTGGACACCGGCCATTACGCCTACTGCGGCGGCGACAGCGTCAAGCTGATCGAGACCTACGGCGAGCGGATCGGCTATCTGCACCTCAAGCAGGTGGACCCGCGCGTCCTCGCCGAAGTCGTCCGCGACGGAACGCCGTTCGGGCCCGCCGTGCGCCAGGGCGTGATGTGCGAGCCGCCGGGCGGATTGCCCGCGCTGGAGCCGGTCCTGACGGCGGCTCAGGGACTGGGCGTCGATCTCTTCGCCATCGTCGAACAGGACATGTACCCGTGCCCGCCCGACCAGCCGTTGCCCATCGCGGAGCGCACGCGGCGCTTTCTGCGCGGCTGCGGGGCGTAGGGGACGGCACCGGACGGGACACCAGCCCGTCAGCGGCGGGCACCGGATGCACGGACCAACGGCCAACAGGCCAACAGGCCAACAGGCCAACAGGCCAACAGGCCAACAGGCCAACAGGCCAACAGGCCAACAGGCCAACAGGCCAACAGGCCAACAGGCCAACAGGAACACCATGTTCCGGTCCGGTCACCAATGTCACCGTTACACGGCTCTGCCGTCACAGGCGGCGCACAGCCTCCGTCCGGCCTCACTCCGCGTCGTTCACCCGGCACAGGCTGGTGATCACCAGCCACCCCTGGGAGGTGCGAGAGATGGCCGACCGAAGCCTCTGGTCGTACAAGGAAATCGCCGCGCACATCGGCGTCCAGCCGGACACCGTGCGCTCCTACCGCAAGCACGGCCTCCTACCCCCTTCCGACCTCGTGGAGGCCGGAAAGCCCTACTGGTTCGCCGACACCATCCGGGACTGGGTCACCCGCAGGCCCGGACACCGCGGCGGCGGCCAATGAGGCCGCCCCGGCGGTGGTGGGCCCACGCTCCCCCTCCGCCGCAGCCCTTCGCTTCCCCTCACCCCCCGCTCCCCCGATGACCGCCCCGGGCCCCGGCCGGCGCCCCCACGGACGCCGACCGGGGCCCTTCACCCTCGTCGCTCTCGTCACCCTCATCGCTCTCATCGCTCTCGCCCGCGCGCCGACGGGCGGGCGCCGGCACGCGCACACGTACACGCGCCGGGAGGGGGTCCGCCGCTTCCGCTGTTCCCCGCCCCTCTTCCGAGCCGGGTTCCGTTCCCGCGCCCGCCCCCGGCGCTGTCCGTGTCCGCGTTCGCGTCCGGTGACGCATCACCCACTGCACCCCCATGGCCCCACCCGCCACCAGCAGCGAGGCGCCCAGCCCGGCCAGCGCGCCCGACAGTGTCCCGGCCAGGATGAGCCCGCCCCAGTAGCCGAGGCCGACCGAGTAGCCCGCCCAGAGCAGTTCCGCGACTCCGGCGCCGAGCAGGAAGCGGCGCGCCGGGTAGCCGACGGTGCCGGTCGCCAGCCCTCCGGCGACCCTGCCGCTGGGCAGGAAGCGGATGACGATGACGAACGGCACTCCGTGCCGCCACACGCGCGCCGCCGTCCAGTCGAGTGCCGCTTTGCGCCGGGGGCTCGACGAGAGCCAGGCGCGCGTCCTGGGCCCCGTGCGCCGCCCCAGCCAGTGGATTGCCATGTCCCCCACCAGCGCGCTGCCCGCCACGACGAGCAGCACCAGCGGGAGGGAGAGGCGGCCGGTCGCGGCGAGTGCCCCGGCGGTCGCGATGAGCGCGGAGTTGGGCACGAGCGGCGGCAGTGTGGTGAGCATCAGCAGCGCGTACGCGGCCCACAGCGCGCCCTGCATGCCGACCACCTGCCTTCCTCCACGTGCTGCCTTTCCTCACGTGAAGCCGAGCCCCGGCCACGGGGTTGGTCGCATACCCACAGGGGGTATACCGTGGACCCCGCACCGCCTCCCGCAGCACCAGCCGCACGCACCAGCACCATTGATGCGGCCCGTGGGGGCACCTATCGAGAGCGAGGAATGGCCATGAGCATCGTGACGACCACGTACAAGGTTTCCGGAATGACCTGCGGCCACTGCGAGGGTGCCGTGTCCGAGGAACTGTCGCGCATCGAGGGCGTCTCGGACGTGAAGGCCGTGGCCGCCTCCGGCGAGGTCACCGTCACCTCCTCCGGCGAACTGGACGACGCCGCCGTACGCGACGCCGTCGATGAGGCGGGGTACGAGCTGGCGGGCCGGGCGTAACGGACTCCGGGCCGTCCGTCCATCCATCCGGACGCCGACCACTTCCAGTATCGCGCCGCACCGGACATACCGCATTCCGGGACGAACCGCACGCCGGGGCGAACCGCACGGCGACCGCACCGCCGACCGGCCCACGAGGAAGAGCCCCCGCGACAAACGAATCGCGGAGCGCGAGCCCGAACGGGCCCGGATCACGAAGGGCGCCCGAGGGGGGCCGAATCAGGTCGAACAGCGCCGAACGGGGAGGCGACTCACCACGGGGCAGCCCCATCACACAGTGCAGGCGGGCACAACGCCTCGCGGGCAGCGAAAAGCGCCCCGTTGACCAGGTCCCCCCACGGGCCCGTCAACGGGGCGCTTCCGTTCCCCGGTCACGGATTCCCCCCACGGGATCCTGGCCGGGCGCTTACTGGCTGCACGCGCGAGCGGGAGGGCCGCTCAAGCTCCCCCGGGCACGTTCACCTTATCTTCACACCGAATCCGTCCCCCAAGACGACTCCGGAGTATGGCGAAGCCTCCGCCGGGAGGCCGACGCCACCCGGTTAGACACCCGACCCGGCCCAATGGTTACCCCCCAATTTCTGTGACCTACGTCTCTCTGGAGGTCCACACAAACGGAAGGCCCCGGTCCGATCGGACCGGGGCCTTCCATCTGGCGTAGTGCAGGTACCAGAGCAGTGCCGGTATCCGCGTGGTGCGGGTCAGGTCAGCGCGACTCGACCGGCACGTAGTTCCGCTCGACCACGCCGGTGTAGATCTGGCGCGGGCGGCCGATGCGCGAGTTCGGCTCCTTGATCATCTCGTGCCACTGGGCGATCCAGCCGGGCAGCCGGCCGAGCGCGAACAGCACGGTGAACATGCTGGTCGGGAAGCCCATGGCCCGGTAGATCAGGCCGGTGTAGAAGTCCACGTTCGGGTAGAGCTTGCGCTCGACGAAGTAGTCGTCGGACAGCGCGTGCTCCTCCAGGCGGAGCGCGATGTCGAGCAGCTCGTCGCTCTTGCCGAGGGCCGAGAGCACGTCGTGCGCCGCCGCCTTGATGATCTTCGCGCGGGGGTCGAAGTTCTTGTAGACGCGGTGCCCGAAGCCCATGAGCTTGACGCCGTCTTCCTTGTCCTTCACCTTCCGGATGAAGGTATCGACGTCGCCGCCGGATGCCTGGATGCCCTGGAGCATCTCCAGCACGCTCTGGTTGGCGCCGCCGTGCAGGGGTCCCCACAGTGCGTTGATGCCGGCGGAGATGGAGGCGAACATGTTGGCCTGCGACGAGCCGACCAGGCGCACCGTGGAGGTCGAACAGTTCTGCTCGTGGTCCGCGTGCAGGATCAGCAGCTTGTCGAGGGCGTTGACCACGACCGGGTCCAGGTCGTACTGCTGCGCCGGGACCGAGAAGGTCATCCGCAGGAAGTTCTCGACGTAGCCGAGGTCGTTGCTCGGGTAGGCGACCGGGTGGCCGACGGCCTTCTTGTAGGCGTAGGCCGCGATCGTCGGCAGCTTGGCCAGCAGCCTTATGGTCGAGAGGTGGCGCTGCTGCTCGTCGAAGGGATTGTGGCTGTCCTGGTAGAAGGTGGACAGCGCGCTGACCACCGAGGACAGCATGGCCATGGGGTGGGCGTCACGCGGGAAGCCGTCGTAGAACCGCTTGACGTCCTCGTGCAGCAGGGTGTGCTGGGTGATCTCGTTCTTGAACGAGGCCAGCTCATCGACGGTCGGCAGCTCGCCGTGGATCAGCAGGTAGGCGGTCTCCAGGAAGGAGCCGTGCTCGGCCAGCTGCTCGATCGGATAGCCGCGGTAGCGCAGGATGCCCTGCTCACCGTCGAGATAGGTGATGGCGGATTTGTACGCGGCGGTGTTGCCGTAGCCCGAGTCCAGGGTCACCAGACCGGTCTGGGCACGCAGCTTGCTGATGTCGAACCCACGGTCGCCCACCGTGCTCTCGACGACCGGGTAGCTGTACTCGCCGTCCCCGTACCGCAGTACTACGGATTTCTCGCTGTCGCGGTGTTCGCTCACGTCATCCCTCACCGACATAGTGCCTCTTCTTCGAGGTGCCCTGACTTCTCTCCACTTTCCCCCATCCGGTGCAGTGCGGTGCACTGGGGGTCAGCCAGAAGGCTCCATGGTGGCACGGAGTGCCGCCTGTCTGGCTATCCTGCACCCTCCAGGCCGTCATGGTCACCCCCCGGAAGCCAAAGCGCCCGTCGAGGCGGCCGGAAGGCCGCGCAGCCGGTGGTCGAGGGCCGTGCAGCGCCGCCCGGCCGAGACCGTGCGGACGGCCTGACCGAGCGCTCTTCGGGAGCCGACCAGCACCACCAGCCGCTTGGCCCGCGTCACGGCGGTGTAGAGAAGGTTGCGCTGGAGCATCATCCATGCCCCCGTGGTGACGGGAATCACCACGGCTGGATACTCGCTGCCCTGGGAGCGGTGGATGGTGACGGCGTAGGCGTGGGCCAGCTCGTCCAGCTCGTCGAAGTCGTAGCCGATCTCCTCGTCCTCCTCCGTGCGCACCGTCAACCGCTGGTCGTCCGGGTGGAGGTCGGTGACCACTCCGACGGTGCCGTTGAAGACGCCGTTGGCCCCTTTCTCGTAGTTGTTCCGTATCTGGGTGACCTTGTCGCCCACCCGGAAGACGCGCCCGCCGAAGCGCTTCTCCGGCAGGCCGGGGCGTGCGGGGGTGACCGCCTGCTGGAGCAGCCCGTTGAGCGCACCGGCACCGGCCGGGCCCCGGTGCATCGGGGCCAGGACCTGTACGTCGCGGCGGGGATCCAGCCCGAACTTCGCCGGGAGGCGGCGGGCCGCCACATCCACGGCCAGCAGCCCCGCGGCCTCCGTGTCGTCCTCCACGAAGAAGAAGAAATCGCTCAGCCCCTGGGTGAGCGGCTGGGCGCCGGAGTTGATGCGGTGGGCGTTGGTCACCACACCCGACTGCTGGGCCTGGCGGAAGATGCGCCGCAGCCGCACGGCGGGCACCGGTCCGTCCTCGGCCAGCAGGTCGCGCAGGACCTCCCCCGCGCCCACCGAGGGCAGCTGGTCCACATCGCCGACCAGCAGCAGATGGGCGCCCGGGGGGACGGCCTTCAGCAGCTTGTTGGCCAGCAGCAGGTCGAGCATGGACGCCTCGTCGACCACCACCAGGTCGGCCTCCAAGGGGCGGTCCTTGTCGTAGGCCGCATCGCCGCCCGGCTTCAGCTCCAGCAGCCGGTGCACCGTGGACGCCTCGGCGCCGGTCAGCTCCGAGAGGCGTTTGGCGGCGCGGCCGGTGGGGGCCGCCAGCAGCACCCGGGCCTGCTTGGCGGCGGCCAGTTCGACCACCGAGCGGACGGTGAAGGACTTGCCGCACCCCGGGCCCCCGGTCAGCACCGCGACCTTGCGGGTCAGCGCGAGGCGCACCGCCTCGCGCTGCTCGGGGGCCAGCTCCGCTCCGGTGCGCGCGGCGAGCCAGGCCAGCGCCTTGTCCCAATCGACGTCCTGGAAGGCGGGCAGCCGGTCCTCCGGGGTGCGCAGCAGCCGCCGGAGCTGGGCGGCGAGCGCCGTTTCCGCGCGGTGGAAGGGGACGAGATAGACGGCGTTCAGCGTGCGCGAGGGCTCCTCCGGGTCGGGCACCGGCTCACGCACCACGCCCTCCTCCTCGCCCGCCAGCTCGCCCAGGCAGTCGATCACCAGGCCCGTGTCCACCTGGAGGAGCTTGACCGCGTCGGACAGCAGACGCTCCTCGGGCAGATAGCAGTGCCCCTGGTCGGCGGACTGGGAAAGGGCGTGCCGCAGCCCGGCCTTGACCCGCTCGGGGCTGTCGTGCGGAATGCCGACGGACTGGGCGATGCGGTCGGCGGTCAGGAAGCCGATGCCCCATACGTCGGCCGCCAGCCGGTAGGGGTTGGCGCGCACCACGGAGATCGAAGCGTCGCCGTACTGCTTGTAGATGCGCACGGCGATGGAGGTGGAGACGCCGACGCCCTGGAGGAAGACCATGACCTCCTTGATGGCCTTCTGCTCCTCCCACGCGGCGGCGATCAGTTTGGTGCGCTTGGGGCCGAGGCCGGGGACTTCGATGAGCTTCTTGGGGTCGGCCTCGATGACATCCAGGGTCTCCACACCGAAGTGGGTCACGATGCGGTCGGCGATGCGCGGGCCCACGCCCTTGACCAGCCCCGAGCCCAGATAGCGGCGGATGCCCTGGATGGTGGCGGGCAGCACCGTGACGTAGTTGTCCACATGGAACTGGCGGCCGTATTGCGGGTGGGAGCCCCAGCGGCCCTCCATGCGCAGCGATTCGCCCGCCTGGGCGCCCAGCAACGCGCCCACCACCGTGAGGAGTTCGCCGCCGCGGCCGGTATCGACCCGCGCGACGGTGTACCCATTGTCCTCATTGGCGTAGGTGATGCGCTCTAGGACCCCTTCGAGCACCGCAGGCTGGAACGTCATGTCACAGACCGTAGCCCCGAGTGCCGACATCGCGGCAGCCCTGTGGATAACCCTCGGAACGAGTGCCGGAGTTACCTCCCACCCCTCTCGAAGACTTGTTCCCAAAAGGGGGTCACGATCCTGCATCAGCCCCTTGCGTCACACCCGGCGCATCCCCTTCCATGTGCGATGTAATCGTTTCCACGCGGGGAGCGGAGCGAGCCCGACCGCCGTGCGCACGGAGCCACTTACAGTTCCGCTTCCGCCCCCGTATCCAATTCCACTTCCGGGACCCGGCACACCAATGGCAGGCATCAAGGACGTCGCGGCGCATGCGGGCGTCTCGGTCGCCACGGTCTCGCGTGTGCTGAACGGGCACAGCGGAGTCCGCGACGAGACCAGGACCCGGGTACTGGAGGCGGTCGCCGAGCTGCGCTACCGCCCCAACACCCTGGCCAGATCCCTGCGTACGGACCAGACCCGCACCCTCGGCCTGGTCATCAGCGATGTGCTGAATCCGTTCTTCACCGAGCTGGCCCGGGCGGTCGAGGACGCGGCGCGCAGCAGGGGCTACAGCGTCATCATCGGCAACGCCGACGAGCAGCTCACGCTCCAGGACCACCATGTGCGCACGCTGCTGGACCGCCGTATCGACGGGCTGCTGGTCTCGCCGGCCGACGGCCAGTCCCTGGCGCTGCGGGAGGCGGCCGTCTCCGGGATCCCGATGGTCTTCGTGGACCGCTGGATCGAGGGCCTGGACGTGCCGCTGGTACGCGCCGACGGGCGGTCCGCCGTTCGCTCTCTCGTCGCTCATCTGTACGCCCTTGGTCACCGCAGGCTGGCTATCATCACCGGGCCCGTCGCGAGCACGACGAGCAACGAGCGGGTCCACGCCTTCCGGTCGGCCCTGCGCGAGCACGGGCTGCCGCTGCCCGCGGCCTATATCGGCCAGGGCGACTTCCAGACCGCCAGCGGGCGCAGGGTCGCAGGCGACTTCTTCGCCCTCCCGGAGCCGCCGGACGCGGTCTTCGCGACGGACAACCTGATGGCGCTGGGTGTGATGGAACAGCTGCGCATGCTCGGCCTGCGCGTGCCGGACGACGTGTCGCTGGCGGCGTTCGACGACATCCCCTGGTTCCTGCACACCGATCCCCCGATCACCGCGATCGCCCAGCCGACCCAGGAGCTGGGCCACCGCGCGGTCGCTGCCCTGACCGACCTGGTGGAGGGGAGGAGCGCCGGCTCCGTCACGCTCTCCGCCCATCTCATAGCGCGCCGCTCCTGCGGCGAAGACGAAAGGACGCGCCGTTGACCACCCCAGACCCGCCCCCGGCACGGGAGTTGCTGCGAACGGAGGGCATCCGGAAGACCTTCCCCGGCGTGGTCGCCCTCGACGGCGTGGACTTCGACCTGCGCGCGGGTGAAGTCCATGTGCTGCTGGGCGAGAACGGAGCAGGCAAGAGCACTCTGATCAAGGTGCTCTCCGGCGCCTACCGCGCGGACGCGGGGCGGGTCCTGCGGGACGGCAAACCGGTGCGCATCTCCGGGGCCGAGGCGGCGGCGAAGCTCGGCATCGCCACCATTCACCAGGAGTTCAACCTGGTCCCCCACCTGTCCATCGCGGAGAACATCTTCCTCGGCCGCCAGCCGCGCCGCCGGGGCATGATCGACCGCAAGAAGATGGAGGCGGACGCGGCCGAACTGCTGGACAGGGTCGGCATCACCGCCCCGCCGCGCACCCCGGTCAGCAAGCTGGGCATCGCCGGTCGGCAGATGGTGGAGATCGCCAAGGCCCTCAGCCTGCGCACCAGCGTACTGATCATGGACGAGCCGACCGCGGTGCTCACCGCCGAGGAGGTCGGCCGGCTCTTCACCATCGTGCGCAAGCTGCGCTCCGAAGGCGTCGGGATCATCCTGATCACCCACCACCTGGAGGAGATCCCCGCCATCGGCGACCGGGTCACCGTCGTGCGTGACGGGCGCAGCGTCGGCCAAGTGCCCGCCGACACCCCCCAGGACGAACTGGTCAAGCTCATGGTGGGCCGCGACATCGAGCAGCAGTACCCGCGCAAGACCGCCGACCAGGCGGGCCAGCCGCTGCTGCGGGTGACCGGACTGCGCAAGGAAGGCGTCTTCCAGGACATCAGCTTCGAGGTGCGCGCCGGGGAGGTCGTCGGCGTCGCGGGACTGGTCGGGGCGGGCCGGACCGAGGTCGTCCGCGCGGTCTTCGGCGCCGACGGCTACGACGCGGGCCGGGTCGAGGTGCGCGGCAAGAAGCTCAAGGGCAACGACGTGTGGGCCTCGCACGCGGCCGGGCTCGGCCTGGTACCCGAGGACCGCAAGGGCCAGGGCCTGCTGCCCGACGCCTCGGTCGCCGACAACCTCGGCCTGGTCACCTTGCGCGAGTCGAGCAAGGGCGGCTTCGTGGACCGGGGCAGCCAGCGCAAGGAGGCCGGCCGGATCGCCGACCGGCTGGGCGTGCGGATGGCCGGTCTCGACCAGCACGTGCGCACTCTCTCCGGCGGAAACCAGCAGAAAGTCGTGATCGGCAAGTGGCTGCTCGCCCAGAGCCGCGTGCTGATCCTCGACGAGCCCACCCGCGGCATCGATGTGGGCGCCAAGGTCGAGATCTACCAGCTCATCAACGAGCTGACGGCCTCTGGTCACGCGGTGTTGATGATCTCCAGCGACCTCCCCGAGGTGCTGGGCATGAGCGACCGGATCCTGGTGATGTCCCAGGGCCGGATCGCGGGCGAACTGACCGCGCGGGAGGCCAGCCAGGACGCCGTGATGGCCCTGGCCGTCGGCAGCTCCGCACCTGGAACGAGCGAGATGGAGGATTCTCCCCGTGGCCATTGACACGCAGCCGGGTCATCGCCTGGACAAGCGCCCCGGCGGCAACGGGCCGCCCAACGTCCTACGACGTCTCCTGCTGGAGAACGGCGCGCTGACCGCGCTGGTGGCCATGATCGTGCTGATGACGATCATGTCGGGCGACTTCCTCAGCACCCAGAACCTGCTGAACGTCGGCGTCCAGGCGGCCGTGACCGCCATCCTCGCCTTCGGCGTCACCTTCGCCATCGTCGCGGGCGGCATCGACCTCTCGGTCGGTTCGGTGGCGGCCTTCTCCGCTGTCATGCTCGGCTGGTTCAGCACCACCGAGGGCATGCCGGTCTTCCTGGGCGTCATCCTCGCCATCCTGACCGGCACCGCGTGCGGCCTGGTCAACGGCGTCCTGATCTCCTACGGCAAACTGCCGCCGTTCATCGCCACGCTGGCGATGCTCTCCGCGGCGCGCGGCCTGGCCCTGGTCGTCTCCGACGGCACCCCGATCACGCTGCCCGAGTCCATCTCCTGGGTCGGCGAGACCCTCGGCGACTGGCTGCCGGTGCCGGTGCTCGTGATGATCCTGATGGGCGTTGTCGCCGCCGTGATCCTCATCCGCACCTACAGCGGCCGGGCGATGTACGCGATCGGCGGCAACGAGGAGGCCGCGCACCTGTCGGGAATCCGGGTGCGACGCCAGAAGCTGGTCATCTACGCACTGGTGGGCACCTTCGCCGCGGTTGCCGGAATCGTCCTGGCGACCCGTCTCGCCTCGGCCCAGCCGCAGGCCGCCACAGGTTACGAACTGGACGCGATCGCGGCGGTCGTCATCGGTGGCGCGAGCCTCGCCGGAGGTGTGGGCAAGGCTTCCGGAACGCTGATTGGCGCGCTCATCCTCGCTGTTCTTCGCAATGGACTCAACCTTCTCGACGTTTCCGCTTTCTGGCAGCAAGTTGTTATCGGGGCCGTGATTGCACTGGCCGTACTTCTCGATACACTGCGTCGCCGCGCATGATCTTTGTGCGACGGGGGAGCGCACGTAGTTCAATCCATCTGCCGACTGCAAGGAATGCAGCAATGAGCAAGAGAAAGAACACGTCCGTGGTCGTCGTGGCCACGGCAGTCGCACTGACCGCCTCCGCCTGCGGCTCCGGCTCCGGCTCCAGCGGCGGCAAGGAGAAGGCGAAGCTGGGCTTCGCGATATCCGCGCTGAACCAGCCCTTCATGACCCAGATGAAGAAGGGCGCCGAGGAAGAGGCAAAGGCCCAGGGCGCCGAGATCACCGTCCAGGACGCCCAGGAGGACGCCTCGACCCAGGCGAACCAGGTGCAGAACTTCACGTCGAAGAACGTGAAGGCCCTGATCATCAACCCGGTCGACTCCGACGCCGCCGGCCCCTCCGTCAAGGCCGCCGCGAACGCGAACATCCCGGTCGTCGCAGTGGACCGCGGGGTCAACAAGGCCGAGGTCAAGACCACCGTCGCCTCCGACAACGTCGACGGCGGCAAGATGGCCGCCAAGAGCCTGGCCGACCAGCTCGGCGGCAAGGGCAAGATCCTCGTCCTGCGCGGCCAGGTGGGCACATCCTCCTCCCGCGAGCGCGCCAAGGGCTTCGCCGAGGGCATCAAGAAGTACCCCGGCATCAAGATCGTGGCCAAGCAGCCCGCCAACTTCCTGCGGGACAAGGGCCTGGACGTCACCACCAACGTCATGCAGGCCCACCCGGACCTGGACGGCATCTTCGCGGAGAACGACGAGATGGCGCTGGGCGCCGCCAAGGCGCTGGGCTCCAAGTCCGGCGGCGACGTGAAGGTCGTCGGCTTCGACGGCACCCCCGAGGCGCTGAAGGCCGTCAAGAAGGGCACTCTCAGCTCCACCGTGGCCCAGCAGCCCGCCGAGCTGGGCAAGATGGCCGTCCGCAACGCCATGCGCATCATCGACGGTTCGACCGTCGACCCGAAGATCAAGGTGCCGGTCAAGGTCGTCACCAAGAAGAACGTCGAGCGGTTCTCCTGACCGACGGCACAGGGCAAGCTGATCGGCCCTTCCCTGGGCCGGGCCCCGCACGGGCCGAGAAGGAGCACCGGATGCACGGATACGACCTCCTGGTCGTCGGGTCCGCCAACGCCGACCTGGTCGTGGGAGTCGACCGCAGGCCGGCGGCGGGCGAGACAGTGCTCGGGTCGGATCTGGTCATCCACCCGGGCGGCAAGGGAGCCAACCAGGCGGCAGCCGCCGCCCGGCTCGGCGCCCGCACCACCCTGCTCGCGCGCGTCGGCGACGACACGTACGGGCGACTGCTCGCCGAGGCCCAGCGTGCCGCTGGGGCGGACACCGCCGGTCTGCTGGAGGGCAAGGACGCACCTACCGGCGTCGCCCTCATCACCGTCGATGCGGCCGGTGACAACAGCATCGTCGTCGCACCCGGCGCCAACGCCCGGCTCACGCCGGATGACATCGCCGGGGCGAGCGCCCTCTTCGAGGCCGCGGCCGTGGTCTCCCTCCAACTGGAGATCCCCCTGGAGACGGTCGCCGCGGCGGCGCGAGCCGCCGCGGAGCACGGCGCCCGCATCGTGCTCAACCCCTCGCCGCCCGCTCCCCTGCCCGAGGACGTGCTCGCGCTCTGCGACCCGCTGGTGGTCAACGAGCATGAGGCACGGCGCCTGTTGCCCGGCCACACGCTGAGCACCGATCCGAAGGAGTGGGCCACCGCCCTCCTCGGGCTGGGGCCGCGCAGCGTGGTCATCACCCTGGGCGCCGGTGGCGCGCTGGTGGCGGGCCCAGGAGCGGGTACGGCAGGCGCGGTCCTGGTGCCCAGCCCCCCGGTCAAGGCCGTGGACACCACCGGCGCCGGCGACGCCTTCACCGGGGCGCTCGGCTGGCGGCTGGGCCGCGGGGACGGGTTGGAGCAGGCCGTGCGGTACGCCGTACGCGTCGGCTCCTTCGCGGTCACCCGGGCGGGAGCGCAGGAGTCCTATCCGAGCGCTGCCGAGGTGGAGACCTCCAGTGTTTCCGGAAGCGCCGGAGCATCCGGTGCTGCCGGAAACACTGGAGCATCCGGTGCGCCTGGAAGCGTCGGGGCATCCAGTGCGGCCGGAAGCACGGGAGCATCCGGTGCTGCCGGAGCGAGCGAGGAGACAACAGAGTGAAGAAGTCCGGGATACTCAACCGCCATCTCTCCGGAGCGCTGGCCCGGTTGGGGCACACCGATCTGGTCGTGGTGTGCGATGCCGGACTTCCCATTCCCGAGGGCCCCTCGGTCGTGGACCTCGCATTCCGGGCAGGCGTGCCCTCCTTCGCCGACGTCCTGACGGGGATCCTCGACGAGTTGGAGGTGGAGGGCGCCGTGGCGGCCGAGGAGGTACGCGAGGCCAACCCGGCGGCAACCGAGCTGCTCACCGGCCATTTCCCCGGACTTGAGCTGATCTCGCACGAGGAGCTGAAGGCCAGGACCAGGGAAGCGAAGCTGGTGGTACGCACGGGCGAGGCCAGGCCGTACGCCAACGTACTGCTGCGCTGCGGCGTGCCGTTCTGACCCCGCGCACGGCCCACGCGGGACACAGCTGAATCTGCGGGGCACAGCTGAATCTCCCGCAGTCCGCTGCCAGTTCGAAGGGCCCGGTCCAATGGACCGGGCCCTTCCCTTTCCCCCCTCGGCTTCTCCCTTTCCCTTGGAATTCCCCCGATTTCCCCCGGAGAGCGCCGACACAGAGAAGACCCGCGACTCTCCGAAATGATTGCAGGGCCCTGCGTGATTTTTTTCCGTCCGGAACGGGGCGCCCGCGTCGCACGACCCGCCCATATCGCACCGGGTACCGGGGGCGGGCTTCCGACACGTGCCGGTGGTCACAGCACGTGCGTGAGGTAGCGCTCGGCGGTCTCCTTGAGGACGTCGGCCCCGTCGCGCGCCCACAGCGCGGGGTTGAACAATTCCACCTCGACGGGCCCCGAGTAGCCGGCCGCGTCGGTCAGTTCACGGAAAGCCCGAAAGTCCACGCAGCCGTCCCCGAGCTGGCCCCGGCCCAGCAGCACGCCCTCGGGGAGCGGGGTGACCCAGTCGGCGAGCTGGAAGGCGGCGATGCGGCCCTGCTCCCCCGCCCGAGCGAGCTGATCCGGCACCCGCTCGTCCCACCACAGGTGGTAGGTGTCCACGACGACGCCCACCTGCCGGGCCGAGAACCGCTCGGCCAGCGCGAGGGCCTGGCCGAGGGTGGAGACCACGCAGCGGTCCGAGGCGTACATCGGGTGCAGCGGCTCCACCGCGAGCCGCACGGCCCGCTCCTCGGCGTAGGGCGCCAGTTCGGCGAGCGCGTCGGCGACACGCTCGCGCGCGCCGGGCAGGTCATGCTCCCCCGCGGGCAGCCCGCCGGACACCAGGACGAGCGTGCCGGTGCCCAGCGCGGCGGCCTCCTCGACCGCCGCGCGGTTGTCATCGAGCGCGGCACGGCGCCCGGCCGGGTCCTTCGCGGTGAAGAAGCCGCCTCTGCACAGGGAGGTGACGCGCAGTCCGTGCGCGCGCATGAGCCGCCCGGCGGCCTCGGCGCCGTACCCGCGCACCGGATCGCGCCACAGCCCCACCCCTCCGATGCCGAGTGCGGCCGTCTCCCGGGCCAGTTCGGGGAGGGAGAGTTGACGCACGGTCTCCTGGTTGACCGACAGCCGGGCGAGAGCGGCAGCCCGCACGGCGGCAGGGCCGGGGGCGGGGGCCGGACCAGGGGCCGGACCAGAGGCAGGAACCGGGCCGGGGGCGCTCACTGATCCACTCCGTGGAGGGCGAGGAGCTGCTTCATCCGGTGCTCGGCCAGCTCGGGGTCGGGGAACATGCCGATGCCGTCGGCGAGTTCGTAGGCGCGTGCGAGGTGCGGCAGGGAGCGGGCCGACTGGAGCCCGCCGGCCATGGTGAAGTGCCGTTGGTGCCCGGCCAGCCAGGCCAGCAGCACCACGCCCGTCTTGTAGTAGCGCGTCGGATGCTGGAACAGATGCCGGGCGAGCGGGACGGTGGGGTCGAGTGCGGCGCGGAATGCCGCGCGGTCGCCGTCGTCCAGCATCCGCACGGCGTCGGCCGCCAGCGGGGCCAGGGGGTCGAAAACGCCGAGCAGCGCGTCACTGTGCGCCGCCCCGTCGCCCTCGATCAGCTCCGGATAGTGGAAGTCGTCGCCCGTGTAGCAGCGCACGCCCTCGGGCAGCCGCAGGCGCAGCGCGGCCTCGCGCTCCGCGTCCAGGAGGGAGACCTTCACGCCGTCGATCTTGCCGGGGTGCCCCGCGATGATCTCCAGGAAGGTGTCGGTGGCCTCCTCCAGATCGCCGCTGCCCCAGTAGCCCTCCAGCGCGGGGTCGAACATGGGGCCGAGCCAGTGCAGGATGACCGGGCGGGCCGCCTGCCGCAACAGGGCGCCGTACACGTGCTCGTAGTCCTCGGGACCGCGCGCCGTGGCCGCCAGCGCACGGGAGGCCATGAGGATGGCCTGCGCTCCGCCGTCCTCGACCAGTTCGAGCTGCTCCTCGTAGGCGCGGGTGATCCGGGTCAGCCGCGCCGCGGCGGCGGAGCCCCCGGGAGCGTCGGCCGCATCCGCGTCGGCCCGGCCGAGGGGCGCGGGGAGTTGGTCGGTGCCGACGCCGCAGGCGATACGTCCGCCGGTGGCCTTCGCCTCGGCCGCCGAACGCCGGATCAGCTCGGCGGCACCCGCCCACTCCAGGCCCATGCCGCGCTGTGCGGTGTCCATCGCCTCTGCCACGCCCAGCCCGTGCGCCCACAGGTGGCGGCGGAAGGCGAGCGTGGCGTCCCAGTCGAGCGCGGCGGGCCCGCCCGGCACGGTGTCGGCCACCACGTGCGCCGCCGCGAAGACCACCCGGGAGACCGGCGGCGCCCCCGGCCCCCGGCTCAGAGCGGGCGAGGCCGCGCCGGGCACGTGGGCGCGGGTCCCCCCGGAGGGCTCGGGCAGCAGGATCACAGGGTCAGCTCCGGCACCTCGTAGCGGCGGCCCTCGGCCGAGGACCGCAGGCCCAGTTCGGCCAGTTGTACGCCGCGTGCTCCCGCCAGCAGGCCCCAGGCGCGGGGGCGGCCTGGGTCGGGGGCCGCCACCTGGCGCAGGAACTGCTCCCACTGGGCCTTGAACCCGTTGGTGCCCTCGTCACCGTCGTTGTCCGGAACCTCCTGCCACTGGTCGCGGAAGCGTTCGGTGGCGGGCAGATCCGGGTTCCACACCGGCTTGGGGGTGCCGGCCCGGTGCTGGTAGCGGCAGCCGCGCAGCCCGGCGACGGCCGAGCCCTCGGTGCCGTCCACCTGGAACTCCACCAGTTCGTCGCGGTGCACCCGCACCGCCCAGGAGGAGTTGATCTGCGCGATGGCGCCGCCCTCCAGCGTGAAGATGCCGTAGGCCGCGTCGTCCGCCGTCGCCGCGTACGGCTCGCCCCGCTCGTCCCAGCGGCGCGGGATGTGCGTCACGGCCTGCGCCTGCACGGAGGTGACCCGGCCGAAGAGGTTGTGCAGCACGTACTCCCAGTGCGGGAACATGTCGCTGACGATGCCGCCGCCGTCCTCCGCGCGGTAGTTCCACGACGGGCGCTGGGCCGGCTGGCGGTCGCCTTCGAAGACCCAGTATCCGAACTCGCCGCGTACGGACAGGATTCTGCCGAAGAAGCCGCTCTCCACCAGGCGCCGGAGCTTGCGCAGGCCCGGGAGGAAGAGCTTGTCCTGGACGACGCCGTGCTCGACGCCCGCCCGGTCGGCGGCTCTGGCCAGCTCCAGGGCGCCGTCGAGCGAGGTGGCCGTCGGCTTTTCCGTGTAGACGTGCTTCCCGGCGGCGATCGCCTTCTTGAGGGCTTCCTGGCGCGCCGAGGTGACCTGCGCGTCGAAGTAGACGTCCACGGTCTCATCGGAGAGCACCGCGTCCAGATCGGTGGAGACCTGGCCGGGATCGAGCCCGTACTCCTCGGCCAGTGCCCTGAGCGCGGGCTCTGTGCGGCCCACCAGAACCGGCTCGGGCCACAGCCGCTCGCCACCGCCGAGGTCGAGCCCGCCTTCCTTGCGCAGGGCGAGGAGGGAGCGGACGAGGTGCTGACGGTGCCCCATCCGGCCGGTCACACCGTTCATCGCGATCCGGACTGTCCTGCGTGTCACGTGGGCTCGTCCCCCTCTTCCCGCCAGGCCCCTCGGCTCCGCCGGCCCTCTCGGCGGACACCGGCGAAAAGCCCTCAATGCCGGGAACGCTACGGCCAAGAAGTCACATCAACAAGGGACTTGACACCCGGTGCGGCGGGGGTGGCGGCGGGGCGAGGGGGTGGCCAGGGGGCGAGGCGAGTCGAACGCGCGAGCGGAGACGCGCTCCGGCGTCGGCGGACCGCCACCCCGGTAACGGCGGCAACCTTGTACGAGGGGAGCGCATCTGGTCCTCTGACCCCATGCGACTCGCCTTCTCCACTCTCGGCCTCCCCGGCATGCCCGTTCCCGAGGTGCTGCGCCTGGCATCCGGCGCCGGATTCCACGGAGTCGAACTGCGCGCCCATCCGGAGGAGCCGGTCCACCCCGGCCTCGGGCTGACCGAGCGCGTGGAGGTCGTGGAGCGGTTCAAGGACGCGGGCGTCCAGATCCTGTGCGTCGCCGGATACCCGAAGGTCGCCGAGGGCGGCGAGGACGCCCCCGTACTGGCTGAGCTGCGCGCTCTCCTGGAACTGGCCCGCGACCTGGGCGCACCGTACGCACGGGTCTTCCCCGGGGGCGTGGACGCGGGCCCCGCCGAGGGGGACGCCACGGCGGTGCGCCGGCTGCGGAAGGGCGCGGCGATGGCCACGGATCTGGGGGTCCGGGTGCTGCTGGAGACCCACGATTCGCACCGCACGGGCGCGGACGCGGCACGGGTGCTGCGAGCCGTCGGCCATCCGGGGGCCGGGGTGCTGTGGGACGTGCTGCACACCTGGCTCGGCGGGGAGGACCCGGAAACGACGCACCGGATGCTCGCTCCGTACCTGGGCTACGTCCAGGTCAAGGATGTGGCCTCCCGGTCGGACAGCATGCCGCTGCCGCCGGGCAAGGGGGTGCTGCCGCTCGCCCAGGTCATGGAACTCCTCACCAGGGCGCGCGACACCGCCGAGGGGCCGGACACCTCGGCGGGCGGCGGCGCGGCGGACTGGCTGTGCTGGGAGTACGAAAAACGCTGGTATCCGGAGGTGGCCGAACTCCCCGCGCTGTTGCCCGGCGTGCGTGACCATCTGCGCGGCCTCCTCGCGGACGCGGCGCAGAGCCGCACCGGACGGCGCGGAGTGCCCCGCCGCACACCCCGCTGAGCCCGCTGAGCGGCCTCGCGGAGGGGCCCCGCTGACGGGACCGGCCCTTCCGCGTCCAGCACGCCGCCGCGAACAGGCAGCAGCCGCCGCGCTCGGTCAGCGCGGCGGCTGCTCCTCCGGAGCGGCGGCTGCCCGGGGCGGGCCGCTCCTCGGCAAAGCGGGCCCGGTCAGGGCCGCAGCGTCAGCGCGTCCTTCTGGGGACGGTCGAGCTTCTTGTCGTACGCCGTCAGGCGCTTGGGCTTCTCGTCCGGGCCGACCTTCACCCCGGCCCACTTCATGAGGGCGCGGGTCGCGTCGGCGCGGTCGTCCTCCTGGAGCTTGGCGATGTTGGCGCCGTGGTTCTGGCCCGGCGCCGTGTAGACGGCGGTGTCCTTGGTGCCCTTGCCCGGACGGAACGGCTCGGCCCCCCAGGGGTCGTTCTGGCCGTAGACGAAGAGCATCTGCGAGGAGTGGTGGCGCACCCAGGCGTCCACGTCGCGCATCGCCTTGTCGTGCTTGTTGAACTTCATCGGGATGTCACGCGGCACATAGGTGCGCGGCACGTTCAGGCCCGGGTACTTGCGCACGTCGTCGAGGAGGGGCTCCTCGTAGTCGGGCGAGCCCATCTGGGTGCCGGCCTGGTAGTAGTACGGCGTGTACGGGAGCATGCCCTGGTCGGTACCGGCATCCCAGCCGCCGATCTCGTCGGCCCACTTGTAGAGGTCGTCGGTGGAGGCGCCGGTGGCCGGCACCTGGTCGCACTCGGACTCCAGGTGGTACTGCCAAAAGCCCCACACCAGGTCCTGCGCGACCAGTTCGAACGCCTTGTCGGCGCTGCCCGCCAGCTTGAAGGTGTAGTCGTTCTCCTCGGCCCACTTCTTGAGGCGCGGGACCATCTCGCCGCGCCGTTCGAAGATCTCGTGCTGGACGCCGTTGAGCTTGGCGCGGCACTCCTTGGAGCCGACGTTCTTGAAGAACTTCTCGTAGGCGGAGTCCTCCGCGTTGCGCACGTCGTCGGGTGCCACGTAGGCGACGGTGCCGTCCATGTCGTGCGGGTAGAAGCGGCGGAAATAGGTCGCGGTCATGCCGCCCTTGCTGCCGCCGGTCGCGATCCAGTTCTTGCCGTAGATCTTCTTCAGCGCCTTGAAGATGCGGTGCTGGTCGCTGGCGGCCTGCCAGATGTCGAGCTTCGACCAGTCGGCCGGATCGGGCCGCGAGGGGGTGAAGAAGCGGTACTCCATGGAGACCTGGTTGCCGTCCGTCATCTGGGTCGGCTCGCTCCGGCTGGGGGTCGTGCTCAGGTTGTACCCGCCGGTGAAGAAGACCGTGGGGCGGTCCTCACCCTTGTGCAGGATCGAAATGCGCTGCTTGAACGTGCCCTTGCCCGGATGCCGGTGGTCAATGGGCTGTTGGTAGTTGAGGACGAAGTAGCGGTATCCGTTGACCGGCTTCTCCTCGATGAGGCTCATGCCGGGCACCGCGAGGATGCGGTCCTTGATGTCGGCCCCGGCCGCCGTGGTGGCGGCCCCCGCGGAGGCGCTGCCGATGCCGACGGTGCTTATGAGTACCACCAGTGACAGCAGCCATCTGAGCGTTTTACGCATTCACCCTCCCCTTACATCGCCAAAAGTCGTCGTGAACCTATCGGCGCAACCCCCGCTCCGCCAGACCCAGGTGTACGTATACGGGAAAGCGCACACCGCTGAGCGGTTCTCCGGATTCCGCCGCTGCACCGAGGGGCCGACGCAGCCGCGTACTACGCTCGGCCGCATGACCGAATCCGCCACACCGCCGGAATCCGTCACTCCGCCGGGGTCCGCCATGCCGCCGGAGGCCGTCGCACCGGCATCCGCTCCGCTGGCCACGGGGCCACGTGGGATGCGGCTGCTCTCCTTCCACCGGGAGCCGGAGGGCACCCGCTTCGAGGACGCCCCCGTCGGCTATGCGCTGGTGGCCGTCCGGCACGAGGGGCGGCTGCTGATGGTCTACGAGCGGGACCGGGAGTGCTGGGAGCTGCCCGGCGGCAGCATCGAGGAAGGTGAGAGCCCCCGGGCAGCGGCGGTCCGCGAACTGCGCGAGGAGACCTGCCAGGTGACGGACCCCGCAGCGCTGCGCTTCGTGGGCTTCTCCCGTACGGCCCTGGGGGCGCGGCAACGAATCCTGTACGGGGCGCTGTTCACCGGTGAGCTGACGCGTGTGCTGCCGTTCGTGGCGAACAGCGAGATCAGCGACATCCACTGGCGTGCGGGCGAGGAGCCGCTCCCCTTCGGGCAGACGCAGACTGTTGACGAGTACCTGGTGAAAATGTGCGCTGAGTGAGGCGTATGGTCGGGCTATGGCAGCACCTCAAGGCTTCACCTACGAACGGCGCGGCGACGGGTCCGTGATCATCTGCCACCACGGCAGCCTGAGCATCGTCCTGCGCGCGGAGCGTGCCGAGCACTTCCTCACCGAGGTCACCGCCGCCGGGGGCACCGTCGCGGCACAACTGGTGATGTCCCGCTGGTCGGGCGACTACCAGCCCGCCAGTGAACCGCCGAGCCGGAAGAACGTGCGCGGCCGTTAGCCACTGACCGCCGCCGCTCCGGGGCGGGGCAACCGCCCCGCCCCGGAGCACCGGCTCCGTGCCTCCGCGCCCGCGCTCAGCTCGCCACGGGCGCGGATGCCGTCTCCCGCGCTCCGGCCGCGCCCGTGTAGGTGCGCCACAGCCGCGCGTACCGGCCCTCCAGAGCAAGCAGTTCGGTGTGGGTGCCGTCCTCCACGACCCGGCCGTGGTCGAGGACGATGACGCGGTCGGCGCGGGAGGCTGTCGTCAGCCGGTGGGCCACCACCAGGGTGGTACGCGATCCGGCGAGCTGGTCGGTGGCTTCGTTGACCAGCGACTCGGTGGCCAGGTCGAGCGCCGCGGTCGCCTCGTCCAGCAGCAGGATGCCGGGATCGACGAGTTCCGCACGGGCGAGCGCTATCAGCTGTCGCTGGCCCGCGGACAGGTTGCGGCCCCGCTCGTCCACCTCGTGCAGGTAGCCGCCCGAGAGCGAGGCGATCATGTCGTGCGCCCCCACGGCGCGCGCCGCCGCCTCGACCTGCGCGTCGCTCGCGTCCATCCGCCCGTAGGCGATGGCGTCCCGCACGGTGCCGGGGAACAGGTAGGGCTCCTGGGGCACGACGCCGAGTTTCTGCCGGTATCCGGTCAGCTCCACATCGCGCAGGTCCTGGCCATCGACCAGGACGGCGCCCTCGCTCGGGTCGTAGAACCGGGCGACGAGCTTGACCAGGGTGGATTTGCCCGCACCGGTCTCGCCGACGAACGCGACGGTCTGCCCGGCCGGAATCGTCAGCCGGATACCCGACAGCGCTTCCTCGCCACCGGATGGAGCACCGTTCGTTCCCGCCCCACCGGATGAAGCGCCGGCCGGTTTCGCCGCACCGGATGAAGCACCCGCCGGCTGCTCAACCGGTTCCGTCTGCGCGGGCGCGTCCGAGGCCGCGTACCGGAAGTGGACGTCCTGGAAGACGATGTCGCCGCGCAGTGCCTCGACCGGACGCGGTGCGCGGGGCTGTGGCGTGCTGGTCTCCTCGCGCAGCAGCTCCTGGATGCGGCGCAGCGAGACGGCCGCCTGCTGGTATCCGTCGAAGACCTGTGAGAGCTGCTGTACGGGTGCGAAGAACAGCTCGATGTAGAGGAGATAGGCCACCAGCGCGCCCGCGGTCAGCGTGCCGTTCTCGATCCGGCCCGCGCCCACGACGAGTACGGCGGCGGTCGCCAGGGAGGCGAGAAGCTGGACGAAGGGGAAGTAGACGGAGATCAGCCACTGTCCGCGTACCCGGGCGCGCCGGTATCCGTCGCTGCGACGCTCGAACTGGACGGCGCCGCGCTCCTCGCCCCGGAACGCCTGCACCATCCGGAGGCCCGCAACGGACTCCTGGAGGTTGGAGTTCACGACGCTGACCCGCTCGCGCGCCAGTTCGTACGCCTTGACGCTCTGCCTGCGGAAGAAGAACGTGCCGAGGACGAGCAGCGGCAGCGTCGCGAAGACGACCAGTGCGAGCTGGACGTCGATCACCAGCAGCGCGCCCAGAATGCCCAGGAAGGTGAACAGCGAGACGACGGCGGTGACCAGGCCGGTCTGCAAGAACGTGGAGAGCGCGTCCACGTCTGTCGTCATCCGGGTCATCACGGCGCCCGCCAGATGCCGTTCGTAGTAGTCGAGGCCGAGGCGCTGGAGCTGCGCGAAGATCTTCACCCGCAGCGCGTACAGCACCCGCTCTCCGGTGCGTCCCGTCAGCAGCAGGGAGCCGGTCTGGGCCGCCCACTGGGCGACCACCACGGCCAGCGCCAGCGCGGAGGCCGCCCATACGGCGCTCAGTGCGCCCTTTTCCACGCCGTTGTCGATGCCGTGCCGGATCAGCACCGGCAGCACCAGGCCGAACCCGGCATCCAGTGCGGCGAAGGCGAGTGCGATCAGCAGCGCGGCGCCGAAGCCGCGCAGCAGCCGGCGGAGTCCGTAGGAGTCCTCGCGGGCCTCGGCGCGTTCCTCGTCGATGTCCGGGGTATCGAGCGCGGGCGGCAGCGCGGCCACCTGGGCGAGCAGTTCGGGGCTGCCCGGCGATCCGGCCAGTCCCGAGGCGAAGCCGCCGGGGCGGCCGGATGCCGCGTCGCCGCCGCTCGGGCCGGACTTGGTGCCGTCGCCGGGTCCGGCGCCCTCGTCGCTCCCGCCGTCCTCGATCCCGGCGCGCACCCACAGTTCGGGCGTGACGCCGTCCACGGCGCTGTGCGCGCCCTGTGCGGCCATTCCGGCCGGGTCGCGGTCCACCTCGCCCAGCTCGTCGGGATCGGTCAGCAGGCGCCGGTACAGGGCACAGCGGCCGGTCAGTTCCTCGTGGGTGCCGAAGTCGGCCAGCCGCCCGCCGTCCAGTACGGCGATGCGGTCGGCCAGTGCGAGGGTGGATTGCCGGTGTGCGATCAGCAGCGTCGTGCGGCCCGCCATCACGCCGCGCAGGGCCTCGTGGATCTCGTGCTCGACCCGGGCGTCCACGGCGGAGGTCGCGTCGTCCAGGAGCAGCAGCCGGGGGTCGGTGAGGATGGCGCGGGCGAGCGCTATGCGCTGGCGCTGGCCGCCGGAGAGCGTCAGCCCCTGCTCACCGACGGCGGTCTCGTAGCCGTCGGGCAGCTCGCCTATGAAGCCGTCGGCCTGTGCGGCGCGGGCGGCGGCGCGTATCTGCTCATCCGTGGCATCCGGCGCGCCGTAGGCGATGTTCTCCCGCACGGAGGAGGAGAACAGGAAGCTGTTCTCGGGGACGTGGCCGATGGCCGAGCGCAGCGAGGCCAGGGTCAGCTCGCGCACGTCCTGGCCGCCGACGCGCACGGCGCCGCCGGTCACGTCGTAGTAGCGGGGCAGCAGCATGGAGACGGTGGATTTGCCGCTGCCGCTGGCGCCGACGAGCGCAACGGTCTCACCGGGCTCGATGCGCAGGCTGAAGCCGTCGAGGACGGGGGTTTCGGAGGAGTATCCGAAGGTGACGTCGTCGAACTCGACGGAGGCGTCGGCTGTTTCGGGCAGATCGATGGCGTGCGGGCTCTCGGCCATCTGCGGTTCGGTGTCGATGAGGTCGTAGACGCGTTCGACTCCGGCGCGCGCCTGCTGTCCGACGGTGAGCATCATCGCGAGCATCCGGACGGGCCCCACGAGTTGCGCGAGGTAGGTGGAGAAGGCGACGAAGGTGCCCAGCGTGATCTGCCCCTGGGTGGCCATCCAGCCGCCGAGCGCCAGCATGGCGACCTGGCCGAGCGAGGGCACGGCCTGGAGGGAGGGGGTGTAGCGGGCGTTGAGCCGTACGGTGCGCATCCGGCCCGCGAACAGCTTGCGGCTGATGGCGCGCAGCTTGCCGGTCTCCTGCGCCTCCTGGCCGAAGCCCTTGACGACACGGACGCCGGTGACCGAACCGTCCACCACCGAGGCGACGGCCCCGGCCTGCTGCTGCGCGTACCAGGTCGCGGGGAAGAGGCGCTTGCGGCTGAGGTTGGCTATCCACCACAGCAGCGGGAAGACGGCGACGGACACGAGCGTCAGCAGCGGGGACAAGGCGAGCATCACGACGAGCGCGAGCAGGAACAGCAGGACGTTGCCGATCATCATCGGCAGCATGAACAGGAGGCTCTGTACGAGCTGGAGGTCGCTGGTGCCGCGTCCGACGACCTGTCCGGTCGAGAGTTCGTCCTGGCTGCGGCCGTCGAGCCGGACGATCGAGCGGTACATCTCGGTGCGCAGGTCGTGCTGGACATCCAGCGCGAGTCTGCCGCCGTAGTAGCGGCGCGCGAAGGTGAGGACGTAGATCACCGCGGCGGCGGCTATGAGCAGCCCGATCCATATCCACAGGCCGCCCCTGCCGCCGACCACCACATCGTCAATGATGATCTTGGTCAGCAGAGGGACCATCGCCATGACGGCCATACCGCCGAGCGAGGCCCCCAGGGCGAGAACGACCGCGCGTTTGTACCGCCAGCAGTACCCGGCCAGCCGCCGGGCCCAGCCCCGTTCATCCGGCGCGCGGCCCACGTCCCGTCCGCCCGGCGCACCCTCCGCCTTCTGCACTGCCTTGCGCCCCACGCGCGACCCCTCACGTCACCTGTTCGTGTACCGGAAACACCAACGTAGGAGTTTCGGGTTTTCATCCCGCCGGAGACAGAGCGCACGGAAGCCCGGGCGGAAGTCCTAGGACCGGCGCCGTGCTCCCGTACGCCCCGGCTCGCGCATCCCTCCGGCTCGCATACGCCTCCGGCTCACCGCTCTCGACGGAAGCAGGCCCTTTCGATGGAAGCAGGCCCGCGCGGTTCGGGCACGCGGTCGCGGTCGCGGACTCAGGGGCCCGCGGGGCTGACGGCCCTGGTGCCGCGGATGGCGCGCTGACGCCTGGGAGGCCGCGCAGGGGCGGGGGTGCGGGATCGTCTCCGGGCGGGCCGCAGCGGGCGGGAACCGGAGGCGGCCCGGTGAGCCGCTGGCTCCACCGGGCCGCTCCGGCCGCGGCGACGCGTCCCTGGGCGCTGCAGGCGGGCACCCCCCACGAGGCCAGCTCTGCTACTTTCCGCGCCGCGTCGCCGTCCCGCGCGGGATTGCGTGTGCAGTCTGTCGAGAACTTCCACGGAATGCACATCGACCGATCAAATTCGGTAACGTCGCGTGTTAAACCAGTGGCAGATAGTGACCGGCTCGGCATGAGTCGCCATTCGGCGTCAAGCCCCGCCCACCAGCAGCGTTGGGTGATCCCGCACCCCCGGCGGCCGAAACAGCATGCAAGCAACCGGTTGCACACCGTCCGCAACACGGCCGGAAACCCGCGCTCACCGGCACCCGGATCCTCGCCGCCACCCGCCCCGCCCCACCCTGCCGAGCCTCGGAGCCCCGGGATCCCAGGGGCTCCGAGGCGCCGCTAAGCGGTACCGGCGCCCCCTTCCCGGGATGCCGCGATCTGCCGTGCCATCAGCGTCGTCAGCTCATAGGCCGTGTGCGAGGCGGCGACAGAGGTGATCTCCGCGTGGTCGTAGGCGGGCGCGACCTCCACCAGATCCGCCGAGACCAGATGGCAGTCCGACAGCCCGCGCAGGATCTCCAGCAGCTCCCGCGAGGTGAGCCCGCCGGCCTCGGGGGTGCCGGTGCCCGGCGCGTGCGCGGGGTCGAGCACGTCGATGTCCACCGACACGTACAGGGGGCGGCTGCCGATGCGCTGCCGCAGTTGGTCGGCCACCTCGTCCACTCCGCGCCGCATCACATCGGCGGAGGTCACGATGCCGAAGCCCATCCGCGCGTCCTCATCCAGATCGCGCTTCCCGTACAGCGGCCCCCGGATACCGACGTGCGAGAGCGCCGAGGTGTCCAGCAGCCCCTCCTCGAACGCCCTGCGGAAGGGGGTGCCGTGGGTGTAGGCGGCCCCGAAGTAGGTGTCCCAGGTGTCCAGGTGCGCATCGAAGTGCAGCAGCGCGACCGGGCCGTGCTCGCGGACCACCGCGCGCAGCAGCGGCAGCGCGATGGTGTGGTCGCCGCCCAGCGTCATCAGCCGGGCACCGGATGCCAGCAGGGATCCGGCGGCCTCCTCCACCGTCTCCACGGCCTCGCCGATGTCGAACGGGTTCACCGCGATGTCCCCGGCGTCCGCGACCTGCGCCAGCGCGAACGGCGCGGCATCCTGTGCCGGGTTGTAGGGCCGCAGCAGGCGGGACGCCTCCCGGATGGCGTTGCCGCCGAAGCGGGCGCCGGGGCGGTAGGAGACGCCGGTGTCGAACGGGACCCCCACGACGGCGACGTCGGCGTGCCCCTGTGTCTCGTCGAGGCGGGGCAGCCGCGCGAAGGTCGCCGGGCCCGCGTAACGGGGCACCCGGGAGGAGTCCACGGGACCCCGGGGCATTTTCCGCCCTCCATCCGGGCGTCCATCGGTGCTCGCGGAGCCTTCGCCACCGGTGGGGACGTCACCGCCCCCGGGCCGGGGCTGCCCGCCGCCGACCGGAAGTGTTCCACTGTCGGCCGCGGGGTGCTCGCTTTCGGCCGGAGAATGTTCGCTGCTGGTCATGGGGGCGAGGGTAAGGCCGCGACGGCCACCGGATGCCTGGACCTTTGTGGCGGACCTGAAGGCCGCCTTTTGGACACGGCGTCCATCGAGCGCCCGTACGAGCCACAATGGCTACATGTCACAGCCTCTCTTGCCCGTGCCACTCCCCCTGCCGCTCCCGGACGCGCCCTCGCGCGACGAACTGGCCGATCACCTGGTGCGCACCCGGATCGCGGGGGATGTCGCCACTCCACGGGAGAACAACCTCGATCACTACCGCAAGCTCGCCAACGGCGACCGGCACTACTGGCTCGGCCTGGAGCTGGGCGACCGCTGGGCGGACGAGCAGGACGTGCTCGCGGTGATGGCCGAGCGCTGTGGCGTCAACGACGATCCGGATTACCGCACGGGCCAGGACACCATCGACCCCGAGCTGACCCTCGGCGCCCTGGACCGGGCGGCGGCCGAGCTGCGCAAGGCCGCCGAGGGACGGCGGCGCGTGCTGTTCGCGACGGGGCATCCGGGCGCGCTGCTGGACATGCACGGCGTCCTCGCCATGGCGCTGCGCGCCGCCGGATGCGACATCGTCCGTACGCCCCTGGGGGTGTACGCGGACGAGGGCGTGATCGTGCAGTTCTCGGGTGTGGCGGTCTACGAGCGGGGCGCCTCCCTGTGGCACACCCACTCCCCCGAACCGATGGCGGGAGTGCTGCGCGCCTTGGAGCACGCCGGAGAGGCACTGCCCGAACTGGTGGTGGCCGACCACGGCTGGGCGGGCCGGGCGGCCCAGCACGGGCTGACCGCGATCGGTTTCGCCGACTGCAACGACCCGGCTCTCTTCCTCGGCGAGGCCGAGGGGACCTTGGAGGTGGCCGTCCCACTGGACGACCACGTGGCCGACCCCCGCTTCTACGAGCCGATGACGGCCTACCTGCTGGAGGCGGCGGGGCTGACCGGCTGACCCTCCGGTCAACGGACGGCATCCCCCGCGGACTGACGAGCCGCGGCTGTATTTCCGGAGGTTCCGGGGTTTCCGGGGTTTCCGGGGTTTCCGGGGTTTCCGGGGTTTCCGGGGTTTCCGGCGTTTCCGGGGTTTCCGGCGCTTCCCCTCGGTATCCGGACGACGCCTTCCTGGATGACCGAAGCCACCAGCCGTCCGTCCCTGGTGAAGATCCGCCCCCTGCCGAGCCCTCGGCCGCCCTGCGCGGTGGGCGACTCCTGGTCGTAGAGCAGCCACTCGTCCGCCCGGAAGGGCCGGTGGAACCACATGGCGTGATCCAGGCTGGCCCCGACCACGTCCCCGACCGCCCAGCCGCCCCTGCCGTGCGCGAGCAGCACGGAGTCCAGCAGCGTCATGTCCGAGACGTACGTCGCCAGACAGATGTGCAGCATCGGCTCGTCCGCCTCGCCGTCCAGCTTGCCGTTGGTGCGGAACCACACCTGCGAGCGCGGCTCGCCCGGCCTGCCGACCCGGCCGAAGGGCGGCTCCTCCACGTACCGCAGATCCACGGCGGCGCGGGCCTTCAGCAACGTCTCGGGGACCCGGGGGTCGGTGAACAACTCCTTGTAGCGCGGCAGGATGGCCTCGGCCGTGGGCAGCGTCTCCGGGTCGGGCGCCTGCGGCATGGGCTCCTGGTGCTCCATCCCGTCCTCGTGCACCTGGAAGGACGCCGACAGGTGGAAGATCGGCTGCCCGTGCTGAACGGCCACCACGCGCCGGGTGGTGAAGGAGCGCCCGTCGCGTATCCGGTCGACGGTGTAGACGATGTGCGCTCCCGGGTCTCCCGCACGCAGGAAGTAGGCGTGCAGGGAGTGCGGCAGCCGCCCCGCGGGGACCGTACGGCAGGCGGCGACGAGCGCCTGCGCCGCGACTTGGCCGCCGAAGACCCTCGGGACGATGGAGGCCCGGCTGCCGCCGCGGAAGATGTCGTGCTCGATCCGCTCAAGGTCGAGCAGATCGAGCAGGGAGGTCAGTTCTCGGCTCATGCGGGAGATGGTGCCGGATGTGCGGCATGGAGACCGGCGCCGTTCACAGGCTTCACAGGCTTCACAGGCTTCACAGACCCATCGACTTCGCGATGATGGAGCGCATGACCTCGCTGGTGCCGCCGTAGATCCGCGAGACGCGGGTGTCGGCGTACAGGTTGGCGATGGGGTATTCGAGCATGTATCCGTAACCGCCGTGCAGCTGGAGGCACTTGTCGATCACGCGCGCCGCCAGCTCGGTGGTGAACAACTTGGCGGACGCGGCATCGGCGGGCGTCAGCTCACCGGCGTCCAGGGCCTCCAGAGCGCGATCGACGACGGCCTGCATGGCGTCCACGTCCGCCTTGCAGTCGGCGAGCACGAACTTGGTGTTCTGGAAGGAGGCGACCTCCTTGCCGAAGACCGTGCGCTCCTTGACGTAGTCGTGGGCGAAGCGCACCGCAGCCGCCGACATCGCGTAGGCGCCCAGGGCGATGCCGAGCCGCTCCTGGGGGAGGTTCTGGCCGAGGTAGGAGAACGCCTCGCCCTCCTCGCCCAGCAGGTCCTCGACCGGGACCTTGACGTCGGAGAAGGACAGCTCGGCGGTGTCCGAGGTGCGCAGGCCCAGCTTTTCGAGCTTGCGCCCGACCGCGTATCCCTCGCTCCTGGCGTCCACGACGAGAATGGAGATGCCACCGCGCCGGTCCTCCGGGGTGGGAGGCGCGGTGCGGGCGCACACCAGGACGCGGTCGGCCTGGACGCCGCCGGTGATGAAGGTCTTGGCGCCGTTGAGGATGTAGTGGGTGCCGTCCTCGGAGAGCTTGGCCGTGGTCTTCATCCCGGCCAGGTCCGAGCCCGTGCCCGGCTCGGTCATGGCGATGGCGGTCATCATCTCGCCGGAGACGAAGGGGGGAAGCCAGCGCTTCTTCTGCTCCTCGTTGGCGTACTTGAGCAGGTAGGGCAGGCACAGGGCGGTGTGCACGCTGGATCCGCCGAAGCTGACGCCGGCGCGGGCGCACTCCTCGGTCATGACGGCGTTGAACTTGAAGCTGGTCTCGCCCGCGCCGCCGTACTCCTCGGGCACCTCGATACCGAAGACCCCCAGCTCGCCCAGCTTCTTGTACAGCTCACGCGGGACGTAGCCCTGCTCGGCCCACTCCGGGTAGTGGGGCGCGACCTCCGCCGCGATGAAGTCGCGGATCGTCTGGCGGAACGCTTCGTGGTCCTCGTTGAACACCGTGCGGCGCACAGCACGCCTCCTCGTCACCCTGGCCGTGGCTAAGCGCTTGCTCAGCTCACTTCAAAGCTACCGAGCGGTCACCTCAGCTGTCCAGAGCGGCCCCGGTCAGCTGCCCAGCACCGCATCGGTCAGCTGCCCAGCGCGACCTCCGGGCCGTCCGGGGCGACGCTGAAGCTGCCCGCGGTGGCCCCGGAACCGCCCGGGGCGGCCCCGGGGGCGGCTGCGGAGAGCGCGCCGCGCGCCAGGCGGTGCAGCAGCGCGGCCGTCGTCTCGCGGTCGGGCATCGAGGAGGGTCCACCCAGGTGCGGCGTGGAGTTGAGCAGGCCGAAGACGGTGTGCACCGAGACCCTGGCCTCCAGCTCGGTCAGGTCGGGGTAGAGCGCACGGACCGCCTCGACCCACAGCTCGACATACTGCCGCTGGAGCTTGCGGACCTGCTTGCGCTCGGCGTCCCGCAGGCGGTCCAGCTCGCGGTCGTGGAGAGTGATCAGCTCACGGTCGTCCAGCGCGAAGTCGATGTGCCCGTCGATCAGCGCGTCCAGTGCCGCCGCGGGTTCGAGCCCGGCCGCCGCCGACTCCTCGGACCTGCGCCGCCCGCCGTCGTACAGCCGCTCGCTGATGCCGACGAGCAGCTCGGCCAGCATCGCGTCCTTGCCCGCGAAGTGACGGTAGAGACCCGGCCCGCTGATGCCGACGGCTGCCCCTATTTCATCGACCCCCACGCCGTGGAAGCCGCGCTCGGCGAAGAGCCGGGCGGCCTCCCGCAGGATCTGCTCCCGTCGGCTCGGTGCGGCTGAGTCTGCGGCTGTCCTGGTGCCCATAGGAACCATTCTAGACAGCCGGGTTAGTGAGCGTTAACCTTGAGGGAGCGAGTTAACGATGGCTAACTCGCGGTGCGTGGCGTGTGGTGCGTGGGGCCCTGCGTGTGGTGCGCGGGGCATGTCGTGCGAGTGAGGGGGCCAGCGGTATGGACGAGCAGACGGTGTGGGCCGGCAGTGGGCGCGAGCCTGCCTGGCCCCGCCTGAGAAGCGGCCTCGATCCGTCCTCCGACGCGGCGGCCGAACACCGCAAGACGCACCGCGAGCTGACGGGCCGGCTCCGCGAGAAGCTCGCCCACGCCCGGCTGGGGGGCGGCGAGCGGGCCCGCGCCCGGCATGCGGCACGCGGCAAGCTGCTGCCACGCGAGCGGGTGGACGCGCTCCTCGACCCCGGCTCCCCCTTCCTGGAGCTGTCCCCGCTCGCGGCGGACGGGATGTACGAGGGCGCGGCACCGGCAGCGGGCTTGATCACCGGTATCGGCCGGGTGGCCGGCCGGGAGGTGGTCGTGGTGGCCAATGACGCCACGGTCAAGGGCGGCACCTACTACCCGATGACGGTCAAGAAGCACCTGCGCGCCCAGGAGATCGCGCTCGAAAACCGGCTGCCGTGCCTGTATCTCGTCGACTCGGGCGGCGCCTTCCTGCCCTTGCAGGACGAGGTCTTCCCCGATCGCGAGCACTTCGGCCGGATCTTCTACAACCAGGCGCGGATGTCCGCGGCCGGTGTCCCGCAGATCGCCGCGGTGCTCGGCTCCTGCACGGCGGGCGGCGCCTACGTCCCGGCGATGAGCGACGAGGCGGTGATCGTGCGCGAACAGGGCACGATCTTCCTGGGCGGCCCGCCCCTGGTGAAGGCCGCGACCGGCGAGGTCGTCACCGCCGAAGAACTGGGCGGCGGGGAGACCCACTCGCGGATCTCGGGCGTCACCGACCATCTGGCCGAGGACGACGCGCACGCGCTGCGTATCGTCCGCCATATCGTCGCCACGCTGCCCGCGCCACCGGATGCCGCCTCACTGCCCTGGCCCGTGCAAGCCGCGGAAGAGCCGGCGTTCGACCCGGCGGGGCTGTACGCGGCGGTGCCGGCCGACTCCCGGACGCCTTATGACGTCCGGGAAGTGATCGCCCGGGTGGTGGACGGCTCGCGCTTCCAGGAGTTCAAGGCCGAGTACGGCACCACGCTGGTGACGGGGTTCGCCAGAATTCACGGCCATCCGGTGGGCATCGTCGCCAACAACGGCATCCTGTTCTCCGAATCGGCCCAGAAGGGCGCCCACTTCATCGAGCTGTGCGATCAGCGCGGCATCCCGCTGCTGTTCCTGCAGAACATCTCGGGCTTCATGGTCGGCAAGGACTACGAGGCGGGCGGCATCGCCAAGCACGGCGCCAAGATGGTCACCGCCGTGGCCTGTGCCCGAGTGCCGAAGCTGACGGTCGTCATCGGCGGCTCCTACGGCGCGGGCAACTACTCGATGTGCGGCCGGGCCTACAGTCCCCGCTTCCTGTGGATGTGGCCGAACGCGAAGATCTCGGTAATGGGCGGCGAACAGGCCGCCGCCGTGCTCGCCACCGTGCGGCGCGACCAGATGGAGGCACGCGGCGAGGAGTGGAGCGCCGAGGACGAGGAGGCGTTCCGCGCCCCGGTGCGCGAGCAGTACGAATCCCAGGGCAACGCCTACTACGCCACGGCCCGCCTGTGGGACGACGGCGTGATCGACCCGCTGGAGACCCGGCAGGTACTGGGGCTGGCGCTCACCGCATGCGCCAACGCGCCCCTGCCGCACCGCGACCCGGAGGCGCCCCGGTTCGGCGTCTTCCGCATGTGAACGGCGCCAGGGCACACAAGAGGAAAGGGCCGTACAAGCCGGAGGACCGTACGGAATGGACGAAGCGGCCGGGGCCGGACGAGGCGGGGGCGGCCCGGGCCGGTGGACCGGACCAGTGGGCCGGCCGGAGGCGGGAACGGACGGGCAGGCCGGGGCGGCCGTGCTGGAGGCGAGCGGGATGACGAGCGCGAGGAGAGGGCCGATGTTCGACTCGGTGCTGGTGGCCAACCGGGGAGAGATCGCGGTACGGGTGATCCGCACCCTGCGGAAGCTGGGCATCCGATCGATCGCGGTGCACAGCGACGCCGATGCCGACGCACACCATGTGCGGGAGGCCGACACATCCGTGCGCATCGGTCCGCCCCCGGCCGCCGAGAGCTATCTGAGCGCGGACAGGCTGCTGGAGGCCGCCCGCCGCACCGGCGCCCAGGCCGTCCACCCGGGCTACGGCTTCCTCGCGGAGAACGCCGACTTCGCCAGGCGCTGCACCGAGGCCGGGCTCACCTTTGTCGGCCCGCCCGCCGAGGCCATCGAGCTGATGGGTGACAAGATCCGCGCCAAGGAGACGGTGCGCGCCGCGGGCGTCCCCGTCGTCCCCGGCTCCTCGGGCAGCGGCCTGACCGATGCCGAACTGGCCGTCGCCGCCCTGGAGACGGGCCTGCCCGTGCTGCTGAAACCCTCGGCGGGCGGCGGCGGCAAGGGCATGCGCCTGGTGCGGGACGAAGCGGTGCTGCCGGAGGAGATCGCCGCGGCGCGGCGGGAGGCTCGGAGCTCTTTCGGGGACGACGGGCTGCTGGTGGAGCGCTGGGTGGACCGGCCCCGCCACATCGAGATCCAGGTGCTGGCCGACGGGCACGGCGGGGTGCTGCACCTCGGGGAGCGCGAATGCTCCCTCCAGCGGCGTCACCAGAAGATCATCGAGGAGGCCCCCAGCCCCCTGCTGGACGAGGCGACCCGTCAGGCGATGGGCGAGGCAGCGGTCGAGGCAGCGCGCTCGTGCGGCTACCGGGGGGCGGGCACCGTGGAGTTCATCGTGCCAGGCGACGGCTCCGGTGCCTACTACTTCATGGAGATGAACACCCGACTCCAGGTCGAGCACCCGGTCACCGAGCTGACCACGGGACTGGACCTGGTCGAGTGGCAGCTGAGGGCCGCAGCCGGGGAGCCGCTGGCCTTCGGGCAAGGAGACATCGCGCTGAAGGGCCACGCGGTGGAGGCCCGTATCTGCGCGGAGACCGCCCGGCTCGCCGCCGGCGGACACGAGGGCCAGGTCGACTTCCTGCCCTCGGCAGGCCGGGTGCTGCTGCTGGAAGAGCCGGACGGCGACGGAGTGCGCACCGACTCGGGCCTGACGGAGGGCACCGAGGTGGGCACGCTCTACGACCCGATGCTGGCCAAGATCATCGTCTGGGGCCCGGACCGCCCCTCCGCGCTGCGAGGGCTCCGTGCGGCCCTCGCCCGCACGACGGTGCTGGGCGTCGATACCAACGCCGCCTTCCTGCGCGGCCTGCTCGCCCACCCCCGGGTCGCCGCCGGCGAACTGGACACGGGACTGGTGGACAGCGCGGCGGCCGGACTGTTGCCGGAGGGCGTGCCCCAAGAGGTCTACGGCGCGGCGGCCCTCCTGCGGCAGGCGGCGACGGCACCGGAAACGCCGTCGGCGAGGACCGTCCCGGGCAGCACCCCGTCGGAGGCAGTGCGGTCATCCGGGGACAGGGCAGGCCGTGAAGTGGGCGGCTGGGTCAGCCCGTTCGCGGTCCGCTCCGGCTGGCGGCTGGGCGACGAGCCGGCCTGGACGGTGCACCACCTGCGGCTGACGGGTCAAGAACCGGTGGCCGTCCACATCCGCCCAGCGGGCCCGGCCACCGGCCCCGACAACGCCCACGGCCACGCCGCCCCGCACGGCCACGCCACCCCCGCCGGGCTCGAACGGCGCGACATTCCCGCAAGCCGCCCTGCCGACGAACCTCGCCAGGCCACCGGGGATCCGCGCGATGTCGAGGTGAGCGTGGCGGGCGCGCCCCCGGTCCGCGCCCGGCTGATCAGGTCGGGCACACGCCTGCGCCTGGAGTGGGACGGCATCAGCCACACCTTCACCCACGCCCTCGGCAAGGCGGACGACGGCTCCCCCGCCATCTGGCTCGGCAGAGACGGCGAGACCTGGCAGCTCCGGGACCACGATCCGGTGGAGGCCGCGCTCCGAGGCGCGGGCGCCGCCCAGGGCGCGGACGCGCTGACCGCCCCCATGCCCGGCACGGTCACCCTCGTCAAGGCAGCGGTGGGTGACGAGGTGGCGGAGGGACAGAGCCTGCTGGTCGTGGAGGCGATGAAGATGGAGCACGTCATCACGGCGCCGCACGCCGGGACAGTGACCGAGTTGGACGTGATCGCGGGCAGCACCGTCGCCATGGATCAGGTGCTCGCCGTTGTGGAGCCGCACGAGCCCGCCGAGGAGCCCGTCGGGAAGCCCGCCGAGAAGGAGGTGTCGTGATGACGGATGCCGGAAGCGGAGCAGAGCCGGGGGCCGGAAGCGGTTCGGGGCTCCCCATGGCCTTCCCCCTGGCGGGCCTGCCGTCGCGGGTCCGTATCCACGAGGTGGGGCCGCGCGACGGGTTGCAGAACGAGAAGGCGGTCGTTCCGGTCGCGGTGAAGGCGGAGTTCATCAAGCGGCTGGTGGCGGCCGGACTGCGCACCGTCGAGGCGACCAGTTTTGTGCACCCCAAGTGGGTGCCCCAGCTCGCCGACGCCGAGGAGCTGTATCCCCTGGTGAGCGGCCTGCGCGACGCGGAGCACCCCCGCTCCCCCAGTCCGGCTGCCTCGGCCCGCCCCGCCCCGGCGGACAGCCCCGCCGACCCGGCCGACGCCGCCGCCCCCGGCCGGTTGAGCGAGCCCGCCGATGTGTCGCTCCCCGTCCTGGTGCCCAATGCCCGGGGGCTGGAGCGGGCGTTGACGCTGGGGGCGCGGCAGGTCGCGGTGTTCGCCAGCGCCACCGAGTCGTTCGCCCGCGCCAACCTGAACCGCACGGTGGATGAGGCGCTGGCGATGTTCGAGCCCGTGGTGGCCCGCGCCAAGGAGGAGCGGCTCACGGTGCGCGGCTATCTGTCCATGTGCTTCGGCGATCCGTGGGAGGGCCCGGTACCGGTCGCCCAAGTGGTGCGGGTGTGCAAGTCGCTGGCGGACATGGGCTGTGACGAGCTGAGCCTCGGCGACACCATCGGCGTGGCCACTCCCGGCCATGTGAGCGCGCTGCTCGCCGCCCTGCACGAGGCCGGGCTGCCCGCCTCGGGAACGGCCCCCGCCCGGACGCCCGACAATGACGACACCGAAGCCGCTGCCGATCCCGGATCCGCCCCCGCTACCACCCCCCGTCTGGCCGTCCACTTCCACGACACCTACGGCCAGGCCCTCGCCAACACCCTCGCGGCGCTCCAGCACGGCGTCGCGACGGTGGACGCCTCCGCCGGTGGCCTGGGCGGCTGCCCCTTCGCCAAGAGCGCCACGGGCAATCTCGCCACCGAAGACCTCGTCTGGATGCTGCACGGTCTGGGCATCGAAACGGGCGTCGATCTGGACCTTCTCAGCAGCACCAGTCTGTGGATGGCGGAGCACCTGGGCCGCCCCAGTCCCTCCCGCACGGTCCGCGCTCTCAGCGGCACGGCCTCGCCCAAGGAGATGTGAGTATGGCTCTCGACCACCGCCTCTCGTCCGAGCACGAGGAACTGCGCAGGACCGTTGAGGAGTTCGCCCACGACGTCGTGGCGCCCAAGATCGGCGAGTTCTACGAACAGCACGCGTTCCCGTACGACATCGTCCGCCAGATGGGCGCGATGGGACTGTTCGGACTGCCGTTCCCCGAGGAGTACGGCGGCATGGGCGGCGACTACCTCGCGCTCTGTCTCGCCCTGGAGGAGCTGGCCAGGGTCGATTCCTCCGTCGCCATCACGCTGGAGGCCGGCGTCTCCCTGGGAGCCATGCCGCTGTACCTGTTCGGCACGGAAGAGCAGAAGCACGAATGGCTGCCCCGGCTGTGCGCGGGCGAGATGCTGGGCGCCTTCGGGCTGACGGAGCCCGAGTGCGGCTCGGACGCGGGCGGCACCCGCACCACGGCCGTACGGGACACCGCCACGGGCGAGTGGGTGATCAACGGCACCAAGTCGTTCATCACCAACTCGGGCACGGAGATGACGGGCCTGGTCACCGTCACCGCCGTGACCGCACGCAAGGAGGACGGCACACCGCGCATCTCCACGATCATCGTCCCCTCCGGCACCCCCGGCTTCACGGTCGCACCCGCGTACTCCAAGGTGGGCTGGAACGCCTCGGACACCCACGAGCTGTCCTTCTCCGATGTCCGCGTACCCGAGGCGAACCTGCTCGGCGAAGAGGGCCGTGGCTACGCCCAGTTCCTGCGCATCCTGGACGAGGGCAGAATCGCGATCTCCGCCCTCGCCACGGGCCTGGCACAAGGCTGCGTCGATGAATCGGTGCGCTACGCCAACACCCGCTCGGCCTTCGGGAAGCCCATCGGCACCAACCAGGCCATCCAGTTCAAGCTCGCCGACATGGAGATGCGCGCCCACACCGCCCGCATCTCCTGGCGGGACGCGGCCTCGCGGCTGCTGGCGGGCGAGCCGTTCAAGAAGGAGGCGGCCCTGGCCAAGCTCTACTCCTCCGAGATCGCCGTCACCAATGCGCGCGAGGCCACCCAGATCCATGGCGGCTACGGCTTTATGAACGAGTATCCGGTCGCCCGCATGTGGCGGGACGCGAAGATCCTGGAGATCGGCGAGGGCACCAGCGAGGTCCAGCGCATGCTCATCGCCCGCGAGCTGGGGGTGGGCGTCTGAAGCACCCGCCGGCCTCCTGAGTCGGGAGACCAGCGGCCCGCTCGGGCTCTGAATTCCTCGGGGGGATGACCCTCGCCGCCGCAGCCGAAATAATCAGCCTATGGCGGAAATCCTCCAACGTGCCGGGGCATGGACCTTCGACGGGGAGACCGTCAGGATCGTGCCCGGCACCGAACGGCGGGTACACCAACTGCGCAAAACCCTTGGAGAAGTCGCCGTACCGCTGCACGCGGTGGCCGGTATCGCGTACGAGCCCGGCGGACGGAAGGGCGGCAGACTCCGGCTCCGGCTCCGCGACGGCGCCGACCCCCTCTCTCAAGTGGCCAGCGGGCGGCTGCCGGACGCCTCGGATCCCTACCAGCTCGCGGTGGAGAAGGACCGTACGGGCGTGGCCGCGTACTTCGTCGAGGAGGTGCGCAACGCGCTGCTGCTGGAAGAGGTACCCGACAGCCCCTGCGACCGCTTCCTGCTGCCCGGCCCGCCGGTCCCGCTGACCGCCTCGGGCACGGACGGGACAGCGTCCTTCGACGGCGAGCGCGTCCAGATCGAGTGGAACTGGATGGCGGAGCAGAGCAAGACCTCCGGCGGCCCGCGCCGCCTCGCACTCCACGAGCTGGACGGCGTGGACTGGACCCCACCCCTCGGCTGGGAGAGCGGCAGCCTCCGCTTCCACCCGAAGGGCACCCACCCCACGCTCAAGCCGCAGCACGACCCCAACTGCCTGATGCTGTGGGGAGTGCGGCAGGCCCGCGAGACCGGCGGCTCGGTATTGCTGGCCGCCGCGATCGTCGCGCGCCTGCCGCACCCCCGCTCCCAGGAGGCCGCCTCCTACGCCGGAACCTCCGGCCCGGCGCAGGAAGCCATGCCCCCCGTTCTCACCAAGGGCGGCCACTCGGGCGGCACTTCAGCCGCCGACGCGACCGATCATGACGGCCTGCTGCGGCGGCTGCGGGAGCTGGGCGAGCTGCACACCTCCGGGGTGCTCACGGACGAGGAGTTCCGCCTCGCCAAGAAGGCCATACTGGACCGCTTCTGAACTCGCCGTGGGTCCGGAACAGGCCAGGGATCGAGGCATCCTGGTCGTACACGGCCGGGGCGACGCCTTCCGCCGTTCGGACCGGTGAGGTGAGGGGCGCCGGACGGTGCCTGACATCCTTGGGCGGTGCTCCTCACTGATCACGAACATCGCATCACGTTGCGTCCGCTGCGCTACCAGTTCCCGGTGGTCAGCGGTGACCAGTACGACGACAATTGGCTGGTCGCCGGGGGTGAGGTGACCACGCCCGAGGGCAGTTGGTCCTTCACTGCCCCCTGTCTCCTGACCGACGAGGCGCGCCAGATCTCGCCGTGGCTGCGCGCCGCCGGAGGAGCGACACCGGCAGGCACACATCTGGACCTTCACTTCCTGGAGCCCGTCCTGGCCTTCGGCCACACCGGCTCGGGCCCCGTACGCGTCCATCTCTCTCATGAGGCGGCGCCCCCGTGGCTGGATGGCGACGAGCGCTTGACCGAGTACGTCATCGAGATCAAGGCGACCGCCGCCGGTCTGCGCCAGGCGGCGGACGAGTGGGATCGTTGTCTGGTCCCGTTCCCGCCGCGCTGACCCCGATCACCGACCAGGCCCGGCCGTCCACGGCCCGCCGCCTGCCGTCCGCCGCCGTAACCTTCCCGACTCCAGCCCCAGCCCAGCCGCAGCCCCTGCCCCTGCCCCTGGCCAGGGCCGGGCCCAGGCCAGGGCCGGGCCCAAGACGGGGATCGGGGGCCAGGACCGGAGTGTCTACGAAGAGTTCACCGTCCAGGCCACGGCACCTGCGGCGAGCGGTAGTAGTCGATGCCCAACTGATCCCAGCGGGACGCCTGTTGCGCGAGGCGGTGCTTATAGCCATCCCAGTTGTGGGTCGAGGCCGGCGACCAGCCCAGCTCGGCGACGCCCGGCAGGCGCGGGAATGCCATGTACTCGGCCTGCGCGCTGTTCGAAAGCGTCTCCGACCACAGCGGTGCCTCGATGCCGAGGACCGAGCCGGCCGGGGCGCCTTCCAGATAGGTCCCCGGATCCCAGTCGTAGGAGCGCCGCACTTCCACGAACCCGGCCCAGGACAGGCCCAGCGGCGTGTCCTTGTCGTACTTCATGTCGAGGTAGGTGCGGTCGGCGGGCGAGAGCACCAGCCGGGTGCCCTTCTTCGCGGCGTCCGCGACCTGCGCGCGCTCCGCCGCACTGGTCCGGTCATAGCCCCAGTACTGCGCGACGGTGCCCTTGGCGGGGGTGGCGCCGGTGATCTGGTGCCAGCCGATCGCCTGCTTGCCGTACTTGGCGACGACGGGCTGGACGCGGTTCATGAAGGCCGCGTAGTCCGCATGACTGGTGGAGTGCGCCTCATCCCCGCCGATATGCAGGTAGGGGCCGGGCGTCATGGCCGCCAGTTCCCTGATCACGTCGTCCACGAAGTCGTAGGTGCGTTCCAGCGGGACGCACAGCGAGCTGAATCCGACCTCGGTACCGGTGTAGAGGGGAGGTGCTTTGCCGTCGCAGTTCAGTTCGGCGTAGGAGGCCAGCGCCGCGTTGGTGTGGCCCGGCATGTCGATCTCGGGTACGACGGTCAGCTGCCGCGCCGAGGCGTAGCGGACGATCTCGCGATAGTCGGCCTTGGTGTAGTACCCACCGGGTCCGCCCCCGACCTCGGTGCTGCCGCCGTACTGGGCCAGCCGGGGCCAGGAGTCGATGGCGATACGCCAGCCCTGGTCGTCGGACAGGTGCAGATGCAGCTTGTTGATCTTGTAGAGGGCGAGCTGGTCGATGTAGCGCTTCACCTTGGGGACGGAGAAGAAGTGCCGCGAGACATCGAGCATCGCGCCCCGGTAGGCGTAGCGCGGCTTGTCCGTGATGGTGCCGCCCGCGACCAGCCAGGGGCCCGGCTGCTCGGTACGCGCCTCGACGGCGGCCGGCAGCAGCTGCCGCAGCGTCTGCATCCCGTGGAAGAGCCCGGCGCTCTCCTTGGCGCTGATGACCGCCGCACGCTTGTCCGCCTCCAGGCGGTACCCCTCGGAGCCGAGCTTGCGGTCGCCGACCAGCCGCAGCTGGATGCCGTCACGACCGGGGCGGGTGGTGACGGGCAGCCGGTATCCGGTCGAGGGCCGCAGCAGCTCCGCGAGCTGCCCGGCCATCCGGAGCGCCTCCTTGGACGCCGCGCCCGTCGCCCCGCCGCTCACCCGGATCACGGTCCTCGACGTGATCGCGTACGGCTTGCCCTCCGGCCGCACGGAGGCCGGGGCCGGCACCACCTGATCGAGTGGTCTGGCGCCCTGCCCGCCGTCCGTCCGCGCGGCCGTATGCCTCCTCACGTCCACACCCCCGCCCGCGCCCGGCCCCACTCCCGCGCCCGTGCCACGGTCCGGTCCCGTCCGAGCCCCCGCACCGGCCTCCGCCCCGGCCTGGGCGGCGGGCAGCGCGGTGACGGCGAGGAGTGCGGCACAGATCATCAGGAGCGGTCTGATTCGTCGTCGTCCCATCAGCGATCCCTTCGAAGAGCCGTTCCCTTACGGTGGCGCCCACTCAACGAAAGCCAGGTCCCTGACACTGCTTGCCGAGCACTGAGTGCTGAGCACCGATTGCTGAGCGCTGACTACCGGCACTGCGCATGGTGCCCTCCGGGAGCCCGCCCCGGAAGAGGGCAGCGCACGAGACCCGCCGCTGCCGCCACCCGCTACGGGACCTCGGCCGCCGCTCGCCCGGCGCCCCGGAGGCGGCTGCCGCTGTTACAGGACGCGGACACAACCTCGTGAACAACCACCGGCCGGTCGGCATCTCAATGAATGTACCGAGCAGAGAACGCAGAGCACGCAGAGAAGATGGCCAGGACACCCCGGGGAACGCGGGTGGCCTCGCCGCATCCGATACCCGTGGGGGGATCCTTGTGAAGACCACACGCCACACTCGCCGTAGCGTCCGTACCGCCGGCCTCGTCGCCATGGCCGCCGCTGCCGCTCTGTCGCTGACCGCCTGCGGCAGTGACGGGGGCAGCGGAGGCAAGGACGACAACGCCGCCGGCAACACCAAGGCCGCCGCGTCCAAGGACGCGGGCGCCAAGGGCTCCGGCTCGCAGCACAGCGAGGGCAAGCAGGAGAACGGCAAAGAGGGCAAGGACGGCAAGGGGGGCGGCGGCGAGGACGTCAGGTCCCAGTCCACGGCCTCGGGTGTCAAGAGGAAGGCGTGCGACGTGGGCACGGTGCAGGTCAGGCTCAAGCGCACCGGCGGCACCGCACCGGTCGTCCTGCTCAAGGCCACCAACCAGGGCGACAGCCGCTGCGACCTGTACGGATACCCGTTCGTGGGCTACCCGAACGCCCAGTCCCCGATCGCGGTGGGCGGCGGCCAGCCGCAGTCCGTGGTCTCGCTGGAGCCGGGCACGTCCGCCTACGCCTCCCTCAGCCTGGAGGACGGCGACGCCAACAACATGCACCGCGAGAAGGAACTGACCGTCGAGCTGGCCAACCGCAAGCTCCAGGGCACCGGCTCCACCGCCACCCTCACCGCTCCCGGCGCCGGCCTCGCCCTCAGCGACAACTCCACCGTCTCCTACTGGAACACCACCCCCGAACTGGCAATGTAAGCAGGCCGCGCCCACCACAGGGGTGCCGCCCGGGCAGTCCGGGCGGCACCCCTGCCGCATGCCTCCGTCGCCGGCCCGACGAACACAGAGGCAGACGGACCACAGGACAGACGGACAGGCGAACGCACCGGCACGCGAACACAACGCACCGGCACGCGAACACACAGACACCCAGACGCGCGGGCACACGGGCACACGGGCACACGGGCACACGGGCAGATGCAGACGGGGCGCCACGCCCGTGCCCGGAATCGGGCAGATTTCTTGCTATCCGGTCGTCGAGCCAGCAGTATCGTCGGGTGCTCGAAGCCCGGACGCCCCTTCACGACGACCTCGTCGACTATCTGGTCCGCACCACGTCGCTCCAGCGCGGCGAGGCGGCCCGGGTGATTTTGGACGTCCTGGCGTACTTCGACGAGACGGCACCCGAGTTCGTCCGCCGCCGTCACCGCGAGCTACAGGCCAAAGGGCTGACGAATGCGGAGATCTTCACCCGTATCGAGGCCGAACTGCCCCACCGCGCCGTGGCGCCGCCCTCGCTGTCCCTCAGACAGCTGCGCCGCCTCGTCTACGGCTGAGGCACACACCGGCCACGGCTGACGGAGCACCCGACGGCGCCCGGCATCCGCCGACGCGACCACCGACGCGAAGCAGCCCCCAGAAGAGCGACAGCACCACAGCACGGCGGAGCGACAGCACCACAGCACGACGAGAGGCAGGCATCAGCAGTATGTGCGGAATCGTGGGATATATCGGCAAGCGTGACACTGCTCCGCTTCTGCTGGAGGGCCTCCAGCGGCTGGAGTACCGCGGCTACGACTCGGCCGGGATCGCCATCCAGAGCAGCAGCGGCGGCAAGCCGGCCGGCCTCAAGACGGCGAAGACGAAGGGCCGGGTGCGCGACCTGGAAGAACGCGTCCCCAAGCGCTTCGCCGGCACCGCCGGTATCGCCCACACCCGCTGGGCCACCCACGGCGTCCCCAATGATGTGAACGCGCATCCGCACCTCGACCCCGACGAGAAGGTCGCCGTCGTCCACAACGGCATCATCGACAACGCCGCCGAGCTGCGCGCCAAGCTCGCGGCCGACGGTGTCACCTTCGTCTCCGACACCGACACCGAGGTGCTGGTCCATCTGATCGCCCGCGCCCAGAGCGAGCGGCTGGAGGCCCGCGTCCAGGAGGCGCTGCGGCACGTCGAGGGCACCTACGGCATCGCCGTGCTGCACGCGGACTTCCCCGAGCGCATCGTGGTGGCCCGCAACGGCTCGCCGGTCGTCCTGGGCATCGGCGAGAACGAGATGTTCGTGGCCTCCGATGTCGCGGCCCTCGTCTCGCACACCCGTCAGGTCGTCACCCTGGACGACGGCGAGATGGCCACCATCAAGGCCGGGGACTACCGCACGTACACCACGGAGGGCTCGCGCACCTCCTCCTCGCCGGAGACGGTGGAGTACGCCGCCGAGTCCTACGACATGGGCGGCCACGACACCTACATGCACAAGGAGATCGCCGAGCAGGCCGACGCGGTGGACCGGGTGCTGCGCGGCCGGATCGACGACCGCTTCGCGACGGTGCACCTGGGCGGTCTCAATCTGGACCCGCGCGACGCGCGCGCCGTGCGCCGCGTGAAGATCCTGGGCTGCGGCACCTCCTACCACGCGGGCATGATCGGCGCCCAGATGATCGAAGAGCTGGCCCGCATCCCGGCCGACGCCGAGCCGGCCAGCGAGTTCCGCTACCGCAATCCGGTCGTCGATCCCGACACCCTCTACATCGCCGTCTCCCAGTCGGGCGAGACCTACGACGCGCTGGCCGCCGTCCAGGAGCTGAAGCGCAAGGGCGCCCGCGTCCTGGGGGTCATCAACGTCGTCGGCTCGGCCATCGCCCGCGAGGCGGACGGCGGGGTGTACGTACACGCCGGGCCCGAGGTCTGCGTCGTGTCCACCAAGTGCTTCACCAACACCGTGGTCTCCTTCGGCCTGCTCGCCCTGCACCTGGGCCGCACTCGCGACCTGTCGGTCAAGGACGGCAAGCGCATCATCGAGGGTCTGCGCAGGCTGCCCGGCCAGATCGCCGAGATCCTGGCGCAGGAGGAGGAGATCGCCAAGCTCGCCCAGGAGTACGCCGAGGCGCATTCGATGCTCTTCATCGGCCGGGTGCGCGGCTTCCCCGTCGCGCTGGAGGCGTCCCTCAAGCTCAAGGAGGTCTCCTACATCCACGCCGAGGCGTACCCGGCCTCCGAGCTGAAGCACGGCCCGCTCGCCCTGATCGAACCGGCGATGCCGACGGTCGCGATCGTCCCGGACGACGACCTGCTGGAGAAGAACCGGGCCGCGCTGGAGGAGATCAAGGCGCGCAGCGGTCGCATCCTGGCAGTAGCGCACCAGGAGCAGGAGAAAGCCGACCACACGATCGTCGTCCCCAAGAACGAGGACGAGCTGGACCCGATCCTGATGGGCATCCCCCTCCAGCTGCTCGCCTACCACACGGCACTGGCGCTGGGCCGGGACATCGACAAGCCCCGCAACCTCGCCAAGTCCGTCACGGTGGAGTGAGACGGGGCCGCGGAGAAGCGGGGGCCCCATAACGGGCCGGACAGCGGGACAGGGGCCGGAGAATGGGCGGAACCCCGCGCGGGCCACCAACCGCGCGGGATCCCGCCTCCCCTGTGCCGGCGTCGCCCATTACGCCGGCGGGTGGGCCGCCGTACGGGACCGTCACCTCCCGCCCGGCAGCGCGCCTTGGGCTCACGGTCACCCGTGTGTTCTTGGTATGCCCCTCACAAGCTCACAATGCACCCCTACGGCTGGGTAGATTTCGCGGCGCCCTTCTCCCGAAGTCCCCGCATCCGCCCCGGGGTTGGGCCCGGGACAGCACCTCGGGCCGGGCGGAAGGTCAGGGGACCACGATGACGGGGCGCTGGGCGCGGCGCGCCAGACGGCCGGCGACGGAGCCGAAGAGGCGCCCGACCAGGCCGTGCGTCGAGCCCACCACGATGGCGTCGGCCGCGTACTCCCTGCCGACCTCCTCCAGTTCGTGGCAGATGTCTCCGCCGCGCTCCACGAGGATCCAGGGCACCTCCGACAGGTGCTCGGCGCAGGCGAGTTCGAGTCCGAGCACTTCGGTGCGGTGGTCGGGGACGTCCACGAAGACGGGCGGCTCACAGCCCGCCCATACGGTGGTCGGCAGCCGGTTGGCCACATGGACGATGATCAGGCCGGAGCCGGAGCGGTAGGCCATGCCGATGGCGTAGGCGAGTGCGCGCTCACTCGACATGGAGCCGTCGAAGCCCACCACGACGCCGTGCTGGAAAGCCGGATCGCAGGAATGGCGGGCGTCGTCCGCCGCTTCGGGCACCGCCGTGGAATCGGCGATCTGCCTGCGGTCTGCTGGGTCAGGGATCTCGTGTCCTGCCATGAGTGTCTCGGCGAAGTGAGTCCTCTGTGCAGAGGGACGACGGACGGCTTGCGCTCTCTCGGATTCAGGTGGTGCCTGCACGGATGACGACTGGGAATCGTCTTCCCAAGTCCCTTACCCAAAGGGTACGGCCGCACTCCCCCCTTGCCCAGGCAGGAGTAGCCGCCACCGGTGGCGCGTTGAACCCGGAGCATGCCTGAGCGAGGGCCCCAGCGCAATGCCGCGTTACGCCCCTTACGCGCGCCCTTGACGCGGCTGCCCGCCGGACGACCCCCGGACGGCCGCCGGGCAGCCAGTGACCGGGGTAGCCGAGCCGCGTTGAACACACCGTGCCCGCCACCTCGTACACCCCCCGTGCCACCCCCGTCACGCCACGTACCGCATCTGCGGTCACCCGCGCCGCTGCGGCCACCCGCGCCGCGCCCGACCAGGTGAGCGACGTGGTGCGCTGGGCGGCGTTCAGCACCGCACTCGTACCGGTGGTGCTGCTGATGTGCGGCTCCTCCCCGGCCGGGGCCTTCGCGACCACGGCGGGGCTCGCCGCGGTCACCGCGGCCTGCCACGCACTGCTGCGCCGGTCCGCGCGCGGAGAGGTGCGGCCGGCGGCCGAGCAGGCGCTCCCGCACCGGGGGCGGCACGGGCGTACGGGTTCGGGTGCGCACAGAGGAGGACGCCGTCCGAGCCAGTTGTAGCGGTGGCGCAACGCAGCCTGTCGCGGCGCACAACGGCGCACGGGCGGGCGCACGGAGCCACGCACCGTCTTGTAGCCCGCGCGTCGGGGGCTGACCAGGCACACCACGAGCCCACGCGCCTCTTCGCCCTACCGGCGCACGCCCCGCCGCTGACTGGATCCCGCAGCTGACTTCCGCCGTTTTTCGGCCAACTTGAGGCCGAGTCCCAGCCCTTGTCACCGCCCTCGCCCAACCCCCCTGTCACCAGGGACGAAAGGAGCGACCTGCGGGTGTGCACCCTACGGTGACGGGGCAGAGAGGGCATGCGCACTTCCCAGCAGAGGCGTTGAGTGAAACGCTTCGTGATCGAATGCTTCACGCCAAGTTGCCTTGTCGACATAACGTCGGGTGCCGAACTTGCACCGCCCACCTCACCCGACGCAGTAGATTCGATCTTGGCTTTCGCTGCGGGGGAAAGCGGGGGATGTGCATGGACCGAGAGGAACACAACGATTGAGGGGGGCTTAGTTCCAATGAGCCAGGACTCCACGAACGGCCCAGTTGAGACGCGTAAGCTGGCCGCGCGCCGCCGGCGCGAGATCGTGGCGGTGTTGCTCTTCAGCGGTGGTCCCATCTTCGAGAGTTCCATCCCGCTCTCCGTCTTCGGAATCGACCGCCAGGACGCGGGAGTTCCCCGCTACCGCCTGCTGGTCTGCGCCGGCGAGGACGGGCCGCTGCGCACCACCGGTGGGCTCCAGCTGAGCGCGCCGTTCGGGCTGGAGGCGATTTCCCGCGCCGGCACCGTCGTAGTCCCCGCATGGCGCTCCATCACCCAGCCACCGCCCACCGCCGCACTGGACGCGCTGCGCCGCGCGCACGAGGAGGGAGCCCGGATCATCGGGCTGTGCACCGGCGCCTTCGTTCTCGCGGCGGCGGGACTTCTCGACGGCCGCCCGGCCACCACCCACTGGATGTACGCGCCGACGCTGGCCAAGCGCTATCCCGCGGTGCACGTCGATCCACGCGAACTGTTCGTGGACGACGGCGACATCCTCACCTCGGCGGGGACGGCGGCGGGTATAGACCTGTGCCTGCATGTCGTCCGTACGGACCACGGCGCCGAGGCGGCGGGAGCCCTCGCCCGGCGCCTGGTCGTACCACCCCGCAGGGGCAGCGGCCAGGAGACCGGCGGCCACCCCCGCCACCTGGACCGCTCCTTACCGGAGGAGATCGGCGCCGACCCGCTCGCGGAGGTCGTCGCCTGGGCGCTGGAACACCTCCACGAGCAGTTCGACGTGGAGACTCTCGCCGCGCGTGCGTACATGAGCCGCCGCACCTTCGACCGGCGCTTCCGGTCTCTTACTGGGAGCGCTCCACTGCAGTGGCTGATCACACAGCGCGTGCTCCAGGCGCAGCGCCTGCTGGAGACGTCCGACTACTCCGTGGACGAGGTGGCGGGCCGCTGCGGCTTCCGCTCCCCCGTCGCGCTGCGCGGTCACTTCCGCCGCCAGCTCGGCGCCTCGCCCGCCGCGTACCGCGCGGCGTACCGGGCTCGGCGGCCGGACGGCGAGGAGGGTGCGGACAGCCCGCTGCGGCTGTCCCAGGCGCACATGGGGCAGCCGGGGGCCGGGCCGCTGGGCCCCGGTGGCGCCGAGCCGGGCGCCGGAGCCGGCGGGGGGCCCAGACCGGAGCCCGGGCGCGTGCCGCCGGAGCAGCGCCCGCCCTCGGAGCATCGGGAGCACCGGGAGCAACGGGAATCCCGCGAGCATCGGGAGCACCGGGATCCCCGCGATCTCAGGGAGCAGCGCGAACTGCGGATGCGCAGGGAGCGCGGCGCCCGGAACGAGGCGGCGCCCCCCAGCCAGCACAGCCCGCACGGCCAGGCCGGCTTCCACGGCCAGGCCGGCTCGTACGGGCAGCCCGGCCAGCACGGCGAGCGGGCCGAGGCGGGCGGTGAGCACGGTCAGCGACGTGAGGCACGGGAAAACCGGAATGCCCCGAATAGTCGGGATAACAGCATAGAACCGGGCAAACCAGACTCGGACGTCTATGCGCCCCGGCTACCCGGCCAGCGAGGCCGCGGGGCAGGCTGAGCGCTGTGGGTCACGTAGTGTGAAGCGCATGAACGATCGCATGGTGTGGATCGACTGCGAGATGACCGGCCTCTCGCTGTCCGGTGACGCGCTCATCGAGGTGGCCGCGCTCGTGACCGACTCGGAGCTGAACGTGCTCGGGGACGGTGTGGACATCGTGATCCGCCCGCCCGCTCCCGCGCTGGCGGCAATGCCGGAGGTGGTGCGCGAGATGCACACCGCCTCCGGCCTGCTGGAGGAGCTGGAGGGGGGCACGACGCTGGCCGACGCGGAGAACCGCGTCCTCGAATACGTCCGCGCCCACGCCCCCGACCCCGGCAAGGCCCCGCTGTGCGGCAACTCGGTGGGCACCGACCGGGGTTTCCTCGCCCGGGACATGCCGGCCCTGGAGAGCCACCTGCACTACCGCATCGTGGACGTCTCCTCGGTCAAGGAGCTGGCCCGGCGCTGGTATCCCCGCGCCTACTACAACAGCCCCGAGAAGAACGGCAACCACCGTGCGCTGGCCGACATCCGCGAGTCCATCGCGGAGCTGCGCTACTACCGCGAGGCCGTCTTCGTGCCCCACCCGGGCCCGGACTCGGACACGGCCAAGAAGATCGCCGCCAAGCACGTGGTCCCGTCCCGGCCCTGACCCGGAAACGAGTGCGCGAGCACCCTCGCCCACCCTGTACACTCGTATCGGCCGGTGCGAGGAGGACCTCGTCGAGGATCTCTCGTCAGCATCGGACATGGTGGTCGTAGCTCAGTTGGCAGAGCACCTGGTTGTGGTCCAGGATGTCGCGGGTTCAAATCCCGTCGATCACCCTCTACGAGAAAGCCCCCGACCTGGGGAAACCCGGGCGGGGGCTTTCTCGTTCCCGCGCGGGGCGAAAAAGGGGTCCCGCGGCCGTGTGGGCCGGATTACCGCCATCTGTTCGGGTGATCGCGCGCAACTCGCAGCCGAATGGCGTGTTTGGCACAGGTAGGAGCTTCCACGCTGGGGGTTCCTCCTCCTGAAGGGTTTCGCTCGATGAAGAAGATGATGATGGCCGCCGCCACCGTGGCAGCATCGCTGGCCGGTCTCTCCGCCGTGGCCGCTCCGCAAGCCTTCGCCGCCGGGAACGACACCGGCACGACCTCGGTCAACGGCAACGGCGCGAAGAGCGCGTACGGCAACGCCACGACCAAGGGCAACCACAGCGCGCAGAACCAGCTCATCCAGGGCTCGCTGAACAAGCCCTGCATCGGCCTGCCGGCCAAGGTCAACGCCGGTGCCCTCGTCGGCCTGGTGCCGATCGCGGTCCAGGACGTCAACGTCCTGTCCAGCCCGCAGAACCAGCAGTGCACCGAGAACTCCACCCAGGCCAAGGGCGACGAGCCGCTCTCCCACCTCGTGGACGACATCCCGGTGCTCTCCGGGAACGGCACCGCCAACCGCTGACCGGAGGGGCGGCCCAGGCCGTCCGTACCGGCACCGTCAACCGGGCGGTCGGAGTCGCGCAAGCGGCACCGACCGCCCGGTCGTGTGTGCGGGGCCGGAAGGGGACGCGGGGGCGGGGGGATGCGGGGGCGCGCAAGGTTTGCGGGGCGACCGCCGGGGGTGACGGATCAGGTGGGGCTCAGGTCAAATACGCGGGCGCTCTCGGCTCCGGCCGCGCACAGACCGGCGTACGTGTGAGCGAAGCCACGGGGGTGAGTGCGCCAGGTCCCCTCGGCCACGACCGTCACCGGATGGGCCGGCCGGGGGCAGCGGCGGATGTGGGCGGGCAGCCTCGCGAAGTCGCCCGACACCCTGGCCAGGGCCGCGCAGGCTTCCTCCGGGCGCGGATGGGTACTGCCCGCCGAAGGAAAGCAGTTGAGGTCGGCCTCCCCCACTACCCGGCCCGAGGTGTGATGCCCCTCGTACAGCGTGATGCGGAACCGGCCCTCGGGCGTGGCGGTGACGCCCTGCGCCAGGGGTGAGCGGGTGGGCGGGGCCTGGGGCGACATGGCCGAGGGGGCTGCGGGGGCGGAGAGGGCCGACGAGGGCAGCGAATCCGATGAGGCCGATGAGTTCGGCGGGGTTCTTGGGGGCGACGGGTCCAGATCGGGAGTTGAGCCCGGTTCGGGTGCGGGGGCGAGAGCTGACGAGATTTCAGGCGGGGGCTGTGGTCCTGGAAGCGCCGCCGGGGGCGGGGCCGGACCCGGGGAGAGGCCCGCTGCCGACGGCGGGTCCGCCGTCATGGAGAGAACGGCGGCCAGCAGGAGGGCGCCGGCGGCGGCCGGGCCCGCCCGCTTGCCGCGACGGCGACGGGCGGCCCCCACCCGGGGGCGCGGCGCTGCCGGGGCCCGCACGAGCCGTCGCGGGCGGCTGCGTACACGCTCTCGCAGGCGGCCTCGGCCCCCCGCGGGCCCCCGGGTGCGGGTCCGGCCACGCCCCGGTACGCGGCTCATGGCAGGCGGACGCCGTGGCCCGCCATGTAGCGGACGGGGTCGATGTCGGAGCCGTAGCCGCGCTTGGCCCGTACCTCGAAGTGGAGGTGGGGGCCGGTGGAGCGGCCGGTGTTGCCGGAGTGGCCGAGCGGGGTGCCGGCGTGCACGCGCTTGCCCGCCTTGACGGAGATCTTCGACATGTGCGCGAACAGCGTGTACTTCCCGTCCGTCATCCGGATGGTGACGGCCTTGCCGTAGGCGCCCGCGTTCCCGGCGAAGACGACCGTGCCGGATCCGACCGAGTGGACCGGGGTGCCGGTGGGGACGGCGAGGTCGATGCCGGTGTGGTGGCCGGCCGCCCAGTTGCCCTTGACGCCGTACCGCTGGGAGACGCGGACGTGCTGCATCGTCACGGGACGGGTCCAGGACGACCCGGCCGGGACGCGGGGCGGGTGGTCGTCCTTCTTCTCACCGCCCGGCTTCCCGGCCGGTTCCGATCCCTTGCCCGGGGCCGGGTCCTTGCCCGGGGCCGGGTCCTTGCCCGGGGCCGGGTCCTTGCCCGGGGGTGAACTCTTGCCGGGTTCCGGGCCTTTGCCCGGGTGCGGGTCCTTTCCCGGGCCCTTTCCCGGGTCCTTTCCCGGTTCCGTCCCCTTCCCCTTGCCCGGGGCCGGTCCTGTCCCCTGGTGCGGGGGTGAGGACGGCCGGGACGGGATGGAGGGCAGCGCCGGGATGCCCGGTGCTCCATCGGTCACAGGACTCACCGGGGTCACAGGGGCCACGGGGGGCGGCATCGGCGGGGGGACGGGGGACGCGTGCGCCGGGGCCGGGCCGGCGAGGCCGCCGAACGCGCTGAGGAAGAGGGCCGCGGCGCAGGCCCCGACAACTGCCCGGCGATCCGCCCCCGCCCACTTCCCCGGCCCCTCTCTCGACGTCCCCGCCGACCCCGCCGACCCCGCCGTCCCCGCCGTTCTCGAAGTTCCCGACGTTCCCGTCGTCCTCGTCCTGGAATGCGCTGTCGCAGTCACGGCTGCGGTCGTTGTACGGGCCATATCAGGGAAGCAAACGACAGCGGGGGCCTCGCGCGCACCCGGAACATGGCCCCGGCGGCGTTGTGTCCCCCGTCAGACGCAACGCGCATCGGCCACTCGGCCCACCGGCTCGGCCCGCACCCGGCGCCGGGCTATGACGAGCCTCGGCGGATCAGTTCGGTGGGCAGTACCCGGTGGGTGCGGTCGCCCGCGCCGGGCGGGCGGGGTGAGGGGGCCGGCTGGGCGGGCGGGGCCGGGTAGGCGGCGCCCGGCGTCCACTTGCCCAGCAGTTCCAGCAGCACGCGGGCCATCTCCCGGCCCATCTCGTCGATCGGCTGACGGACCGTGGTGAGCGGCGGGTCCATGTGCCGGGCGACGGCCGAGTCGTCGAAGCCGACGAGCGCCACATCGTCCGGCACGCGCCGGCCCGCCTCGCGCAGGGCGATCCGGGCGCCGGCCGCCATCACGTCGGAGGCGCAGAAGACCGCGTCGATGCCGGGCCGGTCGGCCAGCAGACGGCGCATGCCGCTGTGGCCGCTCTCCTCGGTGAAGTCGCCCGGCGCGACGAGGAGTTCGTCCTCGGGGTGACCGGCGTCGCGGATGGCTTCGCGGTAGCCGTCGGCGCGGCAGCGTGCCGCGTACATGTCGGGGGGGCCGGTGATGGTGGCGACCGTCTCGCAGCCTCGCGCGATCAGGTGTGCGACGGCGGCGCGGGCGCCGCCGACGTTGTCGCAATCGACGTAGGGAAGGGGCTCGGCGGCGGAGCGGCGGCCGTTGAGCACGGCGGGGATCCGGGCCTCCGCCAGCAGGTCGGGCAGCGTGTCGTCGGCGTGTACGGACACCAGCAGTACGCCGTCGATGCGGTGGGCCGCCGCGTACTGCGCGAAGCGGTCCTGCTCCTTTTGGCTGTGCAGCAAGGTGAGCAGCAGCTGCATGTCCGCGCGGGCCAGTTCGGAGCTGACGCCGTGCAGGATGCCGGAGAAGTAGGGCTCGGCGAAGAAGCGGGTCTCCGGTTCGGGGATGACCAGCGCTATCGCGTCGGCGCTGCCCGCGGCCAGGGCGCGGGCGACCCGGTTGGGGACGTAGCCCAGTTCATCGACGGCGGCCTCGACGGCGGCGCGGGTGCGCTCGCTGACCCGGGGCGAGCCGTTGATGACGCGGGAGACGGTGCCGCGGCCGACGCCGGCGCGGCGGGCGACCTGTTCCAGGGTGGGGCGGTGCGGCGGCGCTCCGCCCAGGGGCCCGGTTCCGCCGCTCAGCGTGGGCGGCCCGCCTCCGGCCTGCCCGTCGCGCACTGCTGCCATCGTGCCTCCCCGCTCTTCCGGACCGTCGGCGCCCCGGGCCGGGGCGGCCGGGGATCATTCAACTACAACCAGTTCCACGTGAGTTGGCGCCGCGTGTCTTGACACCCGTCCGGGGCTCGGCAAGTCTTCAACTCATCACTTTGGGAGCGCTCCCACAATATCCCCCCGCACTCTTCGCCTACACAACCCGTACGTTCGGGAGGACGCGAACATGCGCGACAGCAGACGGACATTCTTGCGCTCACGCCCCGTGAAGCGCCTGACGGCAGCCGGGGTTTCGGCCGTGCTTGCCGGCTCCCTCCTGGGGGCCTGCGCGGAGGACGGCGGCAGCGGTTCCTCGACAGGAGACGACGGCAAGGGAAAGACGACCGTGACCGTCGGCGTCTTCGGCGTCTTCGGATACAAGCAAGCGGGACTCTACAAGGAGTACGAGAAGAGCCACCCCGGAATCCACATCAAGGAGAACGCCACCGAGCGCAACGAGGACTACTACCCCGCGCTCCTCAACCACCTCTCGGCGGGCAGCGGGCTCTCCGACATCCAGGCGGCCGAGGTCGGCAACATCAACGAGCTGGCGACCGTCCAGGCCGACAAGTTCACCGACCTCGCGCACGCGCCCGGGGTGCGCAAGAGCGACTTCCTCGACTGGAAGTGGAACCAGGCACGCGCCAAGGACGGCAAGGTCATCGGCCTGGGCACGGACATCGGGCCGATGAGCGTGTGCTACCGCAAGGACCTGTTCAAAAAGGCGGGGCTGCCCACCGACCGGGACGAGGTGGGCAAGCTGTGGGCGGGCGACTGGGGCAAGTACGTCGATGCCGGTGAGCGCTTCACGGAGAAGGCGCCCAAGGGCGTGAGCTTCATGGACGGCGCCGCCGGGCTCTACAACGCCTCCGCCTCCGGGTACGCGCACAAGAACTACACGTCCGACGGCAAGCTCGACTACAAGGAGAGCACCGCCGTACGCACGTCCTGGGACCTGGCGATGAAGGCCGTCAAGGGCAAGATGACCGCCAAGCTCAAGCAGTTCGACACCCAGTGGGACCAGGCGTACGCCAATGGCGCGTTCGCCACCGTCGTGTGCCCGCCCTGGATGCTCGGCTACATCAAGGAGAAGGCGGGCGACAAGGGCGCGGACAAGTGGGATGTGGCGCCCGCGCCCCGCCCGGCCAACTGGGGCGGCTCCTTCCTGACCGTCCCGGAGAACGCCAGGAACAAGGACGAGGCGGTCAAGCTGGCCGCCTGGCTGACCGCGCCCGAGCAGCAGGCCAAGCTGTTCGAGAAGCAGGCCAGCTTCCCCAGCTCGGCCAAGGCCCTTGACATGGCGGCCGTCAAGGACGCCGAGCACCCCTACTTCGGTGACGCGCCGATCGGCAAGATCTACTCGGCGGCGGCCCGGGGCATCCCCAATGTGGTGCTCGGTCCGAAGGACCAGATCATCCAGCAGTACATCGGCGACATCGGCATCCTCCAGGTCGAGCAGCAGGGCAAGTCGCCCGACGAGGGCTGGAGCGCGGCGACGAAGAAGATCGATGACGCTGCTGAGGACTGAGCGGCCCGGCGGGCCAGGCGTGCGGAAGAGCGCGGGATCCCGCAGCGGCGGCGCCCCGCGCGCGGGGCGGCTGCACCGGTGGGACGCGCGCTGGAGCCCCTACGCGTTCGTGGCGCCGTTCTTCGCCTTCTTCGCCGCCTTCGGCCTCTTCCCGCTGCTGTACACCGGCTGGGCCTCGCTGCACCGGGTCTCGCTGCACCGGCCGACCGAGATGGAGTGGACCGGGCTGCAGAACTACACCCGGCTGCTGGAGGACGAGTTCTTCTGGAACGCGCTGCGCAACACCTTCACCATCGGCGTCCTCTCCACCGTCCCGCAGCTGCTGATGGCGCTGGGGCTGGCGCATCTGCTGCACTACCGGCTGCGCGGGAGCGCCTTCTTCCGGGTAGCGCTGCTGACCCCGTACGCCACCTCGGTCGCCGCGGCCACGCTGGTCTTCGCGATGCTCTACGGGCGCGACTACGGCATGGCCAACTGGGCGCTCCAGCTGGTGGGGCTGGACCCGGTGGACTGGGAGAACGGCACCTGGAGTTCGCAGTTCGCCGTCTCCAGCATCGTCATCTGGCGGTGGACCGGCTACAACGCGCTGATCTACCTGGCCGCCATGCAGGCCGTGCCCGATGACCTGTACGAGTCGGCCGAGCTGGACGGTGCCTCGCGCTGGCAGCAGTTCCGGCATGTGACGGTGCCCTCGCTGCGGCCGACGATCCTGTTCACCGTCGTCGTCTCCACGATCGGCGCCACGCAACTGTTCGGTGAGCCGCTGCTGTTCGGCGGCTCGCAGACCGGCGGCGGCTCGCACCAGTTCCAGACCCTGGGGCTGTACCTGTACGAGCAGGGCTGGTTCGCCTTCCATCTGGGGCGGGCGGCCGCGGTGGCCTGGGCGATGTTCCTGATTCTGATCGTGATCGGCCTCTTCTACTGGCTGATCACCCGACGACTGAGCAAGAGCCACTGAGGGACGGTGACGACAGTGCGCAGACATCTACGCGGTGGGTGGTTCAGCCACGCCGTGCTCCTCGTCTTCACGCTCGGCTCGCTGCTGCCCCTGCTGTGGACGGCGATCGCGGCCTCGCGGGACAACCAGCGGCTGGCCAGCACGCCTCCGCCGTTCTGGTTCGGCGGCAACCTGGGGCACAACCTGCGGATCGCCTGGAGCGACGCGAACATGGGCAAGGCCCTGTTCAACACGGTGTTCGTGGCCGGCACCATCTCGATCGGCACGGTGGCCTTCGCCACGCTGGCCGGTTTCGCCTTCGCCAAGCTGCGCTTCCGGGGGCGGAATCTGCTGCTGGTGCTGGTGATCGGCACGATGATGGTGCCGCCGCAGCTCAGCGTCGTCCCGCTGTTCATGGCGATGGCGAAGCTGGAGTGGGCCAACCAGCTCCAGGCGGTGATCCTGCCGATGCTGGTGAGCGCCTTCGGGGTGTTCTTCATGCGGCAGTACCTGATCAGCGCCCTGCCCACCGAGCTGATCGAGGCGGCGAGGATGGACGGGGCACACAGCCTGCGGGTGGTGTGGCACGTGGTCTTCCCGGCGGCGCGGCCCGCGATGGCAGTGCTGGGGATGCTGACGTTCGTGATGGCCTGGAACGAGTTCTTCTGGCCGATCATCGCCCTCACCCAGGACAACCCGACGGTGCAGGTGGCGCTCACCGGGCTCGGGCGGGGCTATGTGCCGGACCAGTCGGTGATCATGGCGGGTGCGCTGCTGGGGACGCTGCCGCTGCTGGTGGCGTTCGCAGTCTTCGGCAAGCAGATCGTGGGGGGCATCATGCAAGGAGCGGTCAAGGGCTGACCGCGTCACTCTCTTCTGCCATCCCCCCTCTCTTCTGCCTTCTCTTTCCCTTCCTCCTGCACACAACTGGGAGCGGTTCCATGACAGTTCAGGACCAGGCCACGCCCTCCGGACGGGCCGCCGAGCGGGTCGCGGCCCCGGCGGGCGAGGTGCGCTTCCCCCAGGGCTTCCTGTGGGGCTCGGCGACCGCCGCGTACCAGGTGGAGGGCGCCGCGGACGAGGACGGCCGGGCGCCCTCGATCTGGGACACCTTCTCCCGCACGCCGGGCAAGGTGCACGGCGGCGATACCGGCGACCGGGCGTGCGACCACTACCACCGGTTCCGCGAGGACGTGGCCCTCATGGCGGAACTCGGCCTCACCGCCTACCGCTTCTCCGTCTCCTGGCCGCGCGTCCAGCCCGCCGGGCGCGGCAAGGCCGACCAGCGCGGACTGGACTTCTACCGGGCGCTGGCCGACGAGTTGCTGGCCCGCGGCATCACCCCGTTCCTCACCCTCTACCACTGGGACCTGCCCCAGGCGCTGGAGCAGGGCAATCAGAGCGGGCAGAGTGGTCAGGGCGGCTGGCCCGCGCGCGAGACGGCCTACCGGTTCGCGGAGTACGCGCACCTGGTGGCCGAGGCGCTGGGCGATCGCGTACAGCAGTGGACGACCCTCAACGAGCCCTGGTGCAGCGCGTTTCTCGGCTACGGCTCGGGGGTGCACGCGCCGGGGCGCACGGATCCGGTGGCGGCGCTGCACGCAGCACACCACCTCAACCTCGGGCACGGCCTGGCGGCCCAGGCGGTGCGCGCCGCGGCGCCGGGGGCCCAGCTGATGGTGAGCCTCAACACGGCCGCTGTACGGCCCCGTTCGGGCTCCGCCGCCGACCTGGAGGCGGCCCGCAGGATCGACGCGCTGGCCAACCGCGTCTTCTCCGGGCCCATGCTGCACGGCGTCTACGACGAGGACCTGTTCGCCGACACCGCGCACCTGACCGACTGGAGCTGTGTGCGCGACGGCGACCTGGCCGCCATCCACCAGCCCCTGGACGCGCTCGGGCTCAACTACTACACCCCGACGCTGGTCTCCGGCCCCGACCCGGACGCGGCGGCCCCGGACGGCACGCCGGTACGGGACGACGGGCACGGCGCGAGCGCGCACTCGCCCTGGCCGGGCTCCGAGCACATCTCCTTCCACCAGTCGGGGGGCGAGCGCACCGCCATGGGCTGGAGCGTCGATCCGGAGGGCCTGACGGAACTGCTGCTGCGCCACCACCGCGAGGCGCCGGACCTGGCGCTGTACGTCACCGAGAACGGCGCGGCCTACGAGGACGTGCCAGGCGCTGACGGCCTGGTGCACGACACGCGCCGGATCGCCTACCTGCGGCAGCACTTCACGGCGATGCGCGAGGCGATGTCCCGGGGCGCGGATGTGCGGGGCTATTTCCTGTGGTCGCTGCTGGACAACTTCGAGTGGGCGTACGGCTACAGCCGGCGCTTCGGGGCCGTGCACGTGGACTTCGCCACCCAGCGGCGCACGCCCAAGGCGAGCGCGCTGTGGTACGCGCGGGTGGCGGCGGCGGGCAGGCTGCCGGACGTGGACCCGTACCCGGACGCGGGCGCGGGCCCGGAGGCGGGCTGACCGGCCGCGGGGCCCGCCCGCGCTCCGGGCCCCGCGCGCCGGAAGGCGGCGGAGAACGGGGCGCGACGGGTGTGGGGGGTGGAAGGCCGTCGCGCCCCGCCTACCGGGCCGGTGGGTGCTCACCGGCCGGGAGGACGGTCCGGTGGCTGCTGCCGGGCCGTCAGGTCCTCAGAACTGGAGGAATCGGGAATCTCGTCCGGAGTCGTGGCGGGAGTGGGGGCCCGGCCGGATTCCTCACGGGGGAGGGACCCGGCCGGGGGCGGGCGGGCCGGTCAGCTCACGAACGCCTTGGAAAACTCGAACTCGCCCTGCTCGATGCTGGAGCAGGTCGGGTCGGCCTGGTCCTTGGCGCCGCCGGGGCACGCCTTGTCACGGGTGCCGGACCACATGGAGACCCAGCCCATGCCGTTCTTGTCGGCGAACTCCTTGACCTGCTTGGCGTCGTCCGGCTTGAAGACCTCGACCGCGACGTCGTTGACGCCGATCATCGGGGTGACCGCCAGCGCCTTCCACGCCTTGGCCTCGTCCAGGCCGAGGGCGCCTTGGACCTGCTTGTGGGTGGCGGTGGCGGCCTGGGTGGCGTACTCGCCCATGTCGCCGTCGAAGGAGGGGCCGTAGTCCATGGCCATGATGTTGACGGCGGAGATGTCGACGCCGTTCTTCTTGGCGTTCTCCAGCAGCGCGACGCCGGGCGGGGTGAGGCCCTCGGGCATGACCGGCAGGGTGTAGGAGACGTCCAGGCCCTTGTGGCTCTTCTGGAGGGAAGCGATGGCCTGGGCCCGTATCTCGTTCGCCTTGGTGTCGGGGAGCGCGGCGCCCTCGATGTCCAGGTCGATCTTCTTGAGGTCGAAGGTGTCGATGACCTTGCCGTACGCCTTGGCAAGCTCGTCGGCCGAGTCGCAGACCAGGCCCAGCTCCGAGCCGTTGGCGCCGCCGAAGGAGACCCGGACGTCACCGCCCTTGGCGCGCAGGTCGGGGATCTGCTTGGCCACGGGGTTGTCCGCCAGTTCCTGGCTGCCGCCCCACTTGGGGGCGCAGCCGCCGCCGCTGGTCACGAAGGCGAGGTTGTACTCCTTGACCCCGCTCTTCTCGGAGCTTTGGAGCAGGTCGTAGGAGGGCTGCAGCGAGGTGTCCACGTACGGGGCGAAGGGGGTGCCCTGCGCCTCGGGGGCCTCGGCGCCCTCCTCGCCCGCGGTGGCGTTGCCCGCGAGCAGGAAGCCGCCACCTGCTACGAGGACTGTTGCCGCTGCGCCCATGGTCAGCTTCGCGCCGCGGCTCGTGCGGCGACGGTGGCCCGCTGTGTTCGTCATAGCTGTGGTGCCTCGATCTGTGGGGGGACGGGATCGAGCAGCACGCTACTGCTCCGGAAAAGGGCAAACCCCTTATTCTTGGCAGCGGTTGGCGTCCTTATGGGTCTCTTAAGGGCGCGGAAAGGGCCCCCTGAGACAGCGGCCTTCCGCCGGCGCCGAGGCGGGCCCGCGGCCCGCCTCCGACTCGTCTTCGACCCGCGGCCGACCGGCTTCCGCCCAGCGACCGACCGACCGGCCCCCGGGCCCCCACTCGCGGCCCGCCGCCCGCGGCCGAGCGCGGTCAGCCGCGCCCGGAGCCGGTCAGCCGCGCCCGCTGCCTGCCGCCCGCCGTCAGCCGCGCTTGCCGCGCCGCCGCACCCGGTGTTTCACCTGGCCCGCCCCATGGCCCCCGGCGCGCCCACGGGGCGCGTCCTGCAAGGCCAGCCACACCCGTACCTCTGTGCCGCCGAGTACCGAGCGCCCCAGGCGTACGTCGCCGCCCGTCGATTCCGCGACGCGGCGCACGATGTCCAGGCCGAGCCCGGTGGAGCCGGGGCCGCCGTCGCCGTGTCCCCGGCGCAGCGCGGTGTCCGGGTCGCCGATGCCGGGTCCGGCGTCCGAGACCAGCACGATGACGGCCTTGCTGGCGGGGCCGCCACTGTGCAGATCGACGGAGAAGGCGGTGCCCTCGGGGGTGTGCCGGAAGACGTTGCCGAGCATCGCGTCCACGGCGGCGGCCAGTTCGGCCCGCGCGACCGGCACCCGTACGGGCCGCTCGACGCCCGCTACCCGCGCCTCGCGCCCCTCGTCCTCCGCGAGCGCGGACCAGAACCGCATCCGCTCCCGTATCACCTCGGCCGCGTCCGAGACGGTGGTGACCTCGGCGCCCGGCGACTGGGCCCGCTGCTCGCGCGCGGTGCGGATGATCGTGTCCACCTCGCCCTCCAGCTGCGCGACGGCCTTGCGGGTCTGGTCCGCGGCGTCGTCGTCTCCGAGCGAGGCGGTGTTGAGCCGCAGGACGGTCAGCGGAGTGCGCAGCCGGTGGGAGAGGTCGGCCGCCAGTTCCCGCTCGTTGGCCAGCAGTTGGACGACGTGGTCGGCCATGGAGTTGAACGCGGTGGCGGCCGAGCGCAGTTCGGTCGGCCCCTCCTCGGGCACCCGTACGCCCAGCTTGCCCTCGCCGAGCGCGTGCGCGGCTGCGGAGAGCCGCTCGGCCGGGCGCACCATCCGGGTGCCGAGCCGGTCGGCGACCGCGACGGAGCCGACGATCAGCGCGACACCGACGGCGGCGAGCACCCCCCAGGAGGTGGCGACGCCGTTGGTGACCTCCTCATCGGGCACGAAGATCTCCACGACGGCGACCTCGCCGCCCGCCACGGCCGTCGGCCGCAGCAGCGCGAAGCCGCCGGGCACGTGCACGGTCGAGGCCCGGCCGCGCCGCTGGGCGGTGGCCAGCCGCTCGGCCGGCGCGCGGGAGCGGCCCACCCGCACATCGTCACGGCCCTTGCCGCGCCGGCCCTCACCGCTGATGGCGGGCACGTGGACGGCGATCCTGCCGTGCGCTCCGGCCTGGGTGATGGCGACGGCGCGCTGGAGTTCCCGCCGGTCGGTGGTGATCGCGAGGGCCGGGCCGATGGAGGAAGCCTGCCGCTCGGCGTTGGCGAACGCGCGGTCGCGCGCGGTCTCCTTGACGACCAGGGCGAGCGGAATGGCGAAGGCCACGACCACCATCACCGTCACGGCGAGACAGACCTTCACCAGCGCCCATCTCATCGCCGCCCGCCTGCCGTCCGGCACCCGCCTCTCGCCGGAGACGCCCCGCCCAGTGGAGACGCACGGCCGGCCGAGGGCGCCCCGCCCGCCGGGGGCCGCCCTCTCACCAGGCACCTCCCGCCCGGATCCCGCTCCTCATAGGTCCCCGTCCCGCTCCGGTGGCTCCAGCTTGACGCCGACGCCGCGCAGGGTGTGCAGATAGCGCGGACTGGCGGCCGTTTCACCCAATTTTCGCCGCAGCCATGACAAATGAACGTCGATGGTCTGGTCATCCCCGTACGACTGCTGCCACACCTCGGCCAGCAACTCCCGGCGCGGGACGACGACCCCGGGGCGGCGCGCGAGAAAGGCCAGCAGGTCGAACTCCCGGCGCGTCAGGTCCAGTAACACCCCGTCCAGTTCGGCCTGGCGGCGCAGCGGGTCGATGGCGAGCCCGCCCACCCGCAGCACCCGCTCGCCCCCGCCCGTGCCGGGCTCCGCGCCCCGCGTCCGGCGCAGCACGGCCGCCATCCGGGCCGAGAGGTGCGCCACGGAGAACGGCTTGACCAAGTAGTCGTCGGCGCCCGCGTTGAGCAGCCGGACGATCTCCGTCTCGTCGTCCCGCGCGGTGGCGATGATCACGGGGACATCCGTGATCCCGCGCAGCATCTTCAGCGCCTCTGCGCCGTCCAGATCCGGCAGCCCGAGATCGAGAATGACGACATCGAAACCCACCTGCGCGACCTCGCGCAGCGCTTCAAGAGCCGTACCCACACTGCGGACCGTGTGGGCGGCATCGCTGAGGTGCCGGATGAGCGCCGAGCGCACGAACTGGTCGTCCTCGACCACGAGCACACTTGCCATGGGCGGCACCGTACGGCATGCCCGCGCAATCTAGGCTGCGGGGATGCACCCCCTCCGACGACTCCTGCGCCCGCCCTGGGTGCACGCGGGAGCGTGGACGCTGGCCACGGGTGCGGCCGTCACGCTCTCCTGGTGCGGCGTCCACACGGTGCTGTCCGGCACCTCCTACGATCCACCGCGCGCCCTGCCCGTGTCCGGCACGCCCGACCCGCACGCCGACCCGCGGTCCTCCTCCACCCACCGCCCCCGGCCGCGCTCCCCCTCGCCCGGCCCCTCCGACACCCCCACCAGGAAGCCGGACAAGGAAACGGACCGGCCCCGCTCCTCCAGGACCCCCACACCCCCGGCGTCCCCGGGCGCCGCTCCCTCGACGGGCTCGGTGAAGGGCACGACGGTGCCCGGCGGCCGGGCGGTCTTCGACCTGGGCCGGGACTCGGCGACGCTGGTGTCCGCGACGCCCGAACCCGGCTGGGACATGCGGATCTGGAACCAGTCCCACTGGATCCGGGTGACCTTCACCAACGGGAGCACGACCTGGTCGGTCTTCTGCCGCTGGGAGGACGGGAACCCCCGCGTCGAATCCTTCAACGGCTGAGCCCCGCCGCCCCCTTCTTCCTTCCCCCTCTCCCCTTTCCCCTCCCCCTTCCCCCTGGCCCCGGCCTCCTTCCTTCCCGTGCCCTTCTCCCACGGCTCGCCCCGGGCACGCCCTGTCCGAACGCACCCCGCGTGAACACGCGCCACGTGAACGCGTGCTATCCGAACGTGCCTTCCGGCGGGTGCGGGGACGCCTCGGCGGAGGCGTCGGTCACCGGCCGGGCGCCGCCCGTGAACGCCTCCAGGGAGCGGCCCGCCTCCACCCGCCCCGGGTGGGAGTCCCCCGCGGTGCGCCGGGTCAGCTCCTCCACCGGCAACTGGCCGTCGGCCGCGAGCAGCACGCTGTTGCCGAACCGCCGCCCGCGCAGCACGGCGGGGTCCGCGAGCACACAGCACGCGCCGAAGGCCGACGCCACGGTGGCGACCTGGCCCCGCAGGTGGCGCAGTGGCGGGCCGTCAGCGACGTTGGCCGCGTACCACCCGCCGGGCCGCAGCACGCGCCGCACCTCCGCGAGGAATTCGGCGCTGGTCAGGTGCGCGGGGGTGCGGGCACCGCTGAAGACATCCGCGACGACGAGATCGGCCCACCCCTCGGGCAGCTTCCCCAGCGCCTCGCGGGCGTCACCGCTTCTGACCCGTATCCGCCAGCTCCGCTCCAACGGCAGTTCGCCGCGGACGAGTTGGGTCAGCGCCTCGTCGGCCTCCACGACCTGCTGGGTGGAGCGCGGGCGGGTGGCGGCGATGTAGCGGGCCAGGGTGAGGGCACCGCCGCCCAGGTGCAGCACCCGTACGGGCTGCCCCGGCGGGGCGAGGAGGTCGGCGATATGGCCGAATCTGCGCTGGTATTCGAAGCCGAGGTGCGCGGGGTCGTCGAGATCGACGTGGGACTGGGGCGCCCCGTCGAGCAGCAGCGTCCAGGCGCGCGGCCGGTCCGGGTCGGGGACCAGCCGCGCGGTGCCCCCGGCGACCTCGGCGGTCACCGGCTCCCTGTCCCGCCGCCCGCCCCGCCGCTTTCCGTTCCGTGCCACGGGGCCAGTATCCGCCGGCACCCGTGTTCCCGCGCGCGAGGGGCCCGTCTTCCGGGGCCGCGACGGGGCGGGGCCCATTGCCGGACGGGGGTCTCCGCTAGACGCGGACCACCGCTAGACGGGCACCACCGCTGGACGGGGGCCGCTCCTGGAGGGGGGGCGCTCCTGGAGGGGGGCCGCTCCTGGAGGGGGGCGCTCCTGGAGGGGGGCGCTCCTGGAGGGGGGCCATCGCTAGACGCGGCGGCCCGCGGCCTCGATGGTCCTGGCCGCCTCGCCGAGCGCGGCGCGCAGTTCGGCGGGCTCGGTGGCCTGGGCGATGGCGCCCTCCGGCGGGACCAGCCATCCCGCGCCCGCGACGGGCGGTGCGGACGGGACGGCGCGGGAGGCGTGCGGGTAGGTCTGGGTGCACGCGCTGCCCGGCAGGTCCCAGCCGTCGGCCGTGCCGGGCGGGACGAGGAAGCCGAGGGTGTCGCCCGTGTGGTCGTGCAGCACGGGGCCGACACCGTCGCGCAGTCTGAGGATGTCGACTGCCTCCAGGCCGTGCCGGGCCGGCACGGTCACGAGGTCACAGGGCCCAGCCTGGGGGCCGATGCCTCCATCGGTGTCCAACATGGGGACGCTCCTCCGCGGTCGCTGTGCAAGGACCAACGCCTGTACCTGTCAAGGGCTACGGCGGCATACCAGCGCGATGGATGGCGTTTCATGGCAGAAGCGGGGTGAGATATCCCGTTTGTAGCCAAACTCAGGGTGTCGGGCTCATCACAGGCTGTACGTTTCGGCCATGGCGTCGTCACCTCCAACGTCACCACGACCGCAGCTCAGCCCGAACACCGCTTTCCGAGCGCTCAGAGGGCTTCTCTCACCCGGCGAATTCGCCGCCGCCGTGCGCCGCTCGGCGCGCGAGATCGGCGAACAGGTCTCCTGCGACGCGCGCTACATCGGCCGTGTCGAGGCCGGCGAAATCAGATGTCCCAACTACGCCTACGAGCGCGTGTTTCTGCACATGTTTCCGGGTTACTCACTCACTGACATGGGCTTCGCACCCCGGGAGTCCGTCCGTGGTCGCGCGGCGCGCGTTCGCGGGGCGCGCGATCCAGGGGAAGCGCCCCGGCAACCGACAGTGCGCTGCGGGGAATCCACGATTTCCCGTTCCCAGCAGGAACCATCCGCGCCTCCCGACGTCCGGCCCCTCTCCGCCTCCGCGCCTCCCGCACCCCCTCCCGCCCCTGTCTCCCCCACCCCCCTCACTCCCCTCACTCCGCTCACTCGACCCGACCCGTCCGACGCCCCGGCCATCGATGAGATCGAGACGCTCGACGACTTGGACGGCTTCGACAGCCTCGACGGCTTCGGCGAGTTCGACGCGCCCGACGCCTTCGACGCCTCCGGTGCCCCCCATGCGCCCGATGCGTTCGACGAGTTGGGCCGGTTAGCCGAACTCGCCCTGCACACCGCTCCTTACGACGGCCCCCCTGACCACGAGTCCCCTGACCTCGATGCTCACGAACTCGATGCTCACGACTTCGATGCCTACGACTTCGCCCCCTACGACTTCGCGAACTGTCCCGAGAACCACGAGGAGAGCGACGTGCTACGTCGCGCGTTCATGACCGGCGGACCCGCCGCCCTTGCCGCATCGTCCGTCGGCGGTGCCGCCCCCCACGCCTCCGCCGCCACGCGCCGGCGCGTCCGTCCCGTCTCGCCGCACGCCGAAGACCCCGAGGCCCGCGCGGTCGAGAGCGCCGTACGCCAGATCCGGGTGCTCGATGACCGGCACGGCGGTGCCGGGCTCTACCGGCGCGCCGGTGAATCGCTGCGCGCCGCCTACGAACTGCTGGACGCGGGCACCCGACGCCAGTCGGTCAGCGACCGATTGCACGCGGGCGCCGGCGAACTCGCCATCTCCGTGGGCTGGCTGGCCCATGACTCCGGCCGCTACCACGACGCGCGCTCGCACTACGCCGAGGCGCTGGCCACCTCGCGCGTGGCGGGGGACGCGGCGCTGGAGGCGCATGCCTTCTGCAACACGGCCTTCCTCGCCCGCGACGCCGGGCGCCCCCGTGAGGCCGTCCGCGCGGCGCAGGCGGGACAGCAGGCCGCCGGACAGCTGGGCTCGCACCATCTGATGTCGCTGCTCGCGCTGCGCGAGGCGGGCGGCTGGGCGGGGCTCGGTGACCGGCGGGGCTGCCAGCAGGCCCTGGCCCGCGCCCACCGGCTGTTCGCGCAGGGCCCCGGCGACGCCGATCCGGAGTGGATGAGCTTCTTCGGGGAGGCCGAACTGGAGGGCCTGGAGGCCCAGTGCTGGTCGGCCCTGGGGCTGTGGGAGCGCGCCGCCGAGCACGCCCAGCGCGCCGTCGCCCTCCAGGACCCCCACTTCACCCGGAACCGGGCGCTGTTCACCGCGGAGCTGGCGGGGGATCTGGCGGCGCAGGGGCAGGCGGAGGAGGCCGCGGCGGCGGGCTCGCGCGCGCTGGACTTCCTCGGGCCCGTCCAGTCCACCCGGATCAGCTCCATGCTGGAGACGGCCGCCGGGCGGCTGCGCTCCTTCCGCAGGGAGCCCGCCGTGGCCGGGTTCCTCGCCCGTCAAGCGGCCACGGCCTAGCGGGGCGGAGCGCTCGTCGTCACCCGTTCCGGGACGGACGGGAAGGCGCTGCCGTCGCCGGTACGGGGCCGGGTCGCGACCGTCACCGGTTCAGGTGGTGACGCGGGGACGCCGCCGCCGGCCCGAAGTGACGGGTGGCGGCCCGTCCGTCCTGGGTGGCGGTGGGGTGTCAGTCCAGGTGTCCGGTGTCGTTCCAGCGGTCGATGGCGGGCCGGCCGTAGGCCCAGCCCAGGATCGACAAGGACGCCGGGTCCAGGCGCAGGCGGGCGGCGAAGGACGGTTCGTGGCCCAGCCAGCGGGCGCCCAGGACCCGCAGGATGTGGCCGTGCGCGAAGACGAGCACATCCCGGTCGGCCGCACGGGCGTGGTCGATGACCTCGTCGGCGCGCCCGGCGACCTGTGCGAGCTTTTCGCCGCCGGGTACGCCGTCCCGCCAGATGAACCAGTCCTGGCCCGCCCGCTCGCGGATGGCGTCGGGGGCCAGTCCCTCGTACTCGCCGTAGTCCCACTCCATCAGCGCGTCCCAGTCGCGGGCGCCGCCGAAGCCGGCCAGCTCGCAGGTCTCGCGCGCCCGGGAAAGCGGGCTGGTGAGCACCTCGGTGCCCGGCAGGCCGTTCCAGGGAGCGCGGTGCAGCCGCTCGCCCAGCAGCTTCGCCATCCTGCGCCCCTCGTCGAGCAGCGGGATGTCCGTTCGGCCTGTGTGCTGGCCGGACACCGACCACTCGGTCTGACCGTGGCGGACCAGCAAGATGCGCGCTGACATGGGAACCTCTCGAATCCGAACATCGCGGCTCCTCGGGAAACCGCTCCCCTCCATCTTCGCGCAGGGCCCCCGGAAGCAGCCTGCCGGGGGACCGGGGCAGCCGGGGAGGGCCGTCGTCAGCGGGTTGTCAGCGAGCGGGTTGTCAGCGGGGGATGCCAGACTTCCGCGGGTACCACACCCCTCCCCCGAGGCCACAGCCGATGACTCCCACCCCGCATCCCGCACCGCATCCGGCGGACGCCGCGCCGCCGGAACCACGGCAGCCGGACCTCCCCCGGCAAGCGGCGACGCCCGTTCCGCCCCGGCGGCTCGCCGAGCTGCGCGGCGGGCCGGATGTGCCGCAGCGCCCCATGGACGCCCGCGCACTGGCGGCCCTCGCGGCCAACCCCGGCTGCCGCCGCCGCGCGCTGCTGGACGGCGCGGGGGTGGACAAGGGCGCCGTGGCCCAGGCGCTGGGCTCCCCCGCGCCCTTCGGCCAGTCGCAGTTCGCCTTCATCCGGGGCAACGCCTTCGAGGCACGGGTGAAGGCCGACGGCGGCGAGGCGCTGCTCGCGCTGCTGTGCGAGCACACGGGGGAGGCCCGCCCCGACCCCGGCGAGGCCGCCGCGCCGGACCTGGCCGCCGACGGCCCCGCCGGGCGCGCGGCCCGCACCCGGCTCGCGCTGGCCGAGGCGGCGGCCGTCGGCGGCTGGACGCTGCTGGACCACCCCATGCTCACGCTGGAGGTGGCGGGCACCACCGCGTATCTGGAGCCGGACGCGCTGGCCGTCCATCCGGACGGGCACGTGAGCATCATCGAGATCAAGTCCTTCCCGATCCTGGACGGTTCTGCCGACCCGGCCAAGGTGGGCGCCGCCGCCCGCCAGGCCGCGGTGTACGCGCTGGCGCTCCAGGAGTTCGGCGACGGCGCGCCCCAGGAGTTCGGCGACGTCGCGGGCGAGGAAGAGCATCCGGCCGCGGAGCAGCGTCCGGCCGTGCGGGAGCGCCCGACAGTGCGCGAGCGGGCCCTGCTCGTGTGCCCCGAGGACTTCAGCAACAACCCGGCCGCCGGCCTGCTCGACCTGCGCAAACAGATCGCCACCACCCGCCGCCAGCTCGCCCGGCTGACCCATGTGGAGGAGATCGCCGCCGAACTGCCCGAGGGCGTCCACTTCGCCCCCACCCAGGATCAGCCGTCCCTGACGGCGGCCGTCGAGTCGGTGCCCGCCGACTACGCGCCGGAGTGCCTGTCCACCTGTGAGCTGGCCTTCCACTGCCGTGAGCGCGCCAGAAGCCGCGGCGCGGTCGCGGCCCTGGGCCGCTCGGTCCGCGGCGAGCTCGGCGGCCTGACCACGGTCACCCAGGTCCTGACCGCCGCCGCGCCCCCCGCAGCCTCCCCCGCCCCCGAAGCGGAAGTGGAAGCGGAAGCCGCACTCGACCCCGCCGCCACGGCCCTCCGCAGAGCGGCGGCCCTGCGCGCGGAAGCCCTTCGCGAGGCGGAAGCCCTTCGCGAGGCGGAAGCCCTTCGCGAGGCGGAAGCCCTTCGCGAGGCAGAGGCCCTTCGCGAGGCGGAAGCCCTCGGGGAAACGGGAGCAGCTCCCGAGGCCGCGGCGGCACAGGAATCGGACGACGTGGCAGTCACGGGTCCGGGTCCCGGCGCGGGAGGCGGGGTGCGCTCATGTCGTTGATCAGCGCGCTGGCCCGGATGGAGGCGATGGCCTCGGGCCGGGCCCAGCCGGTGGCGACGGTGCGGCACCGGCGGCTGGCCGGGCGGCCTCTCGTCCTGGTGCCGCTGACGACCGCCGGTGAGACCGGGGCGCCGCTGGGAGCGCTGCTCGGCACGGAGCGGGAGGCGCCGGAGCTGCTGACCATCCCCCAGCCCCGCGACCGCGATCTGCGGTTCGCGTTCCTCGCGCGGCTCGCGGAGGCGCTGCTGCCGCACCTGGAGTCGTGCCAGGACGAGGTGGAGCTGGTCGAGCGCAAGGAGACCGATCCGGAGACGGGCAAGCGGGTCACCGTGGAGGCGGAGCTGTGCGCGGACGCGCCGCAGATCCTCGTACCGTCCGCGCCCGGCATCTCCTTCGTACGGCTGCTCGGGCGCTCGATGCGGTTCCGGCGCACCGCCGAGGAGGACCCGCACGCCCCCTATCCGGCGCCCGCGCGGGTGCCGCTGCTCGGGCGCTGGCTGACGCACTACGCGGAGCGGGCCCGGGTGCCCGGCTCGTCGCTGCTGCTGCCGATGACCGGACTGCTGACCCGGCACTGGGCGACGGGCCAGAGTCATCTGGAGGACCAGCACCTGGGTGCGCTGCTGGCCTGGATCGCGCCGCCGGACGAGGCCGGCGGCGCGGACGCGGCGCGCCGCGCCGAGCTGGGCCGGGACGAGCGGGGTCAGCTGCTGGTGCCCCCGGCCGGGCCCGCGACCGATCCGGCGTTCGACAACCGGCTGCTGGCCCCGGCCATCGCCCGCTACGACAAGGGCGTCCCGGGCGCCGAGGAGGAGGTGCGTGCGCTGATCGCCGCCCAGCTGCGGCCCACCTGGGAGGCGATGTGGCAGGGCATCGACCTGCTGCGCGCGCTGCCGGAGGCCGGGCATGTGCCCGACAGATGGCGCCGCGACCGGCAGTCCTACACCCACCACCGGGACCGGCTGCGCTCGGGCGAGCCCCCGCAGCCGCGCAGGGACGACGCGGTCACCGCGGCGCGCAAGCTCGCCATGCGCGAGCAGCGGCAGGCCGAGCTGGAGGCGCAGGAGGCGCTGGACGATCCGCTGGTCATGGCCGTACGGCGGCTGGCGGGCGAGGCGTTCCGGGCGGAGGTGACGGGCGTGGAGATGGCGTACTCGGAAGGGAAACGGCCCACGCCCCGCCCGCTGGTGACCGTACGGACGAGCGATGCGCCGCTGCTGGCGGGCGGGGGCGCGGCCGGGCCGGAGGCGGGCGCGGACAAGCTGCACCGGGCGCTGCCCCAGGGCGGTCAGCAGCGGGCCGAGCTGGTGGAGTCGCCGTCCCCCGGCGTCCTCACGCTGCGGCTGCTCAGCGGCATGGGGCGCGGCCGGGAGCCCGCGCCCGGCACGGTGCCGGAGCCGGGTGAGGCGGTGTGCTGGACGCTGTTCGAGCACGCGCCGCGTGGGGGCCCCGGGCTGCCCGAGCCCGATGAGACCCCGTGGACGCACGGCGGGCCGCCGGGCGAGCCGGCCGCCGAGGAGCCCAACCCGCTGACCCAGGAGGACCTGCTGTGACCTCGCCCGCGTCCGCCTCCGCGTCCGCGTCCGGAGCCGCCACCACCGCCACCGAAGCCGGAGCCACCGCCGGAGCCGGGGCCGCCCCCGGATCCGGGCCCGGATCCGGGGAGCTGCCCGCGCGGGCCGCGGCCCGCGCCACCGAGGCGATCTTGGCCGACACCTTGGAGGGCCGGTACCGGGGCGTGGTCGTGGACTCCCCGCCGGGTGCGGGCAAGTCCACGCTCGTGGTGCGCGCGGCCCGCGAGCTGGCCGCCGCCGGGCACCCGCTGATGGTGATCGCCCAGACGAACGCGCAGGTCGATGACCTGGTGGACCGGCTGGCCACGGCCGACCCCGAGCTGCCGGTCGGGCGGCTGCACAGCAGCGAGCCCCGGCCCTACGACCCCGTGCTCGACCGCCATCCGGCCGTGCGGACCTCCGCGAAGGCGGCCGACCTCGCCGGGCTGGACGTCGTCGTGTCCACGGCCGCGAAGTGGGCGTGGGTCAAGCCCGAGGAGCCGTGGCGGCACGCCATCGTGGACGAGGCGTACCAAATGCGCTCGGACGCGCTGCTGGCCGTCGCCGGGCTCTTCGAGCGGGCGCTGTTCGTGGGCGACCCGGGGCAGCTGGACCCCTTCAGCCAGGTGGGCGCCGATCAGTGGGCGGGCCAGGTGCACGACCCGTCGGCCAGCGCCGTCAGCACGCTGCTCGGGCACAATCCGGACCTGCCCCAGCACCGGCTGCCGGTCTCCTGGCGGCTGCCCGCCTCGGCGGCGCCGCTGGTGTCCGACGCGTTCTACCCGTACACGCCCTTCCGCAGCGGCACCGGGCCCGGCGACCGGCGGCTCGCCTTCACCGTCCCGCCCGACGGCTCGCCTCTGGACGAGGTGCTGGACGAGGCGGCGCGGGAGGGCTGGGGCCTGCTGGAGCTGCCCGCCGCGCGCACGCCCCGCACCGACCCGGAGGCGGTCGCGGCCGTCGCCCGGCTGGTGCACCGGATGCTCAAGCGCGGCGGGGTGGCGCACAGCGAGCGGGCCGCCACCGGGGCCTCGGCGGAGTCAGGGGTGCCGCTGACGGCCGCGCGGATCGCGGTGGGCACCGCGCACCGCGACCAGGCGGCTGCGGTGCGCGCCGCGCTGGCCGGGCTGGCGGGACCCTCCGGCGGTGACAGCGGTGGCCGGGACAGCGGGAGCGACCGGGGCGACGGCAGGGGCGCGGGAAGCGCCGCGTGGGTCACCGTCGATACGGCGAACCGGCTCCAGGGGCGGGAGTTCGATGTGACGGTGATCCTCCACCCGCTGTCGGGACGGCCCGACGCGACGGAGTTCCACCTGGAGACGGGCCGCCTGTGCGTGCTGGCCTCCCGGCACCGGCACGCGTGCGTGGTGGTGTGCAGAGCGGGCGTCGCCGAGCTGCTGGACGACCATCCGGCGACGGAGCCCGTCCAGCTCGGCGCCGTGTCCCGGGCCCCGGACGGCTGGGAGGCCCATCAGGCGGTCCTGTCCCACCTGGCCCGGCACACGGTCCCCCTGGACCGGGCCCTCCCGGCCCGTAGGTGAGCGGCCCGGAGGTGAGCCGCCCGACGGAGGGGCCCCGGTCGAACCCAGCGAAGCGGACCCAGCGAATCCAGGCGAATCCGGGCGAGCCCCGGGGGAGCCCCGGGGGAGCCCCGGGGGAAGGCGTACGGCCCGTGCGCGGGTGGTGCCCTCGGGCGCACAATGGAGGGCGGCCCACGACCTTGGAGGTATGTACATGTCTGAGCCGCACTCGGCTCCGGACCCTTCGCGCTCCTCCGCCGGGGGGAGCGGCGACGGCGGGGCGCCAAGCTACCGCCGTCCCGCACCGCTGCTGTTCGAACCGTCCGAGGCCACGGCCGACGACGAGCACTTCTTCGGGCTGGAATCGCTCACCGACCCGCGTGAGCTGCTGGACCGCTCGACGGAGCTGGTGCTGGCCTTCCGCGCCGCCGCCGACCGCGCCATGGAGTACCAGGCGGTGGCCGCGGCCCAGCTCGCGGACCCCAAGCGCTTCGACAAGCTGGCCGACGCCACGATCGCGGACCGCGCCCGCTGGACCGAGGAGTACGCGCGCAAGATGATCGAGTTCGGCCATGACCTCATGAGGGACCGCGTCCCGGGCGACGTACCGCCCGCCAAGCCCTGAAGAGGCTGCGGCGCAGGTCGGAGGCCCGTGCTCGGACAATCGATTTCCGCTCTCGCGGAACGTGATGTTAAGGTCTACGACGTCAGCAGGCGCCGTTAGCTCAGTTGGTTAGAGCAGCTGACTCTTAATCAGCGGGTCCGGGGTTCGAGTCCCTGACGGCGCACAGACAGCTTGAAGGCCCCCCGCGAAAGCGGGGGGCCTTCGGCGTGCACGGGCTCCCGCCCTTCACCACTCCCGGCCCTCGCCCAGGCCGCCCCATCGGCCTCGTATCAGCCGACCCCGCCTCCGCCGCGGGTGACCTTGACCTCCCAGTCCCCGCCGGATGTGCGCCCGGTGACCTCGACGCGGATCCCGTCGTGCGGGTCCGCCCAGCTCTCCCCCTCCCCCAGCGGGGCGTCCGCGAGCTGGGGGTGGACGGAGGCACCGGCGCAGCGGCGGGCGCCGGGGTGACCGTCGACCACCTCGACGGGGCCGTGGGTCGAGGGGGTGTCGCTCTTGATCCGGTAGAGGAGCAGCCCCTGGGTGCACAGCTGTCTGTCGTTGCCCTCGCGGACGCGGATCTCCATCGCGAGGGCCCGGTGCCCGCCGGTGCGCAGGACGACCAGCCGGGTGCCGTCGGGTTCCGCGTGCCCGCCGGCGCGCCGGCCCGCGTGCCCGCCCCCGTCGCGAGCCGGTGCTGCCAGGGGGCGCAGGGTGTAGCGGGTCTCGTCGGGGGCGGGGTTTCCGCCGCCGACGCAGGCGATGTTGCGGCGGCCGAGCCAGCCGAGCTTCCACTTGTGCCAGCCGAAGGGCTCGGGGGCCAGTCCGAACTGGCTGCCCATCAGGTCCCAGTCCCCGACCCGGGTGTCCCAGTCGGCCTTGCCGTCGGCGGGGCGCTCGTACAGGTCGGGCAGGTCGAAGAGGTGGCCCGTCTCGTGGGCGAGGACATTCCGGTCGGGGGGGCTCTGTTCGAACACGGTGACCAGGCGGCTCAGTTCTGTTCCGTCCGCAGCGATCGGCTCATCGAGGTTGACTACTTTTGTCGCATCCGAGTCCACGCCGGGAGCATCTGGGTCCGCGACGAGATAGATGACGTCGTAGCGGCTGAAGTCCACATGCCGGTCCGCGGCGGCCACAGCGTCACGCAGATAGGAACCCCGCAGGTCAGGGCTCCAGTCCCGGCGTATCCCGTACGCCGTCGAAGGCTTGGGCATCTCGATCCAGCGGTCGATCGGGCGCGGTCTGAGCCGGAACTTTCCGTACGAGGCGCGGGCGAAAAAATCGGATGTCGCCGGGAAATGGTCGGCTGTCAGCTCCCGAGGGGTGGCCGAGGGCGGTGCATCGGGGAAAGAAAGAAAGAGAAGGGCGGCGTCGAGCGTCCCCTCGGGACGCGGATAGGAGGCGTTCCAGGTGTCCAGACCCAGCGAATGGTGCGCGTCGGTACGCGGCAGCGCGCACGGCATACCGGCGGCCACGGCGTGCAGGGGCCCCGCCACGAGCCCGAACCCCATGAACGCGGTCAACGCGGTGAGGATCGCGCCCACGCGGTGCCGCGGACCCGGGCCTGGGAAGCGGGCACGGCGCCCGGCGCGCCGTGCCGCCACTCCCTCGGGTACAGACGGCAGCGCCACGTCTCGACCTCACCGGAAAAGGATTGCGGACCCTTCCCACACTGACCCCGTAAGTCCGCCTTTGCCCCGTTCCGGTAGGCCGGTCGAGTCAACCACAATATGACTACTCTTCGTAATGCTCGGTCGTAAGCGGTCAGGGTGCAGTCGGCACCGGTGCAGAAACGGTCACCCTCGCGCCCGCACTCCCGCCCCAGCCGCACCAGTGACCGGCACCAGCCGCGGAGACACTGGCTCCGCTGTTGCGCCAACCTCTATGATCGGCACATTTCCAGCGCGGATCCTCCCCTGGGCGGCCCACGGGCCCTCCGCCGACCGATCCGCACGAGACGAGCCCCCCGCGGAGCGATCGGTGAACGGACCCCTCGAAGGACCGGGCAAAGACTCCGGCGACGCCCTCGTAACGCAACCCCAAATCATCACGGAAAGTAACGCCAAGCGCTGGCGACGGCGCTCCCACAACGGGCACAGCGAGAGCGACTTCCGAGCCGCCTTCCACGCGGCTCAGCTGCCGATGGCCATCCTCGACCGGGACGGCCGGGTACTGACGGCCAACCGCGCGCTGGGCACCCTCCTGGGCGCCGACCCCCGCCGGATCACCGGCCGGGCCGTCGCCGAGCTGGCCGGGCTCGGACTGGACGGCCGGGTGCGCAGCGCCTACGACGAGGCACTCCAGGGCCGCACCGACCGGATGTCCTGCACCCGGCGGCTCAAGCACGCCGACGGGCATCCGCTCTGGGCGGAGATCACCGTCACCCCCACCGAACGCGAGGGCGAGGCGCTGCTGTCGATCGCCGACATCAGCGAGCGGCGCGACCTCCAAGAGCGGCTGCGCCACCTTCAGATGCACGACCCGGTCACCAGGCTGCCCAACCGCACCCTGTTCTTCGAACGGCTGGCGGCGGCGCTCGCCGACTCGGCAACCGGCCGGACCGGCCTGTGCTACATCGACCTGGACGGCTTCAAGGCCGTCAACGACACCCTCGGCCACCGGGTCGGCGACAGCCTGCTGGACGCGGTCGCCCAGCGGCTGACCCAGTGCGCCGAGGCCGGCACCGAGGAGTGCGGCGGCCACCTGGTGGCACGGCTGGGCGGCGACGAGTTCGCGCTGCTGGTCGAATCCTCGACCGGCACCGAGCAGCTCACCCAGCTCGCCCAGTCGGTACTGGCCGCGCTCCAGCGGCCGTTCGACCTGGCGGGCCAGCGGCTGTCCGTCTCCGCCAGCATCGGCGTCGTCGAACGCGAGACGGCCGGGACGAGCCCCACCGAGCTGATGCAGGCCGCCGACACCACGCTCTACTGGGCCAAGGCGGACGGCAAGGCCCGCTGGACCCTGTTCGACCCGGAGCGCAACGCCCACCGGATGACCCGGCAGGCGCTGTCCAGCACGCTGCGACGGGCCGTGGAGCGCGGCGAGTTCGTGCTGGAGTACCAGCCGATCGTGGGCTTCGCCGATGACGTACTGCGCGGCGTCGAAGCCCTGGTGCGCTGGCGGCACCCGCAGTTCGGCACGCTCAGCCCGGACCGCTTCATCGGCCTGGCCGAGGAGAACGGCGCCATCGTGCCGCTCGGCCGCTGGGTCCTGGAGGAATCCTGCCGCCAGGCCCGCCGCTGGATGCTGGAGCACCCGGGGCCGCCGCTGTATGTGAGCGTGAACGTGGCGGTGCGCCAGGTGTGGGACTCGGACCTGGTGCGCGATGTGGCCGACATCCTGGAGGAGACGGGGCTGCCCTCCGGGCTGCTCCAGCTGGAGCTGACCGAGTCCGCGGTGATGGGCTCGGCCGGCCGTCCCCTCCAGGCCCTCCAGGCGCTGTCCGAAATGGGCGTGCGCATCGCCATCGACGACTTCGGCACGGGCTATTCCAACCTCGCCTACCTCAGTCGGCTACCGGTGCGCGCGCTGAAGCTGGACGGCACCTTCGTCCGCGGCTTCCGCACAGCGCGGCACCAGAACCCGGCCGACGAGACGATCGTGACCGCGCTCGTGCAGCTCGCGCACAAGCTCGGCCTGACCGTGACCGCCGAGTGCGTCGAGGGTCCGGCGCAGGCCGAGCGGCTGCGCCGGATCGGATGTGACACCGGGCAGGGCTGGCACTACGCCAAACCGATGGAGGCCGACCGGATCGCCGAACTGCTGTCCTGGTCGTCGTCCTCGACGGCACCGGCCTCGGCTTCGGCTCAGGCCGGACCGGCGGCTGCGGAGCCGCCACCGCCCTCGCGCCCGGCGGGCAGCCCGTAGGCGTCGGCGATCAGTTCGTAGGAGCGGACCCGGACGTCCGGCGTGTGCGCGTTGGCGGTGAGCATCAGCTCGTCGGCGCCGGTCCGCTTCACGAGCGCGTCCAGCCCCTCCCGTACGGCCTCCGGCGTTCCGTAGGTCACGTTGCCCAGCCAGCCGTCCACGAAGTCCCGCTCGACGGGGCTGAAGGCATAGCCCTCCGCCTCCTCCGGCGTCGGGATCAGTCCGGGGCGGCCGGTGCGCAGCCGCACCATCGACAGCGCCCCCGTCAGCACCTGGCGGTACGCCTCCCGCTCGTCCTCGGCGGCCAGCGCGGCGGCGCCGATCAGCGCGTACGGCTCCGCGAGCACCTCCGAGGGGCGGAAGGACTCGCGGTACAGGTCCAGCGCGGGCAGGGTGTTCGCCGCCGAGAAGTGGTGCGCGAACGCGAACGGCAGCCCGAGGCTGCCGGCCAGCTGGGCACTGAAGCCGGAGGATCCGAGCAGCCACACCGGCGGCCGGTGGGCGGCCCGCCGCGCCTCCGGCCCCTCGGCCTGTACCGGGCCGGGAACGGCGTGGATACGCGCGTACCGGTGGCCGTCGGGAAAGTCGTCGTCCAGGAACCGGATCAACTCGGCGAGCTGCTGCGGGAAGTCCTCCGCGCCCTCGCGCAGCTGCTCGGTACGGCGCAGCGCCGCCGCCGTCGCCCCGTCGGTGCCCGGCGCGCGGCCCAGGCCCAGGTCGATACGGCCCGGCGCGAGCGCCTCCAGCGTGCCGAACTGCTCGGCGATCACCAGCGGGGCGTGGTTGGGCAGCATCACCCCGCCCGAACCGAGCCGCACCCGCTGCGTGTGGGCCGCGAGGTGGGCGAGGATCACCGCGGGCGAGGAACTGGCGACACCCGGCATGGAGTGGTGCTCGGCCACCCAGTACCGGGTGAAGCCGCGGCTGTCGGCGAGCCGCGCGGCGCGGGTGGCCGCCGCCAGCGCGTCACTGGCGGTGTGGCCCCTGCCCACGTTGGCCAGGTCCAGGATGGACAGCGGCACCGGGGCCGTGCCCCGGGCCTCGCCCCGTATGCCCGCTCCGGGGTTTCCGTCGGCGGGGTTCCCGTCGGCCTGTGCGTCGTCGCCCACGATGCTGCCTCTCTCTGTTCTGCGCGTGTGCCGTGCGCGTCCGCGCGCGGGTGGTGCGCGCTGTTCGCGCGTGCGGTGCGCGGGGCCGGTGAGCGCCGCGCACGCGTCCTGCGGAAGGCGGGACGCGACCAGGTACAACGCACCGGACGGCCGCTGTCTTCCCGGGACCCGCTGTCCACCGGGGCGCCGGTCGCCGCACCTCCCGGGGTGCCGGGTGCCGGGTGCCGGGTGCCGGGTGCCGGGCGGCACGCCGCGGGACGAGCCCTGGCGGTGGCCTCAGCCGCTGGGGGCGGCCGACTCGGGGGCGGCGGCGTCGAGTGCGTCGAGCACCGCGTCGCCGTTCGCCCTCGCCCACTCGGTGAGCGTGTGGATCGGGTCGATCAGCGTCGCTCCGAGCGGGGTCAGCTCGTACTCGACGCGGGGCGGCACTTCGGCGTAGGCGTGGCGGCGGACGAGTCCGTGCGCCTCAAGCCGGCGGAGGGTCTGGGTGAGCACCTTGCGGGAGATGCCGCCGATCAGTTCGGCCAGCTCCCCATGGCGCACCGGGCCCCTGCTGAGGCCGTAGAGCACGACCACGGTCCACTTGTCGGAGATCAGCTCGACGGCGCGCCCTGTCGGGTCTCGACCATTCGGCCAGGCGTACCAGAGAACCCAGTGGCAGCGAGTAACAAACTGTCAATTCTCGGCCGAGCGCGTGGGGCAGTCCTCACCCCCGACGGCAAACCGCCCTCGCGGGTCCGTCGCCACGACCGGGCATCGCTCGATCACCAAGGCGTTGCCCTATGTGGGCGTGCGAGTCGAGGAGTTGGGTAGGTCGATCGTTCTGTCCCTGACACAGGCAGGAGCAGTGGGGTCGGTAGCCACTACCGCCCTGGAACGACGAGTACGAGCGGTGAGCGATCAGCATGACTGAACCCCCTTCCCCAGCCGGCAAGTACATCTTCGGGCCCGGAGTTGCGGAAAAGCACACAGCACGGCAGGCGACTGGCTGCGTCGCCGTCGTATGGGGCGTTTGCGCTCTGGTCGCCGGCGCGTACCTCGCATGGAACCTGTCGGCGCACCACCAACTGTCGGCCACACTCCGCGCCGTGCTGACAGCGGCAACAGCGCTCGTCGTCGGTGGGGGCACCGCGCTGATCTCCGGCCTGGTGGCGCGGCGCGGAACGGAGGACAAGCGGGTCGCACAGCTTCGCGCGGAGTACGGGATCGAGGAGAGCGGCGGCGATCCGCGAGGGGACGCCGGGCGATGAGCAACCGGGGAGGACCGCGCTGCTCGGGCCGCACTTCGTCACTGCCGCGGGACAGAGCGCGGATGGCCTCCCGGCGGCGTCACCGACGTGCACGTGGTGCACGTACCCGTGCGTGCTGATCTGGCTGCTGGGACAGTGCCCTGTGCGGCGAACCGGACGCGGGACCGCCCGCAGGGCGGCAGGACGCGGGACCGCCCGCAGGGCGGCGGGAAGCGGGAAACGCCTGATGCAACGCTGTTCGCCGCGATCATCCATGTCCTGGTCAGTGGATGCGCCTGGCGGGCGCTGCCGCCCGGCTTCGGTATATCGCCGAAGCAGTGCGAAGCAAGCCGCCCTTACGGGCACACCCGTGCGCACAGTGCGGCGTGCCCTGGCCGCCGTCAGGCGAAAAGCGCGCCCAGGGCGGGGCAGCGTACGTCCAGGTCGAGGAGGCGCAGGCCCTCCCTGGCCGTGACCTGGTTGGCCGTCAGGACCGGCTTGCCCAGCTCTTCCTCCAGCGCGGGGATCCAGGCGGCGGTGTGCAGGGCGGTGTCCGGGAGGAGCACTGCCTGGGCTTCGGGGTGGTCGCCGCCGCGGGCGAGGGCGAGCACTTCCTCCTCGCCCCAGGTGCCCACCTCGGCCGCGGTGATGATGCCGCTGCCGCGCATGGCGACGACCTCGGCGCCCGCGGCCTTGAGGAAGCCGGTGAACAGCTCCGCGACATCCTCGGGGTAGGTCGCGGCGATGCTCACCCGCTCCACGCCCAGGTCGCGCACCGCGCCCGCGAAGGCGAAGGAGGTGCTGGAGGCGGGCAGCCCGGCCGTGGCGGACAGCTCGCGCACCTGGTCGTGCGCGCCGTCCCAGCCGAAGACGAAGCTGGCGCTGGTGCAGGCCCACACGACGGCCTGGACGCCTTGCTGCTTGACCTCCGCCACCTTGGCGGCGAGCCGGGCGGCCGAGCCCATCTCCAGGAGGGCGTCCACGCGGTGGGCGTCCTCCCCGATGTCGGTGTGCACGAGCGGCAGCCTGACGTCGGCTCCCGCCTCGGCGAGGATCCGCTCCAGCCGGGGATAGTCGTCCTCGGCCGAGTAGCCGGGGTAGAGGAATCCGACCGCTGGTGCGGATGCCTGTGCCGCCTGTGCCATCTACGCCTCCTGTGGGTGCGGGTGAGGTGGGTGGGGATGCGGTGGGGCGGGACGGGGGCGGTCAGAGCGGGGGCTGGGCGCCGCCGCTCCAGTCGTCGGGGTGGGCCTGCTGGCCGTAGCCCAGCTCCGAGGTGCCCTCCAGCGGATCGGACGGCTCTGTGCCTGCCCCGGCGAGCGCCGCCTCCGGCTCGGGTCCTGGTGTCTGGTCGTCGGGCTCGGTGAGGCCGTCGCCCTCGTGCGAGAGCGGCTGGGAGGGGGTCATGGCCGCCGGGCCGCGCCGGGCGACGGGGTCGAGGAGGGCCTGGTACGGGCCGACGGCTTCCTTGCCGATGCCGCGCAGCGCCGCCCACATGGTGACCTGGTTGGCCGAGAGGACCGGCATGCGCAGCTCGGCCTCCAACTGGGGGATGACGTCGTAGGTGGGGAGGTTGGTGCAGGAGATGAACAGCGCGTCGGGCGCGTCCACCGCCGCTTCCCTGGCCATGTCCACCACATCCCGGTAGGGCACGCGCCAGATCTCCCTGGTCAGGCCCAGATAGCAGCGCCCGGTGATCCCGATGCCCGCCTCGTCCAGGTAGTCCTCCAGGGAGTCGGTCACCGACTTGGTGTACGGGGTGACGAGGGCGATGCGCCGCGCGTCGATCTCGCGCAGCGCGTCCAGGAGGGCGCCGGAGGTGGTGAGCGAGGGGACCTCGCCGGCCTGGGCCATGGCGGCCACCATGGCCCGCTCGCCGGCGGTGCCGCCGACGAAACTGCCGGACGTACAGGCGTAGGCCACCACTTCGGGGGCCACCGCGCACAGGGCCCTGACCGCCTCGCGCAGCGTCTCGTGCTCGCTGACCAGGCGGGCGAGGTCGAGGCTGACCTCGACCGGCACAAAGGGGGTGCGTGTCAGGTGCAAGGACACGTCGTCCGGCACCCAGCGCCAGAGTTCACGGTCCAGCGCGAAGTCGAAGGGAGCGACGATTCCCACGCCGCGTTGCGGCAGCGGTCCGCCGAGGAAGGAGACGTCCATTTTCGTGGCCCCAAAAGAACGGAGGGGTGGCTCATGGCCAGAAGGCCCCTGAGTCAAGGGAAGTCAGAGGAATAGCAAAGCCGGTCAGAAGCCGGGACGCCGGGGCAGATGTCTTTGTTGACGAAGGTAGTTTCTGCTCCCTACCGTGGTCAATCCTCCCATCTGAGGCGCGTTCTCGCTCTTCCCCCGGTCTTCCCGCGGTCACCCGCACAGCCAACCGTCCCCTCGTTTCGAAACGGTTTCCTGCCTATGTCCGAAACCTGCGTTCTTGTCCTCGACGCCGAGCCGCTTCCCCGGCTCGATCGACTGGCGGGACGTGCCCGTGTCGTGCACGCCGACGAGCACACCTTGGCCGGTCAACTTCCCGGCGCTGATGTGCTGTTGGTCTGGGATTTTCTCTCCGACGCGGTGCGTGAGGCGTGGCCGGGCGAGGGCCCGAGGCCCCGCTGGGTGCACACGCCGAGCGCCGGAGTGGACCGTCTGCTTCCGGCGCTGGCCGACTCGGACGAGACGGTCATCACTAATGCGCGAGGCGTCTTTGACCGCCCCATTGCCGAATATGTACTGGGGCTCGTGCTAGCCATGGCCAAGGATTTTCGTGGCACATGGGAATTGCAACGACAGCGACGCTGGCGGCACCGTGAGACATTCCGCGTCGGCGGAACTCGCGCGACGGTGGTCGGTTCGGGCCCCATCGGCCGGGAAATCGGCCGCACACTCCTGGCACTCGGTGTCACCGTGGACCTTGTGGGCCGCACGGCACGGGAGACGGACGCGGAATTCGGACGGGTCCACGCCACGGGCGAGTTGCCCTCGCTCGTCGGCCAGGCGGACTGGGTGGTGTGCGTCGCCCCGCTCACCAGCGAGTCGGCCGGCATGTTCGACGCGGGGATGTTCGCCCGGATGAAGCCCGAGGCGCACTTCGTGAACGTCGGACGAGGCCAGCACGTCGTCGAGGACGACCTGGTGGACGCGCTGCTCGAACACCGCATCAAAGGCGCGGCGCTCGATGTGTTCGCCGAGGAGCCGCTGCCCGCCGACAGCCGGCTGTGGGACGTGCCCGGCCTGCTGATCTCGCCCCATATGAGCGGCGACACGGCCGGCTGGCGCGACGACCTGTGCGAGCAGTTCCTGGACAACTTCGACCGCTGGGAGAAGGGCGAGCCGCTGCTGAACGTCGTCGACAAGAAACTCGGCTACGTCCCGACGGCGACGCCGGGCCCCACGCCCTGAGCCGGACGCGCCAGACGGCGTGCGCCCGCCGCCGCACGCCCATCGCATGTCGCCTCGCGCGCGTCGCCCTGCGTGTCCGCCCGGCCCGCGGGCAACGGCCAGGCTCCCCGCCGGGCCCCGGCCCGGCCCTCAGCTCTCTGCCACCGGAGTTCACCCCGGCACTTCGCCGGGCCGCTCCGGACTCTCCTCGGGAGGTTTCGCCATGTCCGATCTCAACGCGCTGACCGCCACCCAGCTGGTCGCCGGATACGAGACGGGGGACTTCACCCCCGTGGAGGTCACCCGTGCCGCCCTCGACAGCGCGGTGCGGGCGCAGGAGCGGCTCAACGCCTTCGTCCGCGTCGATGCCGAGGAAGCCCTGTCCGCGGCCCGCGCTTCGGCCGCCCGCTGGGCCGCCGGGGAGCCGGCCGGGCCGGTCGACGGGGTGCCCGTGACGGTGAAGGACATCCTCCTCCAGCGCGGCGCACCGACGCTGCGGGGCTCGTGGGCCGTCAGCGCCGACGCCCCGGACGGCGCCTGGGACGAGGACGCTCCCGCTGTCGCCCGGCTGCGCGAGGGCGGCGCCGTCTTCCTCGGCAAGACGACGACCCCCGAGTTCGGCTGGAAGGGCGTCACCGACAGCCCCCGGCACGGCGTGACGGGCAACCCCTACGACCCGCAGCGCACCTCCGGCGGCTCCAGCGGCGGCAGCGCGGCGGCGGTCGCCTCCGGTGCGGGTCCGCTCTCGCTCGGGACGGACGGCGGGGGCTCGGTCCGCATTCCGGCGTCGTTCTCCGGGATCTTCGCGCTGAAGCCGACGTACGGGCGAGTCCCGATCTACCCCGCCAGCGCCTTCGGCACGCTGGCGCACGTGGGCCCGATGACGCGGGACGCGGAGGACGCGGCCCTGCTCATGGACGTGATCACCGCCCCTGACGCGCGCGACTGGTCGCAGCTGGGCCCCGTGCCGCACAGCTACCGGGGCGCGCTGGCGGCCGGCGCGGAGGGCGTACGGGGACTGCGGGTCGCCTACTCCCCCGACTTCGGCGGCCGGGTCGGCGTCGGTCCCCAGGTCGCGGCGGCCGTGCGGGGCGCGGTGAACCTGCTGGTGGAGCTGGGCGCGCGGGTCGAGGAGGCGGATCCCGGGTTCGCGGACCCGGTGGAGGCGTTCCACACGCTGTGGTTCAGCGGTGCCGCCCGGGTGACGGAGAGTTTCGGCCAAGAGCAGCGTGCGCGCCTCGATCCCGGCCTGCGGGAGATCTGCGAGGAGGGCGCGGCCCGCAGTGCGCTGGAGTACCTGGCCGCCGTCGATGTGCGGATGGCGCTCGGAAAGCTCATGGGGGCCTTCCACGAGCGGTACGACCTGCTGGTGACCCCGGTGATGCCGATCACCGCGTTCGAGGCGGGGGCCGAGGTGCCGCACGGGTCCGGGATGCGCCGCTGGACCGAGTGGACGCCGTTCACCTACCCGTTCAACATGACCCAGCAGCCGGCCGCGTCGGTCCCCTGCGGGGTGGATGAGCGGGGGCTGCCGGTGGGGGTGCAGATTGTCGGGGCCCGGCACGCTGACGCGCTGGTGCTCGCCGCGTCGCACGCGCTGTTCGAGGCCGGGGTCGCCAGTGGAGTGCCGTCCGCGATGGGCTGAGGGAAACGGCGGGCGTGGGGGCGCCCCCGCCCGCGCGGCCCTCACGTCTCGTACGCGGCTGCTGCCCGGTGGCCGGGGTGTGCCCACCCGTTCCGCCCCGCGAAACGCCTGCCCACACCCCGGCTTACGGTCACTTCCTGCGGAAGTTCAAGGTCTCGCCCAGCGCGCCCGCGCGCCACAGGTCCTGGCAGGCTTCCGCCATCTCGTCCAGGCCCTCGACGATCGAGCCCCAGACAATTCCGGGTACCCAGCCCGCGTCACCGTTGATCAGCAGGTTGTTGCGCTCGTAGAAGAGCGCCAGGTCGATCACGGTGGCGCGGTTGCTGTGTGCCGCCTCGGCCCCGCGCTGTTCGGCCGCCGCCTCGTATCCGTACGAGGAGGTGCTCAACTGCGTGTCGGAGAAGGTGAAATAGCAGAGGTCACCGGGAATGGGCGTGATGGTGGGATTTTCCAGGGGCGGCTCCTGGGGCGCGAAGGGGGGAATGAGGGCGTAGATCTCGTTGCGCGCGTACTTCGCGTGATACACGTCGCCGCCCAGCGGCAGCGCGTCCCACACGGCGGCGCAGGTGATCGGCGCACGGTCGTCGAGAAGCTTTGCGGTGCAGCTCACTCCCCGCTTGTCCAACGAGACTTCAATGAAGCGATCAGCCATCGTGCCTCCGCACCAGGGTGGTCATTTACCCGGCAATGGTGACGCAGCGGGAGCCCTTGGCGCGACCCCGTGAGCGGCTGGATTCGGCCCGCATATCTTCGGTGGAGTTGGGTAGCCGCGCGCCCATGGCTCCACCACAAAGGAACGACACCGGAAGTGCCGGAAGAGGTTTCAGCCGCCGCTCGATGCTCGCCGCGGCGGCGTCTTTGGGCGCGGTGAGCGCGCTCGGTGCGACCAGCGCATGCAGTCGGGTGTCCAGTGCGGACGCCGGGAACGGGGGAGAACTGCTGGAGCGGCTGAAGGCCCAGGGCACGGTGAAGCTGGGCCTCGCCGGTGAACAGCCCTACAGCTACATCGACAAGGACGGGGAGCTGACGGGCAGCTCGCCCGCGATCGCCCGGATCATCTTCAAGCGGCTGGGCATCCCTGACGTCCAGCCCTTCCCGACCGAATTCAACTCGCTGATCCCGGGTCTCAACTCGCAGCAGTTCGATGTCGTAGCGGCTGGTATGTACATCACGCCCGAGCGCTGCAAGCAGGTGCTCTTCGCCGATCCCGAGTACGAGATGCGGGACGCTTTTATCGTGCGCAAGGGAAATCCGAAGAACCTGCGCACCTACGCGGACATCAAGAAGGCCGGAGCCAAAATGGCGACGGGTACGGGATATGCCGAAATCGCCTACGCCGAGGAGGAGGGCGTCAAGGAGTCGGAGATGCTCCTGCTCCCCGACCAGTTGGCGGGGCTGCTCGCCGTCGAACAGGGCAGGGCCGATGTATTCGCCGGAACCGCGGTCACCGTCCGCAATGTGGTGAGGCAGACCAAGAGCCGCAAGGCCGAGTACACCGAGGCTTTCGTTCCGAAGCTGAAGGGAAAGCCCGACCTGGGCACCGGCGCCTTCGCGTTCCGGCAGACCGAGACACATCTGCGGGATGTCTTCAACCGCGAGCTGCGGAAGATGAAGAAGAGCGGTGAGCTGCTGCGTGTGATGAAGCCGTTCGGCTTCCTCGCGGAGGAGATGACCACCATGACCGCGAAGGAGCGCTGCGCATGACGGACCTCACCGCGGGTTTGTGGGAGCTGCTCCTCAAGGGAGTGTGGGTCACCGTCCAGCTGACCGTCTACAGCGCGGCGCTGGGCGCCTTCGTCGCCTTTGTGGTGGGCGTCGCCAAGACCAACAGGCTGTGGATCGTACGGTTCGTCTCCGGCCTGTACATGGAGATCTTCCGGGGCACCTCGGCGCTGGTGCTGATGTTCTGGATGTTCTTCGTGCTGCCGGTCGCCTTCGGCTGGCAGCTGGTGCCGATGTGGGCGGCCGTCCTCGCGCTGGGCCTGTCGTACGGGGCCTACGGTTCGGAGATCGTGCGCGGCGCGCTGGCGGCCGTCGCGCCGGCCCAGCAGGAGGCGGGGATCGCGCTCAGCTTCTCGCCCTGGCAGCGGCTGACGAAGATCTCGCTGCCGCAGGCGTGGCCGGAAATGATCCCGCCGGCCAACAACTTGCTGATCGAGCTGCTGAAGGGCACCGCGCTGGTGTCCGTGCTCGGGGTCGGCGACATCACCTTCGGGGCCTCGCTGGTGCGCAACGCGCTCGGCCAGAGCGCCCCGGTCTACACGATCATCCTGGTCATGTACTTCGTTCTGGCCTTCTTGCTCACGCGCATCATGCGTGCCGTCGAGCGCAAGGCCAAGGCGGGCATCGGCCAGGCCCCGGAGAAGGGCGACGGCGTGCTGCGCAAGCTCAACATCCGGCAGCAGACGGAGGTCTCGCGTGACTTCTCCAGCGCCGGAGGTGCCCGATGAAGTGGGACTGGTCGGCTGTCGCCGACTTCATGCCGCGCTTTTGGGACGGCGTGCTCGTCACGCTCCAGGCGCTGGTGCTCGGCTCACTCATCGCCTTCGCGCTCGGTCTGCTCTGGGCGATGGCGCAGCGCTCGCCGCTGAAGGCGGTCCGCTGGCCGGTGACGGTCGTCACCGAGTTCATCCGCAACACCCCGCTCCTGGTGCAGCTGTTCTTCCTGTTCTATGTGATGCCGGAGTGGGGCGTCACCCTGTCCGCGCTGACCACCGGCGTCCTCGCGCTCGGGCTGCACTACTCGACGTACACCGCCGAGGTCTACCGCGCCGGTATCGACGGCGTACCGGGCGGCCAGTGGGAGGCGGCCACCGCGCTCAGCCTGCCCAAGGGCCGCACCTGGGGCGCCGTCATCCTGCCGCAGGCGATCCGCCGTGTGGTGCCCGCGCTGGGCAACTACGTGATCGCGATGCTGAAGGACTCGCCGATGATCGCGACCATCGGCGCGCTCGACATGCTCGGCCAGGCACGGCAGTTCACCGCGATCACCTTCCTGCCGACCGAGCCGATCACCGTGGTGGGTGTCGCCTTCATCCTCATCGCCTACCCGGCATCCCTGCTTACGCGAGCCCTGGAGCGTCGTCTTGTCCGCTGACAGCACCCAGAACACCCCGAGCACCCCGACCGCCGCGACGATCCCGGCACAGGACACCGTCAACCCGGCCGTGGACGGCAGCGAACTGATCAAGTTCGACAACGTCACCAAGCGGTACGGCGAGAACGTCGTGCTCGACAACCTCTGCTTCGACGTGGCCTCCGGCAAGCACGTCACCCTGATCGGCCCCTCGGGGTCGGGCAAGACCACGATCCTGCGGCTGCTGATGACGCTGGTGAAGCCCGACGAGGGCACCATCAAGGTCGCCGGGGAGTACCTCTCCCACGAGGAGAAGAACGGCAAGCTGGTGCCCGCGGGCGAGAAGCACTCGCGCGAGGTCCGCAAGAAGATCGGCATGGTCTTCCAGCAGTTCAACCTGTTCCCCAACATGAAGGTGCTGCGGAACATCACCGAAGCCCCGGTGCACGTGCTGGGCCTGTCCAAGGACGAGGCCGAGCAGCGGGCCCGCGAACTGATCGAGATGGTGGGCCTGTCCGACCACCTGGACAAGTACCCCAGCCAGCTGTCCGGCGGCCAGCAGCAGCGCGTGGCGATCGCCCGCGCACTCGCCATGCGCCCCCAGGTGCTGCTGCTGGACGAGGTCACCTCGGCCCTCGACCCGGAACTGGTGGCCGGGGTGCTGGACGTCCTGCGTGACATCGCGCACACCACGGACATCACCATGCTCTGCGTGACGCACGAGATGAACTTCGCCCGGGACATCTCGGACGACGTGCTGATGTTCGACGCGGGCCGCGTGATCGAGTCCGGTGCCCCGGAGAAGATCTTCAGCGACCCGGAGCACGAGCGCACCAGGGAGTTCCTGAGCGCCGTGCTGTGAGAGCCGTGCGGTGAGAGCCGTGCTGTGCAGGCGCGGTCGCGGGCTCGCGCCACCCGGCGCGAGCCCGCGTACGCCAAGGGGCGCACGCTCAGCACACCGAGGAGGCGCACACACGGCACGCCAAGGAGCACGCGCGGCACATCGGGGGGCGCACTCACGCGCTCGGCATATGCCGATAGCGGCGGCCCCGCCCACGCGGCCCCGTCCCGGCCGCTATCGTGAGACCTACAGCCGTGACCGCACGGAGCGGCCAGGACGCAAACGGTCACAACCCCAGGGGGACACCGTGGCGCTACTCCAACCATCCGGGGACCCGTCCCCGGAGCCCGAGCGGGAGCCCGCCGCGCTCTTCGGCTCGGTCCGCTACGCGCTGCGCGTGCTGGAGTGCGTGGCCCGGCACCGGGACGGCATCCACCAGGAGGAGATCTCCCGCGAGACGGAGCTGCCGCCCAGCAGGCTGTCCCACCTGCTGCGGATGCTGCGCCGCGAGGGCTACCTGCACCGGCTCACGGACGACTCGTACGTCGTCGGGGAAGCGCTGGTCCTGCTGGGCTCGGGCGTGGACCGGGCCCGCGCGCTGCGCGAACAGCTCCAGCGCACCCTCACCGAGCTGCGCGACACGGTGGGCGCCGCCATCTACTTCGCCCGCTATCACGACGGCGAGCTGGAGACCACGCAGGTCGCGGACGGGCCGCGGACACCCTCGGTCAACCAGTGGGTGGACTTCCGCTCGGCCGTGCACGCGACCGCGATCGGCAAGTGCCTGCTCAGCCAGCTCGACCACGACGGCAGACGCGACCACCTCTCCCGGCACAAGACGGCCCGGCTGACCTCGCGCACGATCACGGACGAGCAGCTGCTGCTGAACACCCTGGACCGCCAGCCGCCCACCGTCCCCATGCTCGACCTCCAGGAATACGCGGTGGGCACGGTGTGCGCGGCCGTCCCCGTGACGGCGGGCTCCTCGGTGAGCTGCCTGGCGCTCTCGCTGCCGGTCGGTGAGGCGCACCGGCTGCGCAGGGCGGCGGAGACGCTCAGTAAACAGGCGGCGCCGGTGATGCTGTCCCTGGCGATCTGAGCCCGGCGCTCCGGGGATCCGGCGGTCGGGCCTCGGCCTGTCAGAGCCCCGTCCGCCGGGTTCCCGGCGGCCACCCGGGTGGTCATCAGCACCCCCGGGGAGGGGGTAGTATTTCTTTTGTCGGCCGGAAACGGCGGGCAGGCGCCGTTAGCTCAGTTGGTTAGAGCAGCTGACTCTTAATCAGCGGGTCCGGGGTTCGAGTCCCTGACGGCGTACAGCGAAAAGGCCGGGTCCCCTTGGGAAACCAAGGGGACCCGGCCTTTTGTTCATGTGATGGTGGCGCATTCTCCGGCGGAGGTCCTCCGGTCGCGCTCACCGGCCGAGGGCCGGTGAGCGCGACCGGAGGACCCAACAGCGGGCACCACAGGGGCGACTACGCTCGGTGACGCCTATCGCGCGGCCTCACCTCCCGCCCCCCTGTTGTCGCTGCCCGCGCCCCGTCTCCTGCTGTTGCTGCCCGCCCCCTGCCTGCCCCAGACGGACCCGGTCCTGGTAGGAGGGGGCCCCGGGAGGCGCTCCCTGTGGCTCCCTCCTCGAATTGCGCGGCAGCAGGTTCCCGGCGGGAGTGTGCTGCGGCTCCGCCCAGCGATCAGAACGCTCGGCCCTGAGAGGGGTCCCCGCCTCCATGGCAGCGGCGGTAGTCGGTGGGCCGTCCAGCACGCTCAATATCTCGTCCAACAGTGCTTCCTGCTGACTGTCCGAGAGCAGCGGTGGGCCCTGCGGGGACGGCGGCGGAGAAGAGTGGTCCGTTCGTCCCTGTCCGCTCTCCTGGACCGGTTGGCTCCCCAGGTTCGGATCCATAAATGGCATGCGGCCACGCTCCCATCGCTTCAAGGGAGAGCGCGGGACTCCCCCGCCGAGCCGACGGCGACGTCACGCGTGAGCCTGCCTCAGGCCCCGCCCCCTAAAGGGCTCTCCTGGTCCGTGCAACGGGGTTGCGCGGAAGGGCGTTCAAAACGATCACCCGCCAAGGGCCGCCACCCGCCGCACCGCTGAACGGTCCGATCATGTCGCCGGCAGAGCGGACCGTCCCGAACGGTCGCGGAGCACGACAACGGCTCTGCTGCCGTGCACCCCGTACACCGGTCGCGCCACTGGGACTTGATGCGGCGTCAGATGGGCAGGGCCGGTCCCCGTTCTCTGCGCCGCAGCGAACCCACGAGCAGCAGCAGGGCTCCGCCGACCGCCCAGGCGGCCAGCACCACCATGGGGGTGGCCAGCGCGTTGCCGGAGAAGTAGACGATGTTGCGCACGGCCGTGGTGCCGGCGCCGGTGGGGATCCAGTCGCCGATGGCCCGCCAGAAGGACGGGACCAGGTGCTTCTGGAAGGCGCCGCCCGCGCTGGGGTTGCCCAGGACGACGAAGATGACGACGGCCAGTCCGATGCCGACGATCCCGAAGAACGCCTGGAGCGCCATCGTGAAGGCCGCCGTCCCGAAGACGATGAGCGCGCCGGTCCACCACAGCGCCACGAAGTGGCCGGGCAGCGCGTGCAGTACGGGATCGACGATGATCGCGCCGCCCAGTCCGGAGAGGACGGAGTAGAGGGCGACGCCGGACAGCCGCAGCGCCCCGGCGCCCGGTCTGGCCGGCCGGGTGCCGAGGGTCACGCCGAGCAGGGAGGCCATCAGGTAGCCGCCCACCAGCCAGCCGACGATGAGATAGAAGGCGGTGAGGCTCTCGTAATCCTGGTCTCCGGTGGGGGTGACGTCCTCGACCTTCAGTTGACGCCCCTGGCCGACTGCCGCCTTTTCGCCGACTCTGCGCAGGGCTTGGGCCTGTGGTCCGCCTGCCGCGGAGGCGACCAGCAAGGTGTCCTGCTTGCCGCGCGGGTTCATCACGTAGGCGCCCTCGTCGTCCCGCTCGGCGATGCGCCGGCGGGCCTCCTTCTCGTCCTTGACCGCGGTGACCTCCAGGGGGTGGCCGGGCAGCCTGTCGAGCTTTTCGGCTGCCTGCCGGGGCGCGGCGGCGGCGACCGGGATGCCCTGCGGGTCGGGGTGGTGGAAGGCGCCGATGTAGGAGAGCAGGAAGCCGAGTTGGATGAAGAGCACGCCGATGACGAGCACGAGGGCACCGGGCGAGGGGGCGCCGCGGACTCCGGCGCCGGGGGTGGCGTTGAGCATGACCTCAATCTCTTTTCGGTGATTTTCCCCATCCATACCGCATGGCCCGGTTCATCCCGAGCAGCGAAGGGGCGGACGGAGACAGAACTTCCTCTTGCATTGGTCTGGACATGACGTTGCGGACACCACTACATTCCGACTTGGTCTAGACCGATGAGGGCCACCGAGAGCGGTACGCCCCCACATCCGCAGAGCACTCCCACACGCAGAGCAACTCCGAACCCCCACGAACCACCAGGAGCGAGCATGCGCAAGAAGATCGCCGCTGCCGTCGTCGGACTCGGCCTCGGAGGGGCCGCCATGCTGTTCACCAGCGGCTCGGCCCAGGGCCACGGCTACAGCCAGGATCCGACGAGCCGTCAGGCGTTCTGCGCCGACGGCACGGTGGCCGACTGCGGCGCCATCCAGCACGAGCCCCAGAGTGTCGAAGGCCCCAAGGGCTTCCCCGAGGCCGGGCCCAAGGACGGCGCCATCTGTTCCGCCGGCAACGAGAGCTTCAAGGAACTGGATGACCCGCGCGGCGGGAAGTGGCCGGCCACCAAGCTCCAGGCGGGCCAGAACCACACCTTCAGCTGGACCATCACCGCCCGGCACTCCACCACCGACTTCTCGTACTACGTCACCAAGGACGGCTGGGACCCGGACAAGCCGCTGACCCGTGCCGACCTGGAGTCCAAGCCCTTCTTGACCGTCCCGATGAACGGGCAGAAACCGGACGCCACTTGGACGGCGGAGGGCAAGCTGCCCGAGGGCAAGTCCGGTCGGCACATGATCGTCGGCGTCTGGACGATCGCCGACACCGCCAACGCCTTCTACTCCTGCGCGGACGTCGAATTCTGACCGCGGCTGTCTGAACGGCGCCCCAGACGGCGCACCACGGACGCCACCCCCCACACCGAGGGCCGGGCCGCACGACGCGGTCCGGCCCTCGCGTGGCGAGCGATGGCCCGGGGCGCCCTCGCGGGACCCGACCCGCACCGTCACCGCCGTGACCGGTGACGGATCTCAGCGTCACCGCCTTGACCGGTGACGGATCTCAGCGTCACCACCTTGACCGGTGACGGTTCTCCACGTCACCGCCTTGACCGGTGACGGATCTCCACGTCACCACCTTGACCGGTGACGGTTCTCCACGTCACCACCTGACCGGTCACCGCCCCCGCGCCTCGCGGCCGTGTCCGTAGCAGGCGGCCCGGGCATCGGCGAGACTCCTGCCATGTCCTCCGCGCACCCCACCCGACTCACCCGACTCACCCGGCCCGCGCTGTCCCGGGCCCTGCTCGCCCGTCAACTCCTCATCGAGCGCGCCCGGATGCCCGTACGAGCGGCGGTCGAACACCTCGTCGGGATCCAGGCCCAGGCGCCCAAGCCGCCCTACTTCGCCCTGTGGACGCGGCTGGCGGACTTCGACCCGTACGAGCTGTCCCGGCAGCTGGCGGAGCGCGAGCTGGTCCGTATCAGCGTCATGCGCGGCACGGTCCACCTGGTCAGCGACCGCGACGCCCGTCAGCTGCGCCCCCTCACCCAGCGCATCCACGAGAGCGCCCTGCGCACCAACTACGGCAGGGCACTGGCCGGCGAGGACCTCGGGCAGATCGCCCAGACCGCCCGCGAACTGCTGGCCGGGGGCCCGCTCACCGGCAGCGAGCTGGGTGCCCTGCTCCAGGAGCGCCGGCCCCACCTGGAGGCGCGCGCCCTGTCGATGGCGGCGCGCTACCTGCTGCCGCTGGTGCAGGTGCCGCCGCGCGGGCTGTGGGACCGCTCGGGCCCGCCCGCGCTGGAGACCCTGGAGAGGTGGCTGGGCGCTCCCCCGGCCGCCGAGCCCTGCGTGGAGACGATGGTGCTGCGCTACCTGGGCGCCTTCGGGCCCGCCTCCGCGCGGGACGCGCAGACCTGGTCGGGCCTGACCCGGCTGGCGGAGGTGCTGGAGCGGCTGCGGCCCCAGCTGCGGGTCTTCGCCGACGAGGAGGGCCGCGAGCTGTTCGACCTGCCCGACGCACCGCGCCCGGACCCCGAACTGCCGCTGCCCGCCCGCTTCCTGGCGGAGTACGACAATCTCGTCCTCTCCCACGCCGACCGCTCCCGCCTCATGGACGACACCGTGCGCCGCTCGCTGGCCACCAGGAACGGCCAGGTGCCCGGCACTTTCCTGCTGGACGGCCGGGTGCGCGGCACCTGGAAGGCCGACACCCGGCGCCGGGCCGCCACCCTCACCCTGACGCCCTTCGGCCGCCTCACCGACGAGGAGGAACGCTCGCTGGCCGAGGAGGGCGAGCGGCTGCTGGCCTTCGCCACGGACGCCGGTCCGGGCCCGTACGCGGTCGAGTTCGTCCGGCCGGCCGGATCCGGCGGCGTGGGCGCGGGATGAGCGGGGCGTGAGCGAGGGGCGGGCCCGGAGCGAGGCAGAGGGCAGGCAGAGTACGGACAAGAGACGGCCGAAGGTGCGGCCGGACTGGCTCAAATACGCACGTCGCAGCCATATTTCGATGACGCATCCGTCACATCGGTCACGCCCATATCGCCATAATGGCGCTTAACCGCCCGCTACCGCCCTTGCGTTCAAGCGGCGAGTCCGGGAGCCTGACGTAGGGTCACCGCTCCACAAAACCGCGTAGACGCCCAGGTGAGGGGGCCAGGGCGGCAGAGCATCCCGCACCACGCGCCGGGGGGAGGCAGCGTGGTGAAGCGTGACCGCCGCCATGGAACCGGAAGTCGGCCCGTCGCTGTCTCAGCACCCAGCGGCCGAACCACGCCGCGCCAGCGTCTAGGGGGCCGAGGACGCGGGCCAGCACGAGAACACGCGGTGCGCCGCGTGTGGGGGGATGTACTGATGACCACGCCGCCAACCGGCCCCCAACCGCCGGAGGCCGGCCAGGACTCCAGCCGGACGACGCAGCTGCGGATCCCGGGACAGCGCAGAGCGGGCGGCACCTCCGGGCGCGGCATCCGCTGGACCCGCAAGGCCCTGCCCCGCTACGACTACGAGCACTACAGCAGGCTGGCGGGGCCCCTGAACCAGCCCGACCCCGGCAAGCCCTACCGCGTCAGATACCGCAGCCTGCTGGCCGACGAACCGCACCGCATACGCGCCGCCTTCCTCCTGTGCCTCGCCCCGCTGCTGTCGGCGGGGCTTCTCGTGTGGCTGATGCAGCCCCAGCACTGGACCCACCGCGACAAGGGCGAGGTCTCCGACCTGGTGCTCCAGCTCGACATCGTCATGCTGGTCTCCATCGGCCTGATCGAGCTGTTCCGCACGATGAACGTCGTCTCCAACGCGCACGCCACGCTGGTCGCGCGCGACCCGATACCCGTGGTGCCCGAGTCCGGCACCCGCGTCGCCTTCCTCACCTCGTTCGTGCCCGGCAAGGAGCCGATCGAGATGGTCACCAAGACCCTGGAGGCGGCCGTCCGGGTCCGGCACCGGGGCACCATGCACGTGTGGCTGCTGGACGAGGGTGACGATCCCGAGGTCAAGGACGTGTGCCTGCGCCTGGGCGTACACCACTTCTCCCGCAAGGGCGTCCCGGAGTGGAACACCGCCAAGGGCGCCTTCCGCGCCAAGACCAAGCACGGCAACTACAACGCCTGGCTGGACGCGCACGGCGACGACTACGACTTCTTCGCGGGCGTCGATACCGACCACGTCCCGCTGCCCAACTACCTGGAGCGGATGCTCGGATACTTCCGCGACCCGGACGTCGGCTTCGTCATCGGCCCCCAGGTCTACGGCAACTACGACAACTTCGTCACCAAGGCGGCCGAGAGCCAGCAGTTCCTCTTCCACGCGCTCATCCAGCGCGCGGGCAACCGCTACGACGCGCCGATGTTCGTCGGCACCAGCAACGCCGTACGCATCACGGCCCTCAAGGCCATCGGCGGCCTCTACGACTCCATCACGGAGGACATGGCCACCGGCTTCGAGATGCACCGCCACAAGAACCCGGCCACCGGCAACAAGTGGCGCTCGGTCTACACCCCCGACGTGCTCGCCGTCGGCGAAGGCCCCAACGCCTGGACGGACTTCTTCACCCAGCAGCTGCGCTGGTCGCGCGGCACCTACGAGACGATCCTCAAGCAGTACTGGCGCGGCCTGGGCACCATGCCGTTCGGGAAGCTCTTCAACTACACGATGCTGATGATCTTCTACCCGATCTCGGCGCTCAACTGGATCCTCGCCGCCCTCTCCTGCGCCCTCTTCCTGGGCATGGGCGCCTCCGGCGTGCAGATCGACCCGACCGTGTGGATGGCGCTGTACGGCAACGCCACGGCCCTCCAGATCGGCCTCTACATCTGGAACCGGCGGCACAACGTCTCCCCGCACGAGCCCGAAGGCTCCGGCGGCCTGGCCGGCATGCTGATGTCCGCGCTGTCCGCGCCGATCTACGCCCGCTCCCTGTTCGACACCCTGCTGCGGCGCAAGAGCAAGTTCGTGGTGACCCCCAAGGGCGACTCGGCCAGCCCCGACACGCTCTTCGGCACCTTCCGGGTGCACCTGTTCTTCATCCTGATCTTCGGCGGCTCGTTCGTGGGCTCGCTCTACCTGGGCCACGACCACCCCGCGATGCTCACCTGGGCCGCGCTCGCGCTGCTGATCACGGCGGCGCCGATCATCGGGTGGCGCTTCACCGTCCGCGCGGAGAAGAAGAAGCGCAAGCAGGGAACGAAACACCGGCACGGTTCCGGACAGGCCCCCCAGTCCGCCACCCCCGGCGGCTCCGGCGGCTCCGGCGGCTCCGGCGGCTCCGGCTACGACGTCCACGGCGACGAGGCGGCGGCCACGGCCCAGCTTCCCGTGACACCCGCGCCCGCGCAGGGCCCGCCCGCGCAGGGCCGCGCCGTCGGCAGGCCCGGCTCGCCCGACGAGACCAAGCAGATCGCCCTTGGGGGACGTAAGAAATGAAGTACCGACCGAGCCGCCGGGCCAGGCGCATAGCCATCGGCACGGCGGTCGTACTCGTGATCGCCGGATTCAACGGGCCGGCGCTGTACGGCTTCGCCTCGTCGCAGTACCACGAGTACAAGATCAACCAGCCGGAGTACAAGGCCGAGAAGGGCCACTGGCAGATCGTCGACATCCCCGAGAAGTACCGGATCAACACGATCCACGCGGCCCTGCTCAACACCGGCAAGGTGCTGCTCGTCGCGGGCTCCGGCAACAACGCCAAGAACTTCGACGCGAAGACCTTCCGTACCGTCCTGTGGGATCCGGTCAAGAACTCCTTCAAGAACATCCCCACCCCCAACGACCTCTTCTGCTCCGGGCACAACCAGCTCCCCGACGGAAAGCTGCTGGTCGCGGGCGGCACCCAGCGTTACGAGACGCTCAAGGGCGATGTGAAGAAGGCCGGCGGGCTGATGTTCCTCTACAACGAGAACCCCGACCGGGCCAAGACCATCAAGAAGGGCACCCGCTTCACCGGCCGGGAGAACGGCAAGACCTTCGTCGCGCAGAACGACGTGATCATTCCTCGCGCGAAGAAGAAGGCCGACGCCATGGGCCGCGTCCATGTGGAGGCCAGCTTGGCCCGCGTCTACGCCGAGGCGTCGCACAAGGGCCGCGAGTTCTCCACGGGCTCCCAGGACAAGTACCGGGTCAGCGGGCTGCAAGGCGCCGAGAAGCGGAACATCTACGGCATCGCGCAGAAGATGTCCTTCGACAAGAAGGACTTCCAGGGCATCAAGGACGCCTACGAGTTCGACCCGGTGGCCGAGCGCTACATCACCGTCGATCCGATGCACGAGGCCCGCTGGTACCCCACCCAGGTCACCCTCCAGGACGGCAGGGTGCTCACCGTCTCCGGACTCGACGACATCGGCCAGGTCGTGCCGGGCAAGAACGAGATCTACAACCCGGACACCAAGAAGTGGCACTACCTGCCCAAGACGCGCTTCTTCCCGACCTATCCGGGACTGCATCTGATCGGCCAGAACCGGATCTTCTTCAGCGGCACCACCGCCGGCTACGGCCCCGACAACAGGGGGCGTATCCCCGGCGTCTGGGACCTGGAGACCAACCGGTTCACCAAGATCCCCGGCATGAGCGACCCGGACACCCTGGAGACCTCCATGTCCGTGCCGCTGCCGCCCACGCAGTCGCGCAAGTACATGGTCGAGGGCGGCGGCGGGGTCGGCGAGTCCGACAAGACCACCGACAAGACCCGCATCGTTGACCTGAGTACCAGCAACCCGAGCTTCCAGGACGGCCCCAGGCTCTACGACAAGGTCCGCTACCCCAGCTCCGTCATCCTGCCGAACGACACCGTGCTGACGACCAACGGCTCGGGCCAGTACCGGGGCAAGAGCGACAGCAACGTACTCAAGGCCGGGATCTACGACCCCAAGAAGAACACCTTCGCCGAGGCCGCGGCCCCCCTGGTCGGCCGCAACTACCACTCCGGCGGCCTGCTGCTGCCCGACGGCCGCGTGATGACCTTCGGCTCGGACTCGCTCTACTCCGACAAGGCCAACACCAAGCCCGGCCAGTTCGACCAGCGCATCGAGATCTACACCCCGCCCTACCTCAACAAGGGCAAAAAGCAGCCCGACCTCCAGGACGTCGGCAAGAGCCGCAAGACACTGTCGCTGGGCGACAGCGTGTCCTTCAAGAGCACGGACGCGGCGAAACTGAAGAAACTGCGGCTGGTACGCCCCGGGTCCTTCACCCACGTGACCAACGTCGAACAGTCCTCCGTCGCCCTGAAGATGAGCAAGTCCGCCGACGGCACCCTGCGCACCACCATCCCCGACGACCCCTCGCTGGTGACCCCCGGCTGGTGGATGGTCTACGGCATCGACAAGAACGGCATCCCGTCCAAGGCCAAGTGGCTCAAGGTCAACGTGGACCCGACAGCCCAGCACACGACGGTGACAGCGGGCGACCCGAAGGTGAACCCGGACAACTGATCCCTGGCCAGGCGCGGTGCCCCGGGGGGCAGCCTGAATCAGTCCACCCCTGGCTTTGGAGGCCGCGCTACGGTCCCTGGGCATACTGCCCAGGCCACCGACCCCCTCAGCCAGGGCAGGGCCTGTCGTTTGGATCAAATCGTCGGAGCGGCCCTCAGCTACAGTGCGCGCATGACAATTCGCCGAATCATGCCCAATGTCGCGGCCCAAGACATCGAGGAGAGCCGGAGCTTCTACAGCGATTTCCTGGGTATGGACGTGCGCATGGACGAGCCCGGCTTCTTGATGTTGGCCTCGCCGGATAATCCGACGGCGCAGATGACCGTCGTATCCCCTGCCGCAGACCCATGGGACCCTCATACGTCCCAATCGAGACTGGCCGTCGAAGTCGAAGATGTTGATGCCGCGTACACCGCAGCCGAGCGCCGTGGATACCAGGTGGTCTATCCCTTGACCACGGAGCCCTGGGGGATCCGGCGCTTCTTTGTCCAAGCACCCGACGGGAGTGTCATCAATGTGCACAGTCACGTCTGAGGATGAAGGTGCTCATCGGGCAGACCGGAAAAAGATGCCAGCGACGTGAAGACCGCCCAGTTCAGGTCCTCGTCCGCGCCGGCTTGCGCCATCAGTGCGGTGAACACCCGCTTCCAGGTGCGCCGTCGAGGGCCCACATCCGTAATCGGTTGTAGACGCCTCGCCAGTTGCCGCATCTCTCGGGCAAGTGAACCCACCGTGATCCGGTCTGGACCTTGAAGGCGATCGCGTCGATCACCTGCCGGTGGTCCCGCCACCGGCCGCCTCGCCTCGGCGTCCGGTCTGGGAGTAGCGGCCCGATCCGCGCTCACTGCGCGTCCGCCAACGGCATACCCGGACCACCGTCCAGATGACCCAAACCAAACGCACTACTGATCTTTTCGTAAGTTCGGTGGATGTGGTGGGTGGATGGTCAGGCCGGTGTGGGCGAGGAATGACCATGGCAGTCGGGGGTTGGCGTTGATGCGGTGGATGCCTTGCTCGGTGGCGTCGGTGACATCGGCGAGGTTGGCGAGTTCACGCTTCTTGAGAGAGGACCACAACAGCTCCACCGGATTCAGTTCGGGAGCGTAGGCGGGTAATCGCTCCAGGGTGAGCCAGTCCTGTTCGGCGGTCCGGGCCCGCCACACCGACGCCCGCGACAGCACCATCCCCGTCACCCGGGTGACGACCTCTCCGACTCGCTCCAGGGTCCACAGGCCGGCCTCGAAACCATGAGCTTGGGCTCCTCGTATCAACGCGGCCCGAACAGCCTCGACCTGGGCGTCGTCCAGCTTGGGCGGACGACCGGTGGCCGCACGCCGGCGCAGGGCCGACACACCGCCTGTCTCCCACACCCGGCGCCACCGCCGCACGCTCTCGGCACACACCCCCACCGCCCGCGCGATCTCCGCATTCGAGACACCCTGCTCGAACAACTCGACCGCCCGAACACGACGTGCCTCCGCCAACTGCGGCCGGGACAAAGGAGGAAGAGAAGAACCCGCCGCAGAGGGCGACGGTCGATAAGCCACCCCGACAGCCTCCCACCCACGAGGCCACCACACCCACCTAACTTACGAAAAGATCAGTAGCGCTCCGCGTTGCGGGCCAGCCCCAGCGCGTACTTGGGCCACCACTGGCCCGCCTTCGGGCCGCCCTTGCATTCGCCGTCCGACTCGCCGGGCCGCTTGATCCACAGGTAGGCGTCCACCCGCTTGTCGCCCGTCTTCGTGGTGGGGGTCTCGCCCAGGGCGCGGCCCGGGGGGTTGCACCAGGTCTGTTCGTCGCCGGTGCCCTCGACGGGGCCGTTGCCGTTGCGGCTGGTGTCGATGACGAACGGCTTGTTGCCGACCATCGGGGAGACCTTGTTGCCGTAGGCGCGGTTGGAGGCTGTGGTCTGGTAGTTGGAGACGTTCAGCGCGAAGCCGTCGGCCTTGGCGATGCCCGCGCGGTTCAGGGGCTCGACCAGGCCGCCGGGGTCGCGTACCCAGTCGGGGTTGCCCCCGTCGAGGTAGACCTTGGTTCCCGGGAGCTGCTTGAGCTTGCTGACGGCCTCGTTCAGCAGCTGGTAGCGCTCCTCGTGGAACTCCTGCGGGGTGCAGCCCTCGGCCAGCAGGTGCGGGATGGCGTCCGGTTCGACCACCACCGTGGCGGAGCGGTCGCCGATGCCCTTCACGATGTTGTCGAGCCACGCGCGGTACGTGTCGGCGCTCTTGGCGCCGCCTTGGCTGTACTGGCCGCAGTCGCGGTGCGGAAGGTTGTAGAGGACGAGCAGCGCGCTGCGGTCGGCCTTGTCGGCCGACTTGGTCAGCCGTTCGACCTCGGCGCGGGGCTCGGGGCGGGTGATCCAGTCGGCGACCGGCCGGCTCGCGATCTTCTTTATGAGCTTGGCGTCGCCGCTCCTGCCGTCCCGTTCGTACGCGCTGACCTGCTTGGCGGCGCTTCCCGAGGGGTTGACCCAGTACGGGGACTCTGACTTGGGGCGCTGCCCGATGGCGGAGCCGCCTCCGGAACCGCCGCCGGAGTTGTCGTCCGAGGACGAGGAACACCCGGCGAGCAGCAGCGTCGCCCCCACCGCCGCGACGGACGCGATGCGCCGGGCGCGGGCCGCGCGCGGCAGCCGACGGTCGTAACTGCCGTACATCCACTCCCCTTTGGCCGAACTCCCGGGAACGTCCCGGCCCCCATGGACAAATCGTCGCTCTATCGTGTCACACGGTTTTTCACGGCACGGAAGCTGTCGAAGAGCTGTTACGGGCGCTGGTCCCGCCTCTGCGGGGGCGCCGGGGCGCGGCTGTGGGACAACGCTGCGCGCCGGATGCCTTGTTGACAGTGCACATGTCAGGCTGCAACGCTCCGAGCAGTACATTTCCATACCGAGGCGACGGTGCGCAGGAAGCCGGTGCGAATCCGGGACGGTCCCGCCACTGTGTCCGTACGCGTGCGCCGCGTACGGGAGTCAGGAACTGACCCGTCGCTTCTCCGCCAACGGGGCGTGGAAACCCCAGGAGGAGGCAGGCGAATGTCCCCGCACATCGCGCACAGCACACCCACGGCGGCCTCGGGAGCGGGCACCGCCGACCCGGCGGCCGTCCACTCCGCGACGGTCAGGACGCGAGACTGGCTGATCGTCGCGGCGGCGGCGATCGTGGCACTGATCGCGCTCTACGCCGTCTTCGTCGACAACGGCAACCTCGTCTCGGCCACCGGCAACTACCTGCACGAGTTCTCGCACGACGGACGCCACCTCTTCGGCGCCCCCTGCCACTGATCGGGGCGCGCACACATGTCCGTCTCCGCTGAGACAACTCCCTACCCGCTGCTGCCCCTGCTCGGCCGAGGGCTGGGCGCCGGCGGGCTCGCCGGGCTGGCCTCCGGGCTCTTCTCGCTGCTGCTGGCCGAGCCCTTGATGGACCGGGCGATCCGGCTGGAGGAGAAGCGCTCGGCCGCCGCGCACGCGGGGCCCACTGGACACGCGGGACACTCCCACGCCGCCGAGGCCGAGGAGGTCTTCACCCGGGGCACCCAGCACTTCGGTCTCGTGGTGACCGCGGTGGTGGTGGGCCTGGCCATCGGTGTCTTCTTCACCCTCGCCTACGTGCTGGTCCACCGCACCGCCCCCATGGACGACGGCCGTGCCTGGCAGCGCGGCCTCGGGCTGGCCGGGGCCGGTTTCCTCGCGCTCTCGCTGCTACCCGGACTGCGCTACCCGGCCAACCCGCCGGGCGTCGGGGACAGCGGCACCGTCACCGAACGGCAGGGGCTGTGGGTGGCCGCGCTGGTGATCGGCGTGCTGGGGCTGGTGCTCGCACGCCAGCTCCATCTGCGGCTCGGCCGCGCCGGACACGGTCTGCCCGCGCGGCAGTCGGCGGCGGCAGCCGCCGTGGTGGCCACCCTCGCCGCGCTCTTCCTGCTCCCGGACAACCCCGACGCGGTACCGGTCTCCGCCACCTTGCTGTGGGACTTCCGGGTGCTCTCCCTCGCGGCGCACGCGGTCCTGTGGGCGGCGCTGGGCGCGCTCTTCGCGCTGCTCAGTACCCGACTGGCGGGCAGCATCCGTCCGGGCAGGGGCACGGGCGCCGGATCCAGGGCCACGGCAGACCTGTGACCGGGGGCCCGCCCGGCATCGGCCGGGCGGGCCCCGGATCCGGTACGGCTCAGACCTTGTCGACCAGGTCGGCGATGGAGTCGACGACGCTGGAGGCCCGGTACGGGTACCGCTCGATCTCGTCGGGCCTGGTCAGGCCGGTGAGGACGAGGAAGGTCTCCAGACCCGCCTCCATGCCCGCGCGGACGTCGGTGTCCATCCGGTCGCCGATCATGGCGCTGGTCTCCGAGTGCGCGCCGATCGCGTTGAGGCCGGCGCGCATCATCAGCGGGTTGGGCTTGCCCACGAAATAGGGGTGCTGGCCGGTGGCCTTGGTGATGAGCGCCGCGACGGAGCCGGTGGCGGGCAGTGCGCCCTCGGCGGAGGGGCCGGTCTCGTCGGGGTTGGTGGCGATGAACCGGGCGCCGTCGTTGATGAGGCGGATGGCCCTGGTCAGCGCCTCGAAGCTGTAGGTGCGGGTCTCACCGAGGACGACGTAGTCGGGGTCGGCGTCCGAGAGGACGTAGCCGATGTCGTGCAGCGCGGTCGTCAGCCCGGCCTCTCCTATGACGTAGGCGGTGCCGCCGGGGCGCTGGTCGTCCAGGAACTGCGCCGTGGCCAGCGCCGAGGTCCAGATGTTCTCCGTGGGCACGTCCAGCCCGATGCGGGCCAGGCGGGCGTGCAGGTCCCTGGGGGTGTACATCGAATTGTTCGTGAGCACCAGGAACGGGCGTCCGGATTCCTTGAGGCGCTTGATGAAGGAGTCGGCTCCGGGGACGGGGATCCCCTCGTGCATCAGCACACCGTCCATGTCGGTGAGCCAGGACTCGATGGGCTTGCGCTCTGCCACGGGCGGGCTCCTGCCAGGTTCGTGGTGGTCCGGCCGGCGGGGGGTACCTCGGTGTACGACCGGCCGCCGCGTTCAGCGTAACCGCAGGGGAGGGCGGGGTCAGCCCGGACGCACGCCGTAAGGCACCGGGAGCCGCGCCGTCCGGCCGTCGGCGGGCCGGGAGTCCGGCAGGAGGGGACGGAGACCCGGGGCCCCGCCCGGACCGGACGGGGGCCGGAGCGGAGGCCGGGGCCCGGACCCGGCAGGGCGCGCCGCTCGAACGGACCGGCCCACCGCCCCGCACGGGACGCACAGGACGGACGGGACGCACGTGACGGCCCATCGGATGGTGGTACAGGCCGCCGGCCCGCCCGCCCGTACGGGACGGCCAACCGCACCGGTCACGCGGACAGCCGTCCGGTCCGCTCAGGACCCGCATGGCCCGCGGAGAGGCCGACCGCGCGGAGGGGCCGCCCGCCATCCGTGCGGGCCGGATGTGTGCTCCGGGGCGCGGGCTTTGCCAGGGTGGGGCCCATGAACCGCATGGACACCTCCGTCACCCCGCTCCGCGTCGGCCTGCTCGGCTACGGCCTGGCCGGATCGGTCTTCCACGCCCCGCTGATCGCCACGACGCCGGGGCTGGCACTGGATACGGTCGTCACCTCCGACCCCGAACGCCAGAAGCGGGCGCGCGCCGCGGGCGGCCCCGGCACCGGGGAGGTCCGCACCCTCGCCACCGCCGACGAGCTGTTCGACGACGCGGACCGGCTCGACCTCGTCGTCGTCGCCACCCCCAACCGCACCCATGTCGAGCTGACCCGCCGCGCGTTGGAGGCCGGGCTGCCGGTGGTCGTGGACAAGCCGCTGGCGCCCACAGCGGCCGAGGCCCGCGAGCTGGCGGCGCTCGCCGAGGACCGCGGGCTGCTGCTGGCGCCGTTCCAGAACCGGCGCTGGGACAACGACTTCCTGACCCTGCGCTCGCTCCTGGCCGAGGACGCGCTGGGCGAGGTGCACCGCTTCGAGTCCCGCTTCGAGCGCTGGCGGCCCCGGCCCAAGGGCGGCTGGCGCGAGTCGGGCGACCCGGCGGAGGTGGGCGGGCTGCTCTACGACCTGGGCAGCCACCTGGTCGATCAGGCGCTGACCCTCTTCGGCCCGGCCGCCTCGGTCTACGCCGAGTCCGATGTGCGCCGGGCGGGCGCCGGGGCCGATGACGACACCTTCATCGCCCTGACCCATGACAACGGCGTCCGCTCCCATCTGTGGATGAGCGCGACGGCGGCCCAGCTCGGGCCGCGCTTCCGGGTGCTGGGCAGCCGCGCGGCGTATGTGAAGTCCGGGCTCGACCCGCAGGAGGCCGCGCTGCGCGAGGGGGCCCGGCCCGCCGAGGGCATGCCGTGGGGTGTGGAGCCGGAGTTCGCCTGGGGCACACTCGGCGCGCTGGACGAGGTGCGTACGGTGCCGACGCTGGACGGCGACTACCCGGCCTTCTACGACGCGGTGGCCGTCGCTCTGCACGAGGGCACACCGCCGCCCGTGACGGCACACGAGGCGGCGGCGGTCCTTCAGGTGCTGGAGACGGCACGCTCGTTCACGCGGAAGGCGTGACCGGCGGCCACGCGGACGTCATGTGGTCCGCGCGCACGCCGACTTCATGACCTGCCATGTGGTCCTCGCTCAAGCGGACTTCATGACCTGCCGTTGCCGGCCCAGGCCCGTGATCTCCAGCTCGACGACGTCGCCCTCGCGCAGATACGGCTTGGGCTCGGCCATGCCCATGGCCACTCCGGCGGGGGTCCCGGTGCTGATCACATCGCCGGGGTACAGCGTCATGAACTGGCTGACGTAGCGCACGACCTCGGCGACGGGGAAGATCTGGCCACCGGTCGAACCGTCCTGCCGCAGCTCGCCGTTGACCCACAGGCGCATCGCCAGCGCCTGCGGGTCCGGCACCTCGTCGGCGGTCACCAGCCAGGGGCCCAGGGGGTTGAACGTCTCGCAGTTCTTCCCCTTGTCCCACTGGCCGCCGCGCTCGGTCTGGAAGGCGCGCTCGGACACGTCGTTGGCGAGGGCGTAGCCCACCACCGAGGCCAGCGCCTCCTCGTGCGAGCCGAGGTAGCGCGCGGTGCGCCCGATGACGACGGCCAGCTCCACCTCCCAGTCCGTCTTCTCGCTGCCGCGCGGGATCAGCACGGTGTCGTGCGGGCCGACGACGGTGTCGGGGGCCTTCATGAAGAGGATCGGCTCCGCGGGTACGGGTGCTCCGGTCTCCCGGGCGTGATCGTGGTAGTTCAGCCCGATGCACACGATCTTGCCGATACCGGCCAGCGGCGGCCCGATCCGCAGGCTCTCCGCACCCGCACCCGCGCCGGTTCCGGTGCCGGTGCCCGCCGTCCCGGTGCGGGACGCGGACAGCTCCGGCAGCGTTCCGGCGGCGGCGGCCTCGCGGATGCCGTCGAGCGCGGCGGCATCCGCGAGCAGGGCTCCGTCGATGTCGCGGACCAGGCCCGACAGATCGCGCAGGGTGCCGGACTCGTCCAGCAGCGCGGGGCGTTCAGCTCCCACCGATCCGACGCGCAGCAGTTTCACGTCGTACTCCCTCCAGCCCTCCAGACGAATCAGCCGATCCTCCAAGAGGGCGTTCAGAACCACAAGACCGTGTTCACACACCGGACCAGGCGCCCGGCCGCAGCCGCGGTGCGCCTCCGCCTGCGTCGCGGCCACGTCCGGCGAGGTCCGCCACCGCGACCCCGCCTATCCGCCCAAGAGCCGCGCCACCGTGTAGATCGCGAGCCCGGCCAGCGCGCCGACGACGGTGCCGTTGATCCGGATGAACTGGAGGTCACGGCCGATGTGGGCCTCGATCTTCTTCGAGGTGTGCTCCGCGTCCCACCCCGCGACGGTCTCCGAGATCAGCGAGGTGATCTCGTCGCGGTAGGTGGTCACCAGATAGACCGCCGCGCCCTCGACCCAGCCGTCCACCTTGCCCTGGAGGCGCCCGTCCCCGGACATCCGCTGCCCCAGCGACAGCAGCGCCGTCCGCGCCCGCACCCGCAGCTCGCTGCGCTCGTCCTCGGCGGCGGCCACCAGCATCGAGCGCACGGCGCCCCACGCGGAGGCGATCAGGTCCTGCACCTCGCCCCGGCCCAGGACCTCGTTCTTGAGCCGCTCGACCCGGGCCCGGGTCTCCGGATCGGACTGGAGATCTGCGGCGAAGTCGGACAAGAAGCGATCGACGGCGCCGCGCGCGGGGTGGTCGGGCATGTCCCGCATCTCCGTGACGAAGCGCAGCAGTTCGCGGTACACGCGATCGCCGATCTTGCGGTCCACGAACCTCGGCGTCCAGCCGGGCGCCCCGCCGGTGACCGCGTCCATCACCGAGTCGCTGTGCAGCTCCAGCCACTCCGCCGCGCGGACGCACACCAGATCGACGATGCGCCGGTGACCGCCGTCCGCGACGACCTTCTCCAGCATCGTGCCCAGCCCCGGCGCCACCTCCTGGGCCGTGGCACGGCGGGTGACGGCCTCGCTGACGATGGCCTGCACGTCCGCGTCGCGCAGGACGGTCAGCGCCCCGCGCAGCGCCGTGGCCAGCTCGGCGGTGACCCGGTCGGCGTGCGCGGGCTCGGCCAGCCAGGCGCCGAGCCGGTTGCCGATGCCGACGGCACGCAGCCGGGTGCGCACCACGTCGGAGGAGAGGAAGTTCTCACCGACGAACTCTCCTAGGCTCTGCCCGAGTTGGTCCTTCTTCGTCGGAATGATGGCGGTGTGCGGGATGGGCAGGCCCATCGGACGGCGGAAGAGCGCGGTGACCGCGAACCAGTCGGCCAGCGCACCGACCATGCCCGCCTCTGCCGCCGCCGCGACGTACCCCGTCCAGCCACCGGCGCCGGTGTGGCCCGCCCACTTGGCCAGCACGAAAACGGTGGCCATCAGCAGCAGCGCCCCGGTGGCGATCCCCTTCATCCGCCGCACGCCCCGCCGCCGCTCTTCGTCGGCCGGGGTGAGCTTGCCGGGGTCTGTCGGCGTCTTTTTGCTGCCCTCATTTTTGGTGCTGGGCAGGGGGTGCCCCTCTCCGTGCTTCGCAGGGTGCGGGTTCTCCCCCAAACTCTCCGGGTGGGGAGGTGCCCCTGGGCGGGGCGCGCCCCGCGCGGCGGAGCCGCTCGTGACACTGTCCCGCGCCCCTTCGGGGCGCCCCGACGCGGGGGCCTCGCCCGGACGGCCCAACGCGGGATCCCCCTCTGGTCCGATCCCGCCGGAGTCCGGGTCAGGGTCGGCGTCTCCGCGTGTGATCGCCCTCACGTGGGCATCCTCACGGGTGGGCAGCTCACCCTCGTTTGTCCGTTCCATCCGCTTCCACCGTCCCCCTGGACACCGCCAGGACTCTCCGTACCCCGGAGGAGTCCCGGCGCGAAACGCCAGGTCAGCCAGGTCCGTAGCCCCAAATGCCCATGTCACCCGGAGCGTCCCTCACCCATTCTCCCCCGCCCCCTTCGCGAGGCGGTGGGTGGAACGGACTCCGCCTCTGTCGCGTCTGTCTGTTCGGGCGCTTCGGAATGTGACGCCGACAGCAGGCTGTGGCCGCGCGGCACCGCGTACCACGCGCCCCTTCCCGCGCGCGGCCCCCGACGGAGGCCGTGCCCCGATCGTGGGATCATGGCACTGCCGACCATTCGGAGCCCGGGGGCTCCGTCAGCTCGACGAGGAGACAGACCGCGCGTGACCAGGAACATGGGTTATGCCCTGCTCGCCGGATTGGCGGCGATCGTGGTCCTCGTCTCGACCGCGATATTCATCGGGGTCGGAGACAACGACAGCGGCCAGGGCGGAGGATCCTCCCAGGCCCGCAACAACGCCTCCCCGGCCTCCTCGGGCAACTGGGTCGGCAGCTGGTCGGCCTCCCCCGCCGCCGCCGAGCCGAACAGCCGCGACGGCTTCACGAACATGTCGATACGGAACGTGGTGCACACCTCGGTCGGCGGCACCGGCGCCCGCATCCAGCTCTCCAACCTCTTCGGCAACCGCCCGCTGACCATCTCGCACGCGACGGTCGCCCTGGCGGCGGCGCCCAGCAACCCCACCGCCGCCGCGGGCACCATGCGCCGGCTCACCTTCGGCAACAAGACGGCGGTCACCATCCCCGCGGGCGGCGAGGTCACCAGCGACGCGGTCCGGCTCAACGTGCCGCACGCCGCCGACCTGCTGGTCACCACCTACTCGCCCAGCCCCTCCGGCCCCGTCACCTACCACCCCTACGCGCGTCAGACCAGCTACGTCGCCGAGGGAGACCGGGCCGAGGAGACCGCCGGCACGGCCTTCAACCAGCAGAGCCCGTACTGGCGTTACCTCACCGGGGTCGATGTGTGGAGCAGCGAGACCCAGGGCGCCGTCGCCGTGCTGGGCGACTCGATCACCGACGGCATCACCTCAAGCCCCGGCGCCAACCGCCGCTGGACCGACTTCCTGGCCGAGCGGCTGCGCACCGAACGGGACGCGCCCCGGCTGAGCGTCCTCAACGGCGGCGTCAGCGGCAACCGCGTGCTGGTGGACGGCAGCAAGTTCTCGCCCAACAACGGGCCCAGCGGGCTGGCCCGGATGAACCGCGACGTGCTCTCCCGTACGGGCGTGAAGGCCGTGGTCATCGAGATGGGCCTCAACGACATCCTCAAGCCGCCCCGCCAGCGCGACCCGAACAAGATCGTGAACGGGCTGCGGGATCTGGTACGTCAGGCGCACGCGCGCGGACTGCGGGTCGTCGGCTCGACGCTCACGCCCTTCGGCGGCCACCGGGGCTACACCCCGCGCCTGGATGCCACACGCCGGGCGGTCAACGAGCAGATCCGCGCGGGCAAGGTCTTCGACGCCGTCGTCGACTTCGACGCGGCCCTGCGCGACCCGGCGCACCCCGAGCGGCTGCGCGCGGCCTACGACTCGGGCGACCACCTGCACCCGAGCGACAACGGCTACCGCGCGATGGCACAGGCCATGGACCTCACGGCCCTGAAGGGCGCCAGCCCCGCCAAGCTGTGACGGCTCCCGCCTGGGGATTGGGCGCGGGCGGTGTGGTGGCTGTTGTCGGTGATGCGGCCGGGCCCTCTGGTGCCGTGGCCGGGCGCCGTCGCGGCCGGAGACGACGAAGGGGCTTCGCCCCTTCGAAACCCCTTCGGCCCCGGGCAGGCTGCGGCCCGGGCAGGGCGACGAGTCCGCCGTTCGCTCCCCCGGCCGCGGGGCCGTCGCCGGGCAGGGCGACGGGGCTTCGCCCCCGCCCCTGGATCCCGGCCGCCGTTCTCAGGTTCCGTACATCCGGGCGATCACGTCCTCGATGTCCGGCTCCCTGACCGAGAGGTCAACAAGCGGGTAGCGTGCCGCGATCTGGGCGACCAAGGGGGCCGCGCTGGCCGAGGCGGGGAAGGTGAGCCACTGGCGGGGGCCTTCCGTGCGCACGGTGCGGGCGCCGTCCACTTTCTCGATCGGGGGCAGTTCGCGTTCGAGATCCACCACCAGGGTGCGCCGGCTCTGCCCGATCTCGTGCAGTCCGGCCAGCGCCCCGTCGTACATGAGGCGGCCGTGGTCGATGACCACCACCCGCTTGCACAGGTGCTCGATATCGCTCAGGTCGTGGGTGGTCAGCAGCACCGTGGTGCCCCGCTCGGCGTTCAGGTCCACCAGGAAGTCCCGCACCTTGGCCTTGCTGACCACATCGAGGCCGATGGTCGGCTCGTCCAGGTAGAGCACATCGGGTTCGTGCAGCAGGGCCGCGGCGATGTCGCCGCGCATCCGCTGGCCGAGCGAGAGCTGGCGCACCGGGACGTCCAGCAGCGCGCCCAGTTCCAGCAGTTCGACGCAGCGCTCCAGGTTGGCCTCGTAGCGGGCCTTCGGGATGCGGTACATGCGGCGTACGAGCCCGTAGGAGTCGCGCAGCGGCAGGTCCCACCACAAGGTGGTGCGCTGTCCGAAGACGACGCCGATGCGCCGCACCAGCCGGGTGCGCTCCCGCTGCGGGTCCAGGCCCGCGACGCGGAGCCGTCCGCCGGTGGGGGTCAGGATGCCGGTGAGCATCTTGACGGTGGTGGACTTCCCGGCGCCGTTGGGTCCGATGAACCCGGCCATCTCGCCGCGCCGCAGCGCGAAGGAGACGCCGTCCACAGCCCGCACCTGCTCGGCCGTGCGCCGCCAGAGGCCGCCGCGGCGGCGGACCGTGAAGGACTTCTCCAGGCCGCGCACATCGATGAAGCCCTCATCGCTCGCCGTCACGGGTCTCCCGCCCTTTCTCTGTGCCTTCTCTGTGTGCCGCCGCTGTTCTGCTCCACCGCTGCTCCGTGCCGCCGCGACTGGGCGCCGCCCCTGCTCTGTGCCGCTGCCCGCTGCTCACCGCCGCCGGCTGCCACGTCACCTCGTTCGACCGCCGGTCAGCTGACTGTCAACTGCCCGTGCTGCGGTACGCGCGCAGCCCGGCCCGCCAGGCCAGGCCCGTCACCGCGCAGCACAGCAGTGCGACGGCGGGGGCGGCGAAGTCCACCCAGCCGGGCAGGCCCAGCGGGTCGTCGCGGCCCAGGACGCGCAGCGCGGGCAGCCAGTTGACGAAGGCCAGCGGCACCACGAACGTCACCCCGCGCACCAGGTCCTCGGCGAAGACGGTGGGCGGGTACTGGAGCATCGTCGTGCCGCCGTAGGTGAAGGCGCTCTGCACCTCCGTGGCATCCTGCGCCCAGAATTGGAAAGCGCCGCCGAGGACGAACACACAGCCGAAGATGGCGCCGCCGCACAGCACCATCGAGACCGTCAGCAGCACCTTGCCCACGCTCCAGTCCAGGTCCAGCCGGACGAGCGACCAGCCCAGCACCAGCCCCCCTTGGCAGATCCGCCCCAGTCTGCGCAGCGCGAAGCGGTCGGCCGCCACCTGGCTGAGGACCGGCACGGGCCGGGTGAGCAGGACGTCCAGCGTGCCGTCGCGCACCCGGCGGCCGATCCGTTCGGCCTGGCCGAGCAGCAGGTCGGCCAAGCCGAAGGCGACGTTGGAGGTGCCGTAGAGGAAGGCCACCTCGGGCAGCGAGAAGCCGCCCAGCTCCTTCACGTGGGAGAACATGATCACGATCGCGGCGAAGTCGAGGAACGTCGTGGCGAAGCTGACGACCAGCATGATCACGAAGGAGGTCCGGTACGCCATCGTCGAGCGCACCCACATCGCCACGATGAAGCCGTACGCGCGCAGCCCCCACAGCACGCGGCGCGCTCCCCCCTCATCCGGCCACCCCTCCCGCCACCCCTCCCGCACCCCGTTCGCCGTCCGGCGGTCCGGTTCAGCCACCCTGGACCACCACCTTGCGCGTGGCGGCCGACTGGAGGAGCCGGCCGGCGCCGAGCAGGGCCAGCGCCCAGCCGGCCTGGAAGGCGAGGCCGCTCACCGCCGAGCCGCCGTGGCGTACGCCCAGCAGCATGTCGGCCGGGACTTGGAGCGTGGCGGCCCACGGCAGCCACCGGACGGCCTCGCCGAGCGCGCCGGGGAAGAGGGTCAGCGGCAGCAGCATTCCGGAGAAGAAGACGCTCAGCAGTGAGGAGAGGGCGGCGAGCCCGCTCGCGTCCAGCAGCCAGAAGCCGCAGAGCGCGAAGAGGTAGCGCAGCGCGAAGCTCACCACCACGCCCGCCCACACCGACACCAGGAACAGCAGCCACACCGCCGGGGACCCCGGCAGTGCCAGGTCGAACGCCAGTGCCCCGACGGTCAGCGGGGCGACGCCGCGGCCCAGCAGGTGGAAGGCGGCCCGCCCCAGGTCGGACGCGAGCCACCACAGCTGGAGGTCCACCGGCCGGTACAGGTCGATGGCCACGTCCCCGTTGCGGATCCGCTCGTGGAACTCCTCCTGGAACCCGCCGCCCATCAGCGCGGCGGCGGCCAGCAGCGCCTGCCCGGTCCACACGAACGTCAACGCCTGGGACTGGTCGTAACCCCCCAGGTGGGGTCGCTCGTGCCACAGGGCGATGAAGGTGAACGCGAGGATGAATCCGAAGACGGTGTTGGTGAAGACTCCGGCCGCCGTGGCCACCCGGTAGGTGGCGTAGCGCCGGAACCCACTCAGGGCCACGGCGAAATAGAGGCGGAGTATGCGCATCCTTTCGAGCTCCTCCACCGTCTTCCAAGTAGCACTTCCGTACGAGACCGAAGCGCCGGAGCCTAGTTCACCCCCGGGTGAGCGGCCACCGATTAATCACCGGGCCGGGTGAGACCCCCGGCCGATCGGCCCTGGCGCCGGTCACTCCCGGTGTGGCCCCGCCTCGTTCTCGGGTGCGGAGGGTGCGACAGTGTTCTACGGGGCGTACACGCGCATCGCCCGACCCTGGACGAGGAGTCCCTGCAGACATGAGCGACGAGCAGAACAGCGAGGCCGACGGCCAGGAGAAGGAGGCGAACGCCCCTGCCACGGCCGGCGGAAAACGCCGCCGCACCGGCTGGCGCCGCCTCCTGCCCACCTGGCGGATGGTGCTGGGCGGGGTGCTGCTGATCGTCCTGCTGGTCTCCGGTGCGCTGGTCGCCGGATATCTGCTCGTCAGCATTCCGGCGCCGAACAAGGCCGCCGCCGCGCAGACGAACGTCTTCCTGTACGCGGACGGCACCCAGATCGCCCGGGACGGCGAGGTCAACCGGGAGAACGTCACTCTCAGCCAGGTGCCCAAGACCACCCAGCGCGCGGTACTGGCCGCCGAGGACCGCGACTTCTACCACGAGTCGGCGATCGACCCCAAGGCGATGGTCCGCGCGGGCTGGAACATGGTCACCGGCAAGGGCCGCCAGTCCGGCTCCACCATCACCCAGCAGTATGTGAAGAACTACTACCTGGAGCAGGAGCAGACCGTCTCCCGCAAGGCCAAGGAGTTCTTCATCGCGCTCAAGCTCGACCGCGAAGTGAGCAAGAACGACATCCTCCAGGGCTACCTGAACACCAGCTACTTCGGCCGCAACGCCTACGGCATCCAGTCGGCGGCCCACGCCTACTACGGCAAGGACGTCGGCAAGCTCACCCCGGAGGAGGGCGCCTACCTCGCCGCGCTGGTCAACTCCCCCAACGCGTACGACACCCGCGCCCACCCGGAGAACAAGCGCCGGGCCGTCGCGCGCTGGGAGTACGTGATGGACGGCATGGTCAAGAAGGGCTGGCTCAGCAAGGCGTCCCGCGACGGGGCGAAGTTCCCCGAGCCCGACAAGGCCAAGCCGCCGGGGAACATGGCGGGTGAGCGCGGCTATCTCGTGGAAGCGGTCAAGAACCACCTCATCGGCAACGACATCATCGACGAGCGGCGGCTGGCCGCCGGCGGCTTCCGGATCACCACAACGATCCAGCCGAAGAAGCAGAAGGCCATGCGCGAGGCAGTCGACAAGGAGCTGATGTCCCGGCTCGACAAGAAGAACCGCAAGATCGACAAGCACGTCCGGGCCGGCGGCTCCTCGGTGGACCCGAAGACCGGCGAGGTCGTCGCGATGTACGGCGGTATCGGCTACACCAAGCAGTACGTCAACAACGCCACGCGGCGCGACTACCAAGTGGGCTCCACCTTCAAGCCGTTCATCTTCGCCTCGGCCCTCCAGAACAAGTCCAAGACCCAGAGCGGCTCGCCCATCACGCCGCGCACCATCTACGACGGCACCAACAAGCGCGAGGTCGTCAGCGACGGCCACGGCACGGACTACTCGCCCGCCAACGAGGACGACAGGTCCTACGGCCAGATCCCCGTCACCACGGCCATGGACAAGTCGGTCAACAGCGTCTTCGCGCAGATGGGCATCGACGTCGGCCCCAAGCGGGTCAAGGACACCGCGGTCGATCTGGGCATCCCCGAGTCCGTGCCGAACATGCCCGACGACGGCTCGATCGCCCTCGGCGTCACCACGGCCTCCACCTTGGACATGGCCGAGGCGTACGCGACGCTCGCCAACCACGGCAAGCACGGCACCTACAGTCTCGTGCGCAAGGCCACCCGCGGCGGCGAGGTCGTCAACCTGCCCGACCACGACCCGAAGCAGGCCATCCCCCGGGACGCCGCCGACACCACGACGGCCATCCTGCGCAGCGTCGTCAAGAGCGGCACCGGCACGGCGGCCCAGTCGGCGGGCCGCCCGGCGGCGGGCAAGACGGGCACCGCCGAGGAGGACAAGGCGGCCTGGTTCGCGGGCTACACCCCCGACCTGGCCACCGTCGTCAGCGTCATGGGCCAGGACTCGAACAGCGGCGTGCAAAAGCCGCTGTACGGCGCCGCGGGCGAAACCCGCGTCAACGGCGGCGGCTTCCCCGCGAAGATCTGGGGCTCCTACACGAAGACGGCCCTCAAGGGCCGCCCCGCCAAGGACTTCAAGCTGGACACCAAGGGCAACGCCGACCTGCCCAGCACCCAGTCGCCCAGCACCAACGGCCCCACCACCCAGCCGCCCTCCTCGGACACCCCCGTCTCACCGCCCCCCTCCACGGACCGGCCCACCGACCGCCCCACCACGCCCACGGCCCCGCCCAGCGTCCCGACGACCCCCCCGCCCCCGACCGGCGACCCCGGCATCGGCGGAGTGGACGGCGGCAACCCCAACGGCGGGAACGACCCCGGCGGAGTCAACGGCGGCGGCGACCCGGGGAACGGCGGCATCGGCCAGAACGGCGCCCAGGGCGGCGGAGGCGGCGGCGTACCACGGACCCAGAGCCAGCGAAGCTGGTGAGGGTGCGCGCGCGACAGGGGTGACGCAGGCTCACCCCGCAGCCGGGACCGGCCGGGCGCCACGGGGCGCCCGGCCGGCGGGATTTCCGGCGCGGATGACCGATACCGCCATCACGGACACCCACGCGTCCAGCGCGAACGCGGCCGCCCTTTCCATGGCGCCCAGTCCGATACCGGGGTCGGCCTGCGCGAAGAACAGCCATGTCGCCAACTGCGCGGCAGCGGCGATCGCGAGGGTCACCACGCGCGGACGGCCGCGCCCGAAAAGCGAATCCCGGCGCAGAAATCCCGCGCACACGAGCCCGATGTTTCCCAGACCCATGATGAAGAGCGCGCCCAGCACATGCAGATTCTCGTTCACATCGGCGGGCACGGAACCGACCAGAATCCACCCGCCGCAACCGATCAGGAGCAGCACCCTGGCGGTCACCGACATTCCGCCCGGCCCCCAGCAGCCACCGAGCAGCAGCGCCCCGGCCGACAACAGCACTCCGTGCACGGCGAACGAGACGTTCATGACGTCGTGCAGCGGCGAACACACATAGCGCGGCCTGGAGACATCCCACATCCCGCAATGGACGTTGCCCAGATCGCTGATGTTGAAGGTCGCCCAACTGTAGGACGTGCGCCAGCCGGACTGCACAACAAGCTGAACGGCGAAGAACTGCGCGACGGCGACAAGCCACACCGCCGCGCCCACCCGGGCGGCTCCCGATACCGGAGGCCCAGCGGGTATGCGGTATTTGGCGGATGAGAAGAGCGACGAATTCACGGCGGCCTTTCGAGAGTTCGGGAACGGGGATTTCGCGGCACGGCCTTCGGCCCCGCCGACCCTCCCAGCGGACGCCGTTCCCTCGCATCCCCCAGGGAGGGAATCCGGCGCTCCCCCATCGGCGGGGGGACCAGCCGGCTCTTCCGGGGGAAGTGCGCCGAGGGGCCCGAAGGTACGGTGCGGTCCGTGAGCACAGGCGGGGGCGAGGGCGAGGGCATGGGCAAGGTCGAGGGCATGGGCAAAGTCGCGGGCATGGGCAAAGTCGCGGGCCCAGGCCGGGGCCTGGGCGCGGGCTTGGCCGAGCGCCTGGGCAGGGGCGGCAAGCGCGCCGTCAGGGGCGGCAGCCACGCGGTCGTCGGCGCGCTCCTCGGCATTCCGCCGCTGGCCGTGGCACTGGCCGTCACCCCGCCGGACTGGCCGACGGCGCTCCGTCTCCCGGTGTTCGGGCTGGCCCTGTGCGCGACCGTCGGCGCCATGGGCGCTCCCCGCGCGTCCCGCCGCGCGGCGGTGCGGCTGGCCAACCTGCTGCTGGACGCCGGACTCCCCGCCCCCGCCGACCCGGCCGGCAGGGCCACCCGCCGTTCGGCCGCTGAGCAGTCGGCGGCAGTGCGTCCGGCCGCGCGCCGGTCAGTCGCCCGGCCCGCCTTCGCCGACCGGTGGGCGAATCCGGCACGCGCCTCTGCCTGGCTGGCCGCACACATGGCGCTCGGCGCGGCGGCGACGGCGGTGGCCGGGCTCGCGCTGTTCGCGGCCGTACTCTTTCCCGCCGTATGGCTCGGCGGCGGCGGGGCGGTCACGGTCTTCGGCGGGACCGCGCACCTGCCCGCCGGATGGCCGGGCTTGTGGGCGGCGGCTGTCGGTGCCGCCAGCCTGGCACTGGGCTGGGCGTCCGCCGTGGGCGGCGCGGCGGCGGCGCGACCGCTCGCCCGCGCCCTGCTCGGCCACCGCGCCGCCGAGCGGCTGGCGGCCGTCGAGGAACAGCGGGATCTGCTGGCCCAACGCAACAGGCTGGCCCAGGAGTTGCACGACTCGATCGGCCACACTCTGACCGCCGCCACCATCCAGGCCGCCGTCGCCGGAGAGCTGATGGAGAGCGACCCGGTCGCGGCCCGGCGTGCTCTCACCAGCATCGAGGAGACCTCACGCGCCGCCATGGACGACCTCGACCATGTGCTCGGCGTCCTGCGCGCCCGGCAGCCGGCCACCGCCCCGCAGCGCGCTCTCGCCGACCTCGGCCCGCTGACGGAACGGGTCCGGCAGGCGGGCGCGGACCTCCGGGTGGAGACCTCGGGCGACTTGTCCAAAGTCCCGTCGGCGGTCTCCCGGGAGGCGTACCGCATCGTCCAGGAGGGCCTGACCAACGCCCTGCGTCACGGCACACGTACGGTCCCCGGGCCGGATTCGCGGATCAGCCTGCTGATCGCCGTACGGGACGGCCATCTGGAGGTGACGCTCACCAATCCATTGGACACCGCCGAGCCCTCCCGTCCCGGCACCGCCGGCCCCGACAGCTGCGGCAGTTCCAGCAGGGCCGCCGGGGGAAACGGCCTGACGGGCGTCGCCGAGCGGGTCCGGCTGCTGCGCGGCGAACTGTCCGCCGGGCCGGACGGCGAACCAGGCGGGCGCTGGCGGCTGACCGCCCGCATACCGCTACGGTCGGCGCCATGACCACGGACGCCGAGCCAGTGATCACGTTGCTCATCGCTGATGACGAGGAGCTGACCCGCACCGGGCTGCGCGCCCTGCTCTCGGCCAAACCCGATCTCGACGTCGTGGGCGAGGCGGCGGACGGCGCCGAGGTGCTCGGGATGGCCGAGCGGCTGCGCCCCGACGTCGTGCTGATGGACGTCCGGATGCCCCGGCTGGACGGCATCGAGGCGACCCGGCTGCTGCGCACCGCGTCGGCCGATCCGCCGAAGATCGTCGTGATCACCACGTTCGAGAACGACGAGTACGTCTACGACGCGCTGCGCGCCGGGGCCGCCGGCTTCATCCGCAAGAGCGCGCCCGCCCGGCAGATCGCCCACGCCATCCGGCTGGTGGCCACCGGCGACTCCGTCCTCTTCCCGGAGGCGGTCCGCCGCCTGGCGACCGGCCGCGCGGCCCCGGCCGCCCGCGCCGTCTCCGCCGCGGCCCCCGCCCTCACCGTCCGGGAACGCGAGATCCTCCGCCTCATGGCGCAGGGCCGCTCCAACCAGGAGGCGGCGGCGGAACTGCGGGTGAGCCTGGAGACCGTCAAAACCCACGTGGGCAATGTGCTGTCCAAGCTGGGTGCCGCCAACCGCACGCAGGCGGTTGTCCTGGCCTACGAGAGCGGGCTGGTGGGCCTCACCACGGGTGGCCCCGCCTGACCACGTGCCTCAGCGGCCCCGCGCACCACCGGTGAACCGGAGGGTGACTTGGGCCACCACCCGCGCCCGCCCCCTTTGCTACGGTTCCAGGACCGGTCGGCCCGCGTGCGCTGACCGGTCCCGACGAGACGCGCCGTACCGGGCCCAGCGAAGACGACGCACCCCCGAAGTCCCACTCACGGAGGTGCCGTCATGGCCTGGATCCTGCTCATCGCCGCCGGTCTCGTCGAGGTCGCCTGGGCGATCGGACTCAAGTTCACCGAGGGCTTCACCCGGCTGTGGCCGAGCGTGTTCACCGTGGCCGGATTCGCCACGAGCATGGTGTTGCTGTCGCTGGCCGCCAAGTCGCTGCCCATCGGGACGGCGTACGGCGTATGGGTCGGCATCGGCGCGGCGGGGGCTGCCGTCATCGGCATGCTCGCCCTCGGCGAACCCGTCACCGCGGCCCGGATCTTCTTCGTCTGCCTGCTGCTGGTGGCCGTCGTCGGCCTGAAGGCCACCTCGGGCCACTGACCGGCCGGGCCGCCCGGCCCCCGCGAGCTGAGGGCCCTCACCTGTCGAGGGCCCTCAAAGGCCCCCGGCCCTCGCGGTCCGAGGGCTCTCACAGCTCAATCACGGGCTCAGCTCATCACGGGCTCTCACGACTCACAGGGCCCTTACAGGTACAGCCCTGTCGAGTCCTCCGAACCCTGGAGGCGTTCGGCGGCCACGGCGTGGAGGTCCCGCTCCCGCATCAGGTAATAGGCGACCCCCCGAACCTCCACCTCGGCCCGGTCCTCCGGGTCGTACAGCACGCGGTCCCCCGGCTCGACCGTCCGTACGTTCTGGCCGACGGCGACGACTTCGGCCCAGTCCAGCCTGCGCCCGACGGCGGCCGTCGCGGGGATCACGATGCCGCCGGAGGAGCGGCGTTCGCCCTCGCTGGTGTCCGTCCGTACGAGCACGCGGTCGTGCAGCATCCGGATGGGCAGCTTGTCATGGGGCGGGGAGGCAGGGGTCTCAGGGCTCACGGCACGACCGTATCTCAGCCCCTCAGCGGCGGCGGCGCCGAGCCGAGAGTGCGAACACACCGCCCACGAGGGCGACCCCGATGAGGGCGACGGGGACCACGCGCTCCAGCCGGGGCGAGCCCTCCTGGTCGACGAACTGCCCGCGTACGTCGGTGACGACGCGGTTGGCGGCGACGTACGCGCGGCCCGCGGTGCGGTCGAGCGCCGCCGCGGCCTTCGCCTTGGCGTCTCCCACGACCGTCTTCGGGTGAACGCGTACGGCGATCTCGTCCAGCGCCGCGGCGAGGTCGGCTCGCCTGCGGACGATATCCGCCTCGATGTCCGCGGGGGTCCTGGCTTCCGGCACCGAGCTGCCTCCGTCGCTGTCGCTGTCAGTCCTGCGTCCTACCGTGTTACCGGACATCCTGTCAGCTCGCCGGGCCCGACGCCCCACGGCACCCCCGATCGGCGCCACCCGGCTACGCTCGGGCAGGGTCCCACCGAGAGTGATCACGACCGGTGGGAGCCACTGTGAGAACCACCTGTGAACCAGCAGCAGAGGAGCCCCGATGAGCGAGCGACTTGAGCCCGGCGACACCGCCCCCGACTTCACGCTGCCGGACGCCGACGGGAAGGACGTCTCCCTCGCCGCGCACCGGGGCCGCAAGGTGATCGTGTACTTCTACCCCGCCGCGCTGACCCCGGGCTGCACGAAGCAGGCGTGCGACTTCACCGACAACCTCGAACTGCTGGCCGGCCAGGGCTACGACGTCATCGGCGTCTCCCCCGACAAGCCGGAGAAGCTGGCGAAGTTTCGCGAGCAGGAGTCCTTGAAGGTCACGCTGGCCGGCGACCCGTCCAAGGAGACGATGGAGGCGTACGGCGCCTTCGGCGAGAAGAAGCTGTACGGCAAGACGGTCACGGGCGTCATCCGCTCCACGGTGATCGTCGATGAGGAGGGCAAGGTCGAGCGGGCCCTCTACAACGTCAAGGCCACCGGCCACGTCGCCAAGCTCCTCAAGGACCTGGGCCTGGCCTCGTCGGACGCCTGATGAGCGCGTGCCCGCTGTCCTGAGCGCCCGATCGGCGGCAGGCCCCCTGGTGCCGTATAAGACGGGCGCCGTGCGGTACTCATGAGGGATGAACCACGAGGATCCGGCCCCCGACCCGGCTGCCCTCAAGCGGCACCGCAGTCTCTTCCGCGCCGTCAGACGGCGGATGCGCCCCCGCATCCGCCGCAGCGATATCACCGTCACGGACGAGAAGACGGTCCGCACGGCCACCAAAGCCGCCGCGGTCGGTAATGCGATGGAATGGTTCGACTTCGGGATCTACGCGTATCTCGCGGTCACCATCGGCAAGGTCTTCTTCCCGGCCGGCAGCACCCAGCTTCTCGCGTCCTTCACCGCCTTCGCCGCCTCCTTCCTGGTACGGCCGCTCGGCGGGCTGTTCTTCGGCCCGCTCGGCGACCGTATCGGGCGCAAAAAGGTCCTGGCCACGACGATGATCCTGATGGCGCTGGGCACCTTCTGCATCGGGCTCATCCCGTCCTACGCCAGCATCGGGCTCGCCTCGCCCGCGCTGCTGCTGACCTGCCGCCTGGTGCAGGGCTTCTCCACGGGCGGCGAGTACGGCGGCGCCGCCACCTTCATCGCCGAGTACGCGCCGGACAAGAAGCGCGGCTATTTCGGCAGCTTCCTGGAGTTGGGCACCCTCACCGGCTACACCGGCGCCGCCGCGCTCGTGCTGCTCCTGAACACCACGCTGGGCCCCGACACGATGCTCGCCTGGGGCTGGCGCATCCCGTTCCTGGTCGGCGGGCCGATCGGCGTCATCGGCCTGTACCTGCGGATGAGGCTCGATGAGACCCCGGCCTTCCAGAAGCGCGCCGCTGAGATGTCGCACCCGGTGGAGGCGGGCGTGGAGGAGGCCAGCACGCCCCGGCTCTCGGAGAACGTGCCGCAGAAGGAACTGAAGACGATCTTCGCCGAGCAGTGGCGCACCCTGCTCCTGTGCATCGGCCTGGTGGCGGCGTACAACGTCATCGACTACATGCTGCTGTCCTACATGCCCGCCTACCTCACCGACGCCCTCGGCTACAAGAACTCGATGGAACTGGTCGCGGCGATCATCGCCATGGTGGCGATGGCCCTGGTCCTCCAGCGGGTGGGCCACCTCAACGACCGCTTCGGCCGCAAGCCCGTGCTGATGGCGGGCATGGTCGGCTCCGCCGTCCTGACGATCCCCGCCTTCGCCCTGTTCCAGCAGGGCAGCTTCATCGCGGTCGTGGGCGGCCTGCTGGTGCTCGGCGCCTGCCTGGTCTGTCTGCTGGGCACGATGTCGGCGACGCTGCCCGCGCTGTTCCCCACGGATGTGCGCTACGGCTCGCTGTCCATCGGCTACAACGTCGCCACGGCGCTCTTCGGCGGTACCGCGCCCGGCGTGATGACGGCCCTGGTCGACTCGACCGGCGACAAGCTGGCCCCCGCGTACTACGCGTCGGGCGCCGCGGTGATCGGCATCATTGCCGTGCTGTGCATGAAGGAAACCGCCCAGCAGCCGCTGGAGGGCTCCCCGCCCTCGGTCAGCACCGACGAGGAAGCCCGCGCCCTCGCCCGAGCCCAGGCCAACGAGCCCACCTTCTGACCCCGCCCACCACCCCGCCGCGCCCGCCTCGCACGGTGCCGTGCCGATTCACCCCCGGCCCCGTGAGTGCGCGGGCGCGCGCAGTACGATATCTGCGCGCGCGAGTGCCGGAATTGGTAGACGGGACGGCTTTAGGTGCCGGTGTCTTCGGACGTGGGGGTTCGAGTCCCCCCTCGCGCACAGCGCACACCCGCGCACGCCCCGGCAGCCCCCGGCGCCCGATACGACCTCGCGCGCCCCTTGCCCCCGGCTTGGCCCGGCGCCGCGCGCCCCGGCCTTCTTGACCTTCCGCACTGCCGCGCGCCCGCGCTCCCGAGTGGCGCACGGCGCGCGGCCTTCAGTCCGCCGTCAGCAAGGTGCGGACGAGGGGGGCCAGGGCGCGGAATGCCTGGCCGCGGTGGCTGATGGCGTTCTTCTCATCCGGGTGCAGCTCGGCGCAGGTCCTGGTCTCGCCGTCGGGCTGGAGGATCGGGTCGTAGCCGAAGCCGTTGCCGCCTGCCGGGGTGTGGCGCAGGGTGCCGCGCAGGCGGCCGTTGACGACGCGCTCGGTGCCGTCGGGCAGGGCGAGGGCCGCCGCGCACTCGAAGTGGGCGGCGCGGTGGGCGTCCTCGATGTCGGAGAGCTGGGCGAGCAGCAGGTTCAAGTTCGCGTCATCGTCCCCGTGCCGGCCCGCCCAGCGCGCGGAGAAGATGCCGGGGGCGCCGCCGAGCACGTCCACGCACAGGCCCGAGTCGTCGGCGACGGCGGGCAGCGCGGTGGCCTGGGCCAGGGCGTGCGCCTTGAGGAGGGCGTTCTCGGCGAAGGTCACCCCGGTCTCCTTGACGTCGGGGATCTCGGGGTAGGCGTCGGCGCCGACCAGGTCGAGGTCGAGACCCGCCTCGGCGAGGATCGCCTTCAGCTCGGTGACCTTGTGGGCGTTGCGGGTGGCGAGGATCAGGCGCTGGGTGCTCATGGGCACCGATTATCCCGTCCGGCGCGGGCAGGGCACGTCATGGGGCGCCGGTGGGCCCTTCGTGCTGGGCCGGGCCCGGTCAGCCTGGGGTGCAGACCTTCGTCAGCTCGTCGGCCGCGTCGCCCACGGGACCGGTCCGGGGGGTGCGGCCCGCGTCCACGTCCGTGCGGACGCTGTCCACCGCGTCGCCGAGCTTGGTGACGGCCTTGCGCACATCTCCCTCGTCGGTCTCCTCCTCGATCGTCTTCAGGTTCTTGTCGATCTTGTCGAGGGAGCGCTTGGCCTGGGTGGGGTCCTCGCCCGCGTCGGACGCCGCCTGCTGGAGGTCGTCGGCCGCCTGGGCGACGGTGGCCGCCGTGTTGGCGCAGTCGAGCGCCTTGTCGACCGCGGAACAACCGGACACCACCGGTATGCCCAGGACGACAGCCGCCGCGACGGCGACAGTGGTCTTGCGGAGCACCGCTTCCCCCTCCGTTTTCCCGGCTCCCTTGGGCCGGCCCCCCGAAAAGCTGGTCGGACCGCACGGTTCGACACGTGCGGCCCGCACCCCTACAGACGTGCAAAGCGGGCGCAAAGTTTCCCTCCGCGCCCGACTGTTCCGGGCCGACCCCCTGACCTGCGGCGCCCCTCCGAAATTCGCGCCACGGCGAACACCGGAGCGGGCGGGAGCGGGCGGGCGGGAGCGGGCGGGCGGGAGCGGGTGAACGCCCCGGCGCCGTCGAACCGCTAGCGCCCCAGTGCCGTGCGCTGGGCCCCGTCCAGTTGGGCGCAGCCTGCCACGGCCAGGTCGAGAAGGCCGTTCAGTTCGGTCCGGGCGAAGGGGGCGCCCTCGGCGGTGCCCTGGACCTCGATGAAGTGGCCTTCGCCGGTGCAGACCACGTTCATGTCGGTCTCGGCGCGCACGTCCTCCTCGTAGCACAGGTCCAGCAGCGGGGTGCCGTCCACGATGCCGACGCTGACGGCTGCGACGGTGCCGGTCAGCGGCTGGGCCTTGGACTTGACGACCTTGCGTTCCTGCGCCCAGGCCACCGCGTCGGCGAGCGCGACATAGGCGCCGGTGATGGCGGCGGTGCGGGTGCCGCCGTCGGCCTGGAGGACGTCGCAGTCCAGGACGACGGTGTTCTCGCCCAGCGCCCGGTAGTCGATCACGGCACGCAGGGAGCGGCCGATGAGGCGGGAGATCTCATGAGTGCGTCCGCCGATCTTGCCGCGGACGGACTCGCGGTCACCGCGGGTATTGGTGGAGCGCGGCAGCATGGCGTACTCGGCGGTGACCCAGCCCTGGCCGCTGCCCTTGCGCCAGCGCGGGACTCCCTCGGTCATGCTCGCGTTGCACAGCACCTTGGTGTCACCGAAGGAGACCAGGACGGAGCCCTCCGCGTGCTTGTTCCAGCCGCGTTCGATGGTGACAGGGCGCAGTTCCTCGGCCGTACGGCCGTCGATTCGTGACATGAGGCGAGCCTATCCGGGCCCGCGGCACCGGCCGAACGCGACGGTGGGCGGGCCGAACACGGCGGCGGGCCGGGGAGGTTCGGCCGGGGGCCCGGCAGCGGCGCGCCCGCACGCCGCCCCTTACATCATGTCTTCGATGTCCGCCGCGATCGGGTCGGCGTCGGTGCCGATGACGACCTGGATCGCGGAGCCCATCTTGACGACACCGTGGGCGCCGGCGGCCTTCAGCGCCTTCTCGTCGACGAGGGAGGCGTCCTTGACCTCGGTGCGGAGCCGGGTGATGCAGCCCTCGACCTCTTCGATGTTGTCGAGTCCGCCGAGTCCGGCGACGATCTTCTCAGCCTTGGTGGCCATGTGCTTCTCCTGGTGTTCAGAGCCGGTGGACCTCAGGACACGTTTGTCACATTAGCCCACGTTCAGCCCATCTCTGCGGGCGCGCCTGTCCGCGCCCTGCCGACAGATGACGTTTAACTGGCGTCGCGGAGCACCCCCTCGGCCGCTCCGTGGACGTGCATTAGAGGTCTACACCAGTATGCGTCAACCGTCTGCACGGCCGGCCCCAGGGACCGACCGGTCAGGAGGAGGCTCGTGAGCGGCACCGTAGCCAACGCCCCGGGACCGTGGAAGAGGTGGACTTCCGGATTCTTCCCGGGCCTTCAGAAAATGGGCCGCAGCCTTCAGTTGCCCATCGCGGTGCTCCCCGCCGCCGGCATCCTCAACCGGCTCGGCCAGCCCGACATCTTCGGGGACGACGGGCTGGGCTGGACGGATGTGGCCAAGGTCTTCCTGGGCGCGGGCGGCGCGCTGCTGGACTCGGCGCTCGGATTGCCGCTGCTGTTCTGCGTGGGTGTGGCGATCGGCATGGCCAAGAAGGCGGACGGCTCGACCGCGCTGGCGGCCGTCACCGGCTTCCTCGTCTACTACAACATCCTCCACCAGTTTCCCGACTGCGCCGCCGGCGCGGTCTTCGATCCGGAGCAGGGCACCTGCCTCGCCAAGAACGGCAAGCCCGCCGGCGCGGAGACCTTCCAGAATCCCGGGGTCTTCGGCGGCATCATCGTCGGCCTGCTGTCCGCGTGGTTCTGGCAGCGCTTCCACCGGGTCAAGCTGGTGGACTGGCTCGGCTTCTTCAACGGGCGCCGGCTGGTGCCGATCATCATGGCCTTCGTCGCGCTGGCCTTCGCGGTGCTGTGCCAGTGGGTGTGGCCGCCGGTGGGCGACGCGCTCACCAGCTTCTCGAAGTGGATGTCGGACCTCGGGGCCTGGGGCTCGGGCATCTTCGGTGTGGCCAACCGAGCGCTGATTCCGGTCGGCCTGCACCAGTTCCTGAACACCTTCATGTGGTTTCAGTTCGGGGACTTCAAGAAACCGGACGGCACGGTCGTCCACGGTGACATCAACCGCTTCCTGGCAGGGGACCCGACGGCCGGCCAGTTCACCTCGGGCTTCTTCCCGATCATGATGTTCGCCCTGCCCGCCGCCGCGCTGGCCATCACCCACGCCGCACGGCCCGGCCGGCGCAAGGTGGTCGGCGGCCTGATGCTCTCGGTGGGCCTGACGTCGTTCGTGACGGGCATCACCGAGCCGATCGAATTCGCGTTCTTGTTCGTGGCGCCCGCGCTGTTCGTCATCCACGTGCTGCTCACCGGGGTGTCGATGGCGTTGACCTGGGCGCTGGGCGTGCACGACGGCTTCAGCTTCTCGGCCGGACTGATCGACTACGTCATCAACTGGAGCCTGGCGACCAAGCCATGGCTGATCATCCCGATCGGCCTGGGCTTCGCGGTGGTCTACTACGCGCTCTTCCGGATCGTGATCGCCAAGTTCGACCTGAAGACACCGGGCCGCGAACCGGAGGAACTCTCCGAGGAAATCGAGGACGAGAACACCCGCGCCTGAGACGGCCCCGCCGACCCGGGGCCCGTCGGCGACCGGGGCGGCGCCACCGGGCGACGCCACCGGACAGCGGCCGACGGGGTCACGCGCGCCGCCCGTGGGGGCGGTGGACCGAGCGGACCCGCGTGAGGGTCGGGTCGTATGCCTGCGCGATCGCCGCCACCTCGGCGATGTGTTCGCGGACGTCGGGGCGCTGGAGCGCTTCTTTGTACTGCTGCTCCCCGGCCCACTGCGCATAGTTGACGACGCGTTGACCGTCCAGGCTGACGTGCAGGTTCGCGGAGACGAAGCCGGGCACGGCCAGGAATACGCCGTTGGTCGCCCGGTCGAGGGCGTCGGCGAGCTCGTTCTGCCGTTCCGGGGCGACGGTGAAGACGTTCACCAAGGTGATCAGGTCGGCGTCGGCCGAGATTGTCGTTGTGGGGGTGCTCATGGTCGGTTCCTCCGGCGATCGGGCGGGCGGCGAAGAGCGAATGTCAGGACTTTGACATCAGTGACCGTAAATACGCGCCTCCCCCATGTCAAATTCCTGACATGGGGGAGGCGCGGCAGAGAGCGGACGGCCGGCGGCGCGCCGGCCTCCCGGGGACGCGGGCACGCGGTCGCGCATGCGGTCAATATCACGCGGAACTGGCCGTTCCATGCCGCGACATGGCCGTGCTACTAATGGTCTAAACCACCCTCGTGGACTAGACCATCAGCGGGCCTCCTCCCTGCGCGGCGCCCGCTTCATCTGGAGGAAACCGCAATGAGCACGGACACCGCTGCTCCCGCGAAGAAGCGGGGCTCCGGCCTGTTCCAGGGGTTGCAGAAGGTCGGCCGCAGCCTGCAGCTGCCGATCGCGGTGCTGCCCGCCGCCGGCATCCTGAACCGGCTGGGGCAGCCCGACGTCTTCGGCGACGACGGGCTGAAGTGGCACGACGTCGCGGCTGCCTTCGCAGGCGCGGGCGGCGCGATCTTCGACAATCTGGCGCTGCTGTTCTGCATCGGCGTCGCGATCGGCTTCGCCAAGAAGTCCGACGGTTCCACGGCGCTCGCCGCGCTCGTCGGATTCCTGGTCTACAAGAACGTCCTTGAGGCGTTCCCCGTGCACGAGGCCGTCGTCAAGGCGGGCGAGGACACCCCGGCCGTCTACAACGACCCGGGCGTGCTGGGCGGCGTGCTCATGGGGCTGATATCCGCCGTCGTCTGGCAGCGCTTCCACCGCACCAAACTCGTGGACTGGCTCGGCTTCTTCAACGGGCGCCGGCTGGTGCCGATCATCATGGCCTTCGTCGGCCTGGCCGTCGGCGTGCTCTTCACTCTCATCTGGGGCCCCATCGGCGACGCGATCACCTCGTTCGGTGAGTGGATGACGGGGCTGGGCGCGGCCGGGGCGGGCATTTTCGGTCTGATCAACCGTGCGCTGATCCCCGTGGGCATGCACCAATTCCTCAACACCGTCGCCTGGTTCCAGCTCGGCGATTTCAAGAATGCCTCGGGTGACGTCGTACACGGCGACATCGCGCGGTTCTTCGCGGGCGATCCGACGGCGGGGCAATTCATGTCCGGCTTCTTCCCGATCATGATGTTCGGCCTGCCGGCCGCCGCGCTCGCCATCGCCCACTGTGCCAAGCCGCACCGCCGCAAGGCCGTGCTGGGCATGATGATTTCGCTGGCGCTGACCTCGTTCGTGACCGGCATCACCGAACCGATCGAGTTCTCCTTCATGTTCATCGCGCCGGTGCTGTACGTGGTGCACGCGGTGCTGACGGCCGTCTCGATGGCGGTGACGTGGGCGCTGGGCGTGCACGACGGATTCAGTTTCTCGGCGGGCTTCATCGATTACGCCATCAACTGGAGCCTCGCCGAAAAACCCTGGCTGATCATCCCGATCGGCCTGTGTTTCGCGGCGGTCTACTACGCGCTCTTCCGCTTCCTGATCGTCCGCCTCGACATCAAGACCCCGGGCCGCGAGCCCGACGAAGAGGTCGAGGATCTCACCAAGTAGCGGAGCCCTCTCACTCCCGTCGCCCGTCCCCCGTCTCCCGTCGAAGAGGCGGGGGACGGTCTTTTATCGGCACGGTTCTCGTAGCCCGTTCCCGTCCCGCCCGCCCACCCGCCGGGCAGACGGGCAGACGGGCGGGCGCGCCCGCTCACAGTTCGTAGACCGCTCCGGGCCGCGCCATCTCCACCGGTCCGCCGAAGGCGGCCTTCGCGTCGCGCAGGTTGATCTGCGGATCCGTCCACGGCGGCACGTGGGTGAGGACGAGCCGTCCGGCGCCGGCCCGCGCCGCCGCCTCTCCCGCTTCGCGCCCGTTGAGGTGCAGCCCGGGGATGTGTTCCTTCCCGTCGGTGAAGGACGCCTCGCACAGGAACAGCGCGGCGTCCCGCGCGGCGAGTTCGAGCGAGGCGCAGGGGCCCGTGTCGCCCGAGTACGTGAGAACCTGGCCGCTGTCCTTGTGTTCGATGCGGAACGCGTAGGACTCCACCGGATGGTCCACCAGTTCCGAGGTGATCCGGAAGGGCCCCAGTTCGAAGCCGCCGTGCGGGGTGAGCCGGCGAAAGGCGAAGACCTCGCTCATCGAGGAGTCGGAGGGGGCGTCGGCGTAGGCGGTGGTGAGCCGTTCCTCGGTGCCGTCCGGCCCGTACACCGGCAGGGGGGCACAACGGCCGCCCTCGTGACGGTAGTAGCGCGCGACGAAATAGCCGCACATGTCGATGCAGTGGTCCGCGTGCAGATGGCTGAGCGCGATGGCGTCCAGGTCGTACAGGCCGATGTGGCGCTGCAACTCGCCGAGTGCGCCGTTGCCCATGTCCAGGAGCAGCCGGAAGCCGTCGGCCTCGACGAGATAGCTCGAACAGGCCGACTCCGTTGACGGAAACGACCCGGAACAGCCGACGACGGTGAGCTTCATTGAGCGGGAACCTCCGTTGGCGGCCTGCGGGGTGGTCCCCAGCCCGTGGACGGGACGTCGTGGACGAGGGGGAATTCCGAGCGTAAGCCGCGCGGGTCCGGCTGACTCCTCGGTAGAGCGCTGGTGTGGGCGGAATCACCAGCCCGGGGGTAGCGTCGTGCCGACTGCGGATCTTGGCAGGCCGTACATCGAAGCCGTACATCCCGAAGAGGCGGGGAAGGCGGGGCTCGGATGGATACGTCGTGGTGGCCGGCGCTCGGCGCGGTGGTCGTCCTGCTCGCCCTCGTGGCGGCGGTCGCGGACGGACGGGGGCGGCTCGGGCCCCGGCGCAAGGGCGCGGCGGACGCGGCGCGCGCCGCAAGGGCGCACGGTGCGCCGCTGCCCCGCCCCGGGGAGGTCTGGCGTACGAGCCTGCCGGACGGCCAGGAGCGGCTCTTCCTCGTGCTGGCGGTACGCGGCGACTCGGCGAGGCTCGCCCGGCTGACCTCCGAGCCCTCACCCGATCCGGTACTGCCGCCCCAGGACCCGTCCGGGCCCGCCTATCTGGCGGCGGACGGACTGGCCGAGGCGGGCCTCGCCCGGCTGCTGGAGCGCGTCGGCGAGGTGGACGCGCGGACGTGGGAGAACGTCAGGCATCTGGCCGAATGACCGGGTGGCCGGGCAGCCAGGTGGCCGAACGACCGGCTGGCCGGAGGCCCGGGTGGCCGTCGGTGCCGGGGCGTACGCCGATGCGGGGCCCGCACCGGCGTGCGCCCTGCCACAGTCCACGTGGCGCCGCGTCAGGTCATGCCCAAAGCTGGCCCTGTACGGCGGCTATCGCCTCATCCGTGGTCTCCGCCGTGTACAGGCCCGTCGAGAGGTATTTCCAGCCACCGTCGGCCACGACGAAGACGATGTCGGCGCTCTCCCCCGCGCGCTCCGCCTTGCGGCCCACCCCGATCGCCGCGTGCAGTGCGGCGCCGCTGGAGACTCCGGCGAAGATGCCTTCCTGTTCGAGGAGTTCGCGGGTGCGGGTCACCGCGTCCTCGGAGCCGACGGAGAAGCGGGTCGTGAGCACGGACTCGTCGTACAACTCGGGCACGAAGCCCTCGTCCAGGTTGCGCAGCCCGTAGACGAGGTCGTCGTAGCGCGGTTCGGCGGCGACGATCTTGATGTCGGGGCGGTGCTCGCGCAGATAGCGGCCCGCGCCCATGAGGGTGCCGGTGGTGCCGAGTCCGGCGACGAAGTGGGTGACCGAGGGCAGGTCGGCGAGGATCTCGGGGCCCGTGGTGGCGTAGTGGGCGCCCGCGTTGTCCGGATTGCCGTACTGGTAGAGCATCACCCAGTCCGGATTCTCGGCCGCTTTCTCCTTGGCGACACGTACCGCCGTGTTGGAGCCGCCGGCCGCGGGGGAGGAGATGATCTCGGCACCCCACATGGCCAGCAGCTGGCGCCGCTCCTCGCTGGTGTTCTCCGGCATGACGCACACGATGCGGTAGCCCTTGAGCTTGGCCGCCATCGCCAGCGAGATGCCGGTGTTGCCCGAGGTCGGCTCCAAGATGGTGCAGCCCGGGGTCAACCGCCCGTCCTTCTCGGCCTGTTCGACCATGTGCAGGGCCGGACGGTCCTTGACGGAGCCGGTCGGGTTGCGGTCCTCCAGCTTCGCCCAGACCCGCACCTCGTCCGAGGGCGAGAGGCGGGGAAGCCGGACGAGGGGCGTGTTGCCGACGGCGTCCAGCGGGGAGTCGTAGCGCATCAGCTCTGGGCCCCGGAGCCCCCGGCCACGGCCGGGAGGATCGTGACGCTGTCGCCGTCGCTCAGTTCGGTGGAGATGCCGCCCAGGAAGCGGACGTCCTCGTCGTTCAGGTAGACGTTCACGAAGCGGCGCAGCTCTCCTCCGTCCACGAGGCGGTCCTGGATGCCGGTGTGGCGGCTCTCCAGGTCGGCGAAGAGCTCACCCACGGTCGCGCCCGTGCCCTGGACTGCCTTCTGCCCGTCGGTGTAGGTGCGGAGGATGGTCGGAATGCGGACCTCGATGGCCATGGTGTGCTCCCGTCGGAGAGATCGGAGAGGAGAGAGGAGGGCTGGCTGTGCGGCTTGTGCGACTGTGCGGTGCTGTACGGCCGCCGGGCCGGTCCGCGCCCGCGGGACTGCGCTGTGCGGGTGTGCGGGTGCGGCGGTGGGTGCGGGACCTTGTGCCGCGCGGGGCGGCGGCGCGGGCCCGCCCGGGGGCCGGGCGGGCTCGGGCGGCGGCTGTGTCCAGCTGGTCCGGCCGGACCTACGGGAGCGGGGCCCGCTGGGCTCGGCGCGGACAGATCGCGCTGGCGAGGCGGCACAGGTCGACGTGCAGGCGCGCCACGAGCAGCGTGCCCGGGGTCTTGCCGAATGCGCTCACGTCGTGGACAACCATGGGCTCATCGTAACGATTCCCGGACGCGGTTCCGGATGCCGGTTTCAGCATGTGGTCCGTTCCGTCTCAGACTCGCGGATCAGTACGCCTCTACGAGCTTCACTTCCTCCTCGGTGACCTCACCGTCCACGATCCGGAACGAGCGGAAGGAGAAGGGGCCTTCGTCGTTGCCGCACTCGGCGGTGGAGACGAGGACATAGTGCGCGCCGGGCTCGTTGGCGTAGCTGATGTCGGTGCGCGAGGGGTACGCCTCGGTGGCGGTGTGCGAGTGGTAGATCACGACGGGTTCCTCGTCGCGGTCGTCCATCTCGCGGTAGAGCCTGAGCAGGTCGGTCGAGTCGAACTCGTAGAAGGTCGGGGAGCGCGCGGCGTTCAGCATGGGGATGAAGCGCTCGGCGCGGCCCTTCCCCGCCGGGCCCGCGATCACGCCGCATGCCTCGTCCGGGTGGTCCTGGCGGGCGTGGGCGACGATCTTGTCGTGCAGCTCCTGGGTGATGGTCAGCATGACCGCCAGGATATGCGTGCCCGCGCACACGGGTCCGGGCCCGCCCCCTCCCACCCCCTCCGCGCCCCTCACCGGCGGTGGCGCGGTCCGGGCACACGGAAGGGCCGGACCGTACGCGTGAGCGGTACGGTCCGGCCCCTGATGAGCCGCTGCCCGGCCGGTGACGGATCCGTCCCGGCCGGTGGCGGGATCAGTCCTGGCCGGTGGCGGCCTCGGGCTCCAGCACGCCGGCGGCGGGGGCCGCCGCCGCTCCGATGGGGGCCCGCGAGGAGCGGTGCGCGTGCGCGGTGCCGCGTGCGTGCAGCAGCCAGTACGCGCCCAGTACGACGGCCCAGCCGGCGCCGACGTACAGCGAGATCCGCGCCGTCTCGTCGATGGCCACGATCACCAGGACCATGGTCAGGAAGAACAGCGCGACCCAGGAGAGGACGCTGCCGCCCGGTGCGGGGAACGAGGACTTCGGCAGCCGCCCGGCCACGACGGCACGGCGGTACTTGATGTGGCTGATGAGGATCATCATCCAGGTCCAGATACCGCACGCGGTGGCGACCGAGGTCACGTAGGCGAACGCCTTCTCCGGGACCATGTAGTTGAGGATCACACCGATGCCCATGAGCGCCACCGAGATGGTGATGCCCACCGCGGGGGACTGCCGCGAGTTGAGGCGCTCGAAGATGCCGGGGGCCTCCTTGTTCTCCGCCAGGTCGCGCAGCATGCGGCCGGTGGAGTACATCCCGGAGTTGCAGGAGGAGAGCGCGGCGGTCAGCACGACGAAGTTGACGATGCCGGCGCCGAGCGGAATGCCGATCTTGCTGAACGCCTCCACGAAGGGGCTGACGCCCTCGGCGAACTCCGTCCACTTGACCACGGACAGGATCACGACGAGCGAGCCGACGTAGAAGATGATGATGCGCCACGGCAGCGTGTTGATCGCCTTGGGCAGCGTCTTCTCCGGGTCCTGGCTCTCGCCCGCGGTGATGCCGACCAGCTCCACCGCGATGTAGGCGAACATCACGCCCTGGAGCGTCATCAGGCTGGAGCCGATGCCCTTGGGGAAGATGCCGTCGAACTCCCACAAGTTGGTGAAGGAGGCGGTGTCACCGGCCTGGGAGAAGCCCAGGGTGACCACGCCGAGACCGATCACGATCATGCCGATGATCGCGGTGACCTTGATCATCGAGAACCAGAACTCGACCTCGCCGAAGACCTTCACCGAGATCAGGTTCACGCCGAACAGCACCACCAGGAAGACCAGCGCACTGACCCACTGCGGAATGTCCGGGAACCAGAAATGGATGTAGATCGCCGCGGCGGTCAGCTCGGCCATGCCGGTCACGACCCACAGCAGCCAGTACGTCCAGCCCGTCACGAAGCCGAAGAACGGCCCCATGAACTCTCGCGCGTACTCCGCGAAGCTGCCGGAGACCGGGCGGTACATGAGCAGTTCGCCCAGCGCCCGCATGATGAAGAAGATGACGACGCCCGCGAGCGCGTACATCAGGATGATGCTGGGGCCGGCCTTGGCGATGTTCGCCCCGGCTCCCATGAACAGGCCGACACCGATGGCGCCGCCGATGGCGATCATCTGGACCTGGCGGCTTCCCAGCCCTCGCTGGTAGCCCTCGTCGGAAGGACCGCCTGCCACGCCGCTGTTCTCGCCCCTACTTGCGGACTCGGGGTTCCCCTTGTCGTCCGCGACCTGCTCGGAGGTCATGTGGTGCGCCTTTCTCCATGCCGACCCGGACTGCCCCCGGGTCAATTCCCGATTTCCCCCGGATGGAGTTGTGCGTACCGGCGGTCGGCCGGCGTCGCTCCGCATCCGGGCATGGGTGGTGTCCGGATACGGATCGTGAAGGTTTACCACGAACATCGACCCCGCTTTTGTGACGCATGCCACGCCCAGAAAGGACAGGCGTGGACATGGTTCTCGTAAGAGTCGCCATCGTGATCTGTTCGTTAAGCGGTCTTTACCCTTCATTTAACGGGCGAGGAGTGGCCTGAAATCGCCCCTCTAGCGCCTGACGGACGCCCCCTCCGGTGCCCGCCCGCGACCCCGGTGTCCGCCGGGCCCGCCGCCCCCTGGCCGCTCAGGGCATCAGCGTCTCGATGAGGGTCTCCTGGAGGCCGCCGAGCCACAGATACGCCATGATCATCGGCTTACGGGGATCCGAGTCGGGCAGCCGGTACAGCTCACTGTCGCTGTCGTCCCTCACCTCGAGGCGCGTCCCGATGGCCAGCCGCAGGTCGTTGAGCGCGCCCAGCCACTGGCGGGAATCATCCGGTGCCAGCGTCAGCACGGCGCCCTGCTCCCCCGGCTCCAGCCCGTCCAGGGCCCGGACCATGGCGAGCCCGTCCGCGCGCTTGCGGGCGCGGAGGTCGTTCTCGGTGTAGCGGCGGAATTCGGCCGAGGCGGACCGGACCTCGGCGGCGCGCGCGGCGCTCGACTCGTGGGCCGACGCACCCGGCGTGCCCGGCGCGTCATCGCCGCAGGAGGACATGCCGCCGCCGGACTTCTCGTCCGGTTTCCCCTCGGGCCCTGGCCCGTAGGCGTCAGGGAAGAGCCGGGCCAGCGCGGGGTCGGCGGGAGGCTCGGTGGGGCCCTCGCCGAACGGGGGCCAGGAGACGCCCTCGATGCCCGCCAGCTCCTCGTCGATGCCGCCGGGAGCGGGGCTTTCCTGCGGGCCCTCCCCGGCGCCGGATCCGGGATCGGACGCGGGAGCGGGCGGGGGGCCGGACGCGGGCTCGCTGCCCGGCCCGATCAGCTCCACGAGCTGCACGGCGAGGCTGCGGAGGATGGAGATCTCCACCTCGTCCAGCGCGATCGCCGCGCCGCCGTCGGACGTCGGCTCGAAGTGCCCCGCCATCAGCGCTCCTGCGTCAGCGTGGCCCACAGGCCGTAGCCGTGCATGGCCTGCACATCGCGCTCCATCTCCTCGCGGCTCCCGCTGGAGACGATGGCGCGGCCCTTGTGGTGCACGTCGAGCATCAGCTTTTTCGCCTTCTCCTTCGAATAGCCGAAGTACGCCTGGAACACATAGGTCACATAGCTCATGAGATTGACCGGGTCGTTGTGCACGACGGTGACCCAGGGCACGTCGGGCTCTGGCAGCTCGACGGGTTCCTCGACGGCTTCCGGGCGCTCGATCTCCGTGGGGGCGACACTCACGGTCCCCATGCTGCCACCCTGCGGGCCCGCGTGCCGAAACGCCGACGGCCGGAACGGTCACGGCGCCACCGCTCGCCCGGCGGACGTGGCGGGCGCCGGTCCGCCGCGCGGATGCATATCGTCAAGATGACGAGATGCGGGGTACGCTCACAGGCGACCGACCCGAACACACGAAGTGAGCCACCAGTGCTGGATTCCCCCGGGGCCCTGCCCCCAGAAGATCCCCGGCAGCCGGAAACGGGGCTGCCGGTGGCGGTGCCGTCCACGGCGCTGTTCACCGACCAGTACGAGCTGACGATGCTCCAGGCCGCGCTGCGCTCCGGGACGGCCGAGCGGCGCTCGGCCTTCGAGGTCTTCACCCGCAGACTCCCCGAGGGCCGCCGCTACGGCGTGGTCGCGGGCACCGGCCGCGTGCTGGACGCGGTGGAGAACTTCCGCTTCGACGACCGGATGCTCACGTTCCTGAGCGAGCAGGGCGTGGTGGACGGGCCGACGCTGGAGTGGCTGGCCGGATACCGCTTCCGGGGCGACATCCTCGGCTATCCGGAGGGCGAGGTGTACTTCCCCGGCTCGCCGCTGCTGCGCGTGGAGGGCACCTTCGCGGAGTGCGTCCTGCTGGAGACGGTGATCCTCTCCATCCTCAACCACGACTCGGCCGTGGCCGCCGCCGCCTCGCGCATGGCCGTGGCCGCCGCCGGGCGCCCCCTCATCGAGATGGGCGCCCGCCGCACCCACGAGCTGGCCGCCGTCGCCGCCTCCCGGGCCGCCTATGTCGGCGGCTTCAACTCCACCTCGGACCTGGCCGCCGGCTTCCGCTACGGCATCCCCACCGTCGGCACCAGCGCCCACGCCTTCACCCTGCTGCACGACACCGAGCGCGACGCCTTCAGCGCGCAGGTCGCCTCGCTGGGCAGCGGCACGACCCTCCTGGTGGACACCTACGACGTGGCCGAAGCGGTCCGCACCGCCGTGGAGGTCGCCGGACCGGAGCTGGGCGCCGTCCGGATCGACTCGGGCGACCTGCTGCTGCTCGCCCACCGGGTCCGCCAGCAGCTGGACGACCTGGGCGCCGAGAAGACCCGCATCGTGGTGACCAGCGATCTGGACGAGTACGCCATCGCGTCCCTGGCCGCCGCGCCCGTGGACGCCTACGGGGTGGGCACCCAGCTGGTCACCGGCAGCGGGCATCCGACCTGCTCGATGGTCTACAAGCTGGTGGCGCGGGCCGACTCGGACGAGCCGGGCGCGCCCCTGCGGCCGGTGGCGAAGCGGTCGATGGGCGGCAAGTCCTCGCTGGGCGGCGCGAAGTGGGCGGCACGTCCGCTGGACTCGGCCGGGGTGGCCGAGTCGGAGGTGGTCGGCACCGGCCCCGTACCGCCCGAGCTGGCCGACCACCAGCTCCAGGTGCGGCTGGTGCGGGGCGGCAGCGTGGTGGCCAGAGAGCCGCTGGAGACGGCGCGGGAGCGGCACCTGGCGGCCATGGCGCGGCTGCCCATGTCGGCGATGCAGCTCTCGCGCGGGGAGCCGGTGTTGCCGGTGGAGCACGTGTGAGCGGTGGCGCAGGCGGGTCCGGCGGCGCAGGTGTGAGCCGCGTCTCAGCGGGGACGGGCGCCGCATGCGGGCGACGGCGGGGCGGGGTGCCCTGCCGCGCCCGGCGGGGAGTGTCTAGTCTCGGAAGTGAAGGGCGGCGGTTCGCGGCGGTCGCGGCCGGCAGCCCGGCAAGCGCGCCGACCCCTCCGACCGAGCCGATCCAGCCGACCCACCCAGCCGAAAGGTGTGCACCATGCACCGGGCACTGATCGTCGTTGATGTGCAGAACGACTTCTGCGAGGGCGGCAGCCTCGCGGTCGCGGGCGGCGCCGACGTGGCGGCGGCCATCACCGATCTGGTCGGTGACGCGTCGGCCGGATACCGCCACATCGTCGCGACCCGGGACGCCCACATCGCCCCCGGCGACCACTTCTCCGAACAGCCGGATTACGAGCACTCCTGGCCGCCGCACTGCGTGGCGGGCACGGAGGGTATCGGCTTCCACCCGAACTTCGCCCCGGCCGTCGCCTCCGGCTCGATCGAGGCGGTCTTCGACAAGGGCGCGTACTCGGCCGCCTACAGCGGCTTCGAGGGCGCGGACGAGAACGGCGTCTCGCTCGGCGACTGGCTGCGGGCGCGCGAGGTGGCCGAGGTGGACGTGGTCGGCCTCGCCACCGACCACTGCGTACGCGAGACGGCGCTGGACGCGGCCCGCGAGGGCTTCCGGACCCAGGTGCTGCTCGACCTGACCGCCGGGGTCGCCGAGGGCACCGTGCTGCGGGCGCTGGACGAGCTGCGGGACGCGGGCGTCGAGCTGACGGGCAAGCCCGTCGCACCCGGTACCTGACCCGGCCGGTACCGGGCGCCCGGCCTCCCGCGCGCCGGGACGTAGCACACCCGCGGCACGCGGCCGGACCGCCATGCCGCACGAGTACGGCTCTCCCCGCGCCCACGAGCGCGCCCGGCCGCCGGGCGGCGCGGGGCCGCAGGGGCCCCGGCAGAGCGCTGAGGCCCCGCCCAGGGGCTCCCGGGCGGGGCGCCCAGGGGCTCCCGGGCGGGGCGGGCGGCGTTGCGGGGCCGGGCCGATGCGCCGCAGGACCCCGGACAGCGCTGCCGCACCGCAGCCGCAGGGCCTCGTCAGCCGACATCAGGCAGCACCACGCGGCGTGGGTTCGCACCAGTCGGTGTCAGGCCGCGCCGGACGGCTTCGGCCGACGCCACCCGGTGTCAGGCGGCGCTGGTGCGCAGCAGGGCGGCGATGGGGCGCCACGACTCCCTGTCGTCGTCGGGAACCGCGCGCCACACCAAGCCCTCCGGGTGGTGGAGGACCGCGGTGATCTCGTCCGCCGAGGGCGGCTCCGCGTTCCCTCTCAGATAGATCGCGCGCAGGCCGAGATTGCGCAGCCTGGTCAGGGCGCGCGCCCGGTTCCCGGCGTGCACCAGGACCCGGACGCACTGCTCGTCGCCGGGTCTGCGCGGGACGGCCTCGCGCACCGTGTGTGGTTCGTCCGCCGCCGCCGACCAGCGACGGGAGGGCAGCAGCCCCTCGGCGCCGGACACACCGGCAGAACCGGAGCGACGGGTTCCGCCCGCGCTCCGGGCCGGCGGGACGGTGCCGTGCCCCGCGCCGTGCCGACGCGGGACGGGCAGGGTCAGCGCGACGATCACGCTGCCGTCCGGCAGCCTGACGAATCCGCCTCCTGACATGATCACCATCTCCCCCGTGAGACTCGTTTCGGGTAGGTCAGCGGGGCCGTCCGGGACGACCCCACACCAGGCATCTAAACGCGATCGCGCGCCGATCGCCAGGGGGGTAACGGGGGATCATGTTTTGACCTGCAACGATGCAAATAAATTCATTCCTGGGTTGCACACCACTCGGTCATGCGTGCTCAGCAACCCCTTCGTGGCTCTTGGTGACGGTCTCACCGTCCGTACCCACCCAGCCAAAGCGTCCGCTTCACCCGATTTTAAAGCACTTTGTCAAGCCATCATTGCCCAGCGTGACCCCCTCCGGTCTTTCCTCGTCGCCATTGGCCGGACCGCTGGCACTCCCACCACTCCCCCGCGTCCGCACGTGAACGCCGCATCCCAACTCCCCATCAGATAGCGGATGCGAACATCGGTACGCCCCCTGTGCGCGGCGCTCACGAGGCGGCGCGCCGGGAGCCTGCCAAGGGCCGCGCCCTGTCCGCCAGTTGGGACGGGCGGAGCGATGTGCGCCAGTGCGCCCCCTGTGCAACGGAGGCGTGGGTCGGCTCACGCTTGCCGCGCTTTCCACACGGGCATTCCGGACCGTAGAGTCGTTCGACGGCGCCCGTTCGTACTGAGCCAACGAGCAGCGCGTAACGACCTGTTCGACGTCCAGATCTTGACCACACCCCCGAGGACGGATCCGCCATGCCGCGTCCGAACCCCGCCCAGATCGCTTACGGATCGGTCACCGTCATTTGCTCGTCGCTCGCCATGCTGCTGCTCACCCAGGTCCGTTCGGGCCCGGGGATCGTAGTGATCGCGCTCGCGGCACTCGCACTTGGCCTGCTGGTCGCTCTCACCGCGCCCACCGCGCGGGCAACCCTCAAGCGCCGCAGGGCCGTTGAGACCGCAGCCGCCCACCGCGGCGCTCTCCCGGCCGAGCAGCCCGCGCGGCACATCCAGTCCGGCCGGCACACCCGGCCCGCACAGCACATCGCGTCGGCGCCCTCGGTGCCCGCGGCGCACGCGGGTGCGGGAGCCCGCCGCTGAGCCACCCGGCGTCCGGGGCGGCTGCACTGTCCGCCCCTTCGTCCGCCCCCTCCGCGCGCGGCGGCGGCCCGGCCCCGCCAGGTCAGTCCGCCGCGACCACCACCGTCCGCGCCGCCTTGTCGTGCAGGCACTGGTGATACGGCTGGTCCCAGGTGCAGAAGAGCACGTTCACCAGCCAGAACAGAAAGCCCAGACAGGGCACCAGCATGGGCAGCGAGTAGATCGCCGCCCGGCTCCAGCCGGGCGAGCCCACCGGAATGGCGCCGTCCCGCAGCATGGCGACCCGGATCCGCATCAGCTTCTTGCCGAGCGTCTGGCCCGAACTCGTCAGCATCAGGCCCTCGTAGATCAGATACACGACGACGTAGAGGGCCTGCTGCCAGTACGTCCGCCCGGTGTCCGAGGACACCCCGCTCTGGGCCAGGCCGATCAGCACGCCCAGCGGGATGCCGATGATCAGCGCGTCGACGATCCGCGCCAGCAGCCGCTTGCCGCGCGAGGCCAGCGGCGGCATCCCCGCCAACGGGTCGGCGGCCCCGGCCGTCCCGCCGTAGGGGTTGTCGTACGGACTCCCGTAGCCGGGGCCGTATCCGTAGCCGGGACCTTGGCCGTAACCGGGTCCCTGGCCGTGGCCCCCTCCGGGGGGAACACCGCCCCCGGGTGGGGGCGGTGGGGGCGGCGGGCTGCCCGTGGACCCCGGCGCCTGCCCGGGGCCGCCCGGCCCCTGGCCGCCGCCCTGGCCCGGGTCCTGGCCGCCGCCCTGGCCCTGCTCCGGCTTCCGGAACGGATCGTTGTCCGGTTGCTCCGCACTCATGGCCCGAGTGCACCGCCCCGCCGGGGACGCCGCATCCGGGGTGACCCGTTCGAGGGAGCGAGCGGGCGCGGGCGCGGACGCCGGACCCGGGGCGGCTGAGGGGCGGCCCAAGAGGTGGCCCAGGGGGCGGAGCCCTATCCCCGGCTGCCGCCCGCGCCCCGCTTGGCGACGAAGGTGCCCGCTACCTTGTCGTGCCAGCACTGGCGCCACGGCCGGTCGAACAGGCACCACGCGAGGTTGACGACGCCGACCACCAGCACGCCCAGTACCCCGTAGACCAGCCAGCGCAAGAACGCCTTGCCGAAGCTCGGCTTGTCGTGACTCTCGATGTCCGCCACGGACAGTCCGAACAGCTTCTTGCCGAGCGTGCTGCCCCAACGCGCCATCGGCAGCACCTCGTAGAGCACCCCGAAGACCAGCAGCACGCCGATGACCAGGGCGAGGTAGCCGCCGGTGGTGCCGTCCAGCAGCCACACCTGCTTGGTCTCCCCCGCCTGTTCGACGGCATCGACCTTGGCGTCGATGTGGTCGGTCACCTTGCCCACGAACGGGAACGTGACACCCGCGCCCACCGCGAGCGTCAGCACGAGATCCACGAGCCGCGCGCCGAACCGCTTGCCCAGCCCGGCGGGGCGGGCCTGCCGGGCGGCGGCCAGTTGTGCGAACGGGTCGTTCGCCGGGGGCCGCCAGGGCACCACGGCGTCCGGCTCCCCGGACGGACCCGGTGCCGGCAGCCCCGCCCCGCCCGGCAATCCGGCCGACAGTGCGGTCGGCTGCTGGGACCACGAGGGCTGCGCGCCCGGGAGCCCGGCGTCCGGAACGGGCCCGGCAGCCGGTGCCGGGGCCTGCGCGGGCGTTGCGGGGCTCTGCGCGAGCGTTGCGGGAGTCTGCGCGGGCGTTGCCTGGGCCGGTGGTGTCTGGGACGCCGGAGCCCGTGTCGTGGGCGCCGCTTGCGCGGGCCCTGTGACCGGCAGCGGCGAACCCTGCGCGGGAGCGCCGCCCGGCCCCAACTGGTCGGGCTGCGGCTGCGGCTGACCGGGGGCGGGCTGCTGCGGCCGTCCGCCCCCCTGCCCCGGGGAGGGCGAGGCGGGTGCACCCTGCGCGGGCACGCCGCCGCCCGGCGCCTGCTGGCCCTGGGCCGGACCGCTGCCGCCCGGCCCCACTCGGCCCTGCGCGGGGACGCCGCCGCCCGCCCCCTGCGGGCCCTGGGCGGAGGCACTGCCCGGCCCCGGCTGGCTCTGGCCCTGGGCGGGCACCCGTCGGCCCTGGCCCTGTTCGGGACCCGCGTCCGCACCGTGGTGGCTCTGGCCCGGCACCCGCTGACCGGGCTGCGCCTGGCCGCCGGGGGACGGAGAGGAGGACGGGGTGCCCTGGGCCGGGACCTGCCCTGCCGACCCCTGGTCGCGGAGGACTTCGGAACGGCGCAGGCCGACCGTGTGTTCGCGTCCGCCCTGGGCCGGTGGCGGGTCTGCCGGGGTGTCGTTGCCCCAGTCGCCACGGGGGTCGCCGCCGCGCGGATCGCTGCCACGCGGATCGCCGGAGCCGGGCGGGCCGAAGCCGGCCTGGCGGGCGGGGTCGGCCTGCCAGGTGGGCGCGGGCCCCGTCTCCGGGGTGCGCGCGGAGAGTTCGGGGAGCGCCCCGGCGCCGTCCGGCTGCCCGCCGTCCCCGTCACTCGCGCCGCCCGCAGCGGAGCGGCCCTCCGCGACCCCCCGCTCGCTCGCCGCACTCGCGGCGCCCGCCGCGCTCGCACCATCTGCCCCGGCAACCCTGCCAACCCCGCCAACCCCGTCGATCCCGTCCCTCTCGTCCTCCTCGTCGAGGAAGACGGGGCCCGTCTCGTCGGAAGTGCGGCGCGGCAGGGCGGCGGGGCCGCCGGACTTGGCGGGGGTGGAGGGGGAAGACGGGGAAGAAGCCACGGGTGGGGGCGCGGGCATGGGTTCGCCCTCACGCGGCTCGGGCCGGCTGGTGCCGGGCACCCATGACGAACCGTTCCAGTAGCGGATATATCCGGGGATGGACGGATCCGGGTAATACCCTGAACGGGGTACCTCACCACTCACACCGGAGGGTCCCACTGCCCCCAACTCCCATCATGTGCGACACACTTGACCTGTCCGCAGCGTCGCGGGCCCCGTGGGGCCCCCGTTCGCGGCGCGGCGGGTACCTCCGCCTGTCCAAGAGGACAGTAACGAAGAAGACCCGGCGGCGAAGAAGCAGACGGCGGGGAAGCCTGCCATCGGGCGACCCGCGCGGGCTTCCCCGGCAGCTCCGGTCCGGCCCCGGGGGCAGGCGGGAAAGCTTCCGCGGAAAACCCCCCGAACCCGTGTAACGAACCGCTGCCGACGCGCTCTGTTCCGGTACGTGCCGTCACCCGACGGCCGCACCGGGAGCACGAAAGGGGCGCCGTATGCACACCGTCGTCGAACGTGAGATGGAGATGAGGCTCGTCCTCTCGCCGGAGCGCAGCGTTGCCGTGCCCGCGCGGGTGCGGTTCCGCTCGGACGATCCGTATGCCGTCCATGTCACCTTCCACCTCGGCTCGGAGTGCCCCGTGCACTGGACGTTCGCCCGGGAGCTGCTGGTGGAGGGGGTGTTCAGGCCCTGTGGACACGGCGATGTGCGCGTGTGGCCGACGAAGATCGAGAGGCGCGAGGTCATCTGCCTGGCGCTCACCTCGCCCGGCGGGGACGCGCTGCTGGAGGCACCGGCCATGGCGCTGTCCGCGTGGCTGGAGCGGACGTTGCGGGTGGTGCCGCCGGGCAGCGAGACCGAAGCGCTCGGGATCGAGGAGGGACTCGGCGCCCTGCTGCGCCCGATCCCGGGCGACGGCCCCCGGTCCACGCCGGGGCAGGCCGAGCCGTGGGCGAGCGATGAAGGCGGTGAGTGCGCCTGGTGAAGACATCGCCCGCGCAAGAGCGGCGCACTCATCCTGCTGAAGAAATGACGGATGCGACCGACAGCAAAGGGAAAGCCACCATCATCACGCCCATGCCACGGGAAGATTCGCACAACGAGAGCCTCGACGGCGGAGGCCGGGAGCAGCCCCGCCGCGAGCAGCGCGAACGCGAGGTACGCGAACGCGAGGTACGCGAACGCGAGGTACGCGAACGCGAGGTACGCGAACGCGAGGTACGGCAGCGGGTGGGACTGCGATTGCGGGAGCTGTCCGACCAGCTCGATCGGCCCTCCTACGACCTGCTCTTACGCGTGCTCGGTGGAGTCAACGCCGCGTTCGCCCGGCGGAACGAGCACATCGAGCTGGAGATGACACCACGGGAACGCGCGCTCTACACCCCCGCGTTGCAGCGGGAACTGGTCAGCCTGCTGGAGCTGGCGTGCTTCCCGCGCCAGCTGGTGCACACGGACGACTGCCCGCCGGACGCTCCCTGACCGGGCCGCGACGTGAGCCCGGCCCGGCCGGGACGTGAATCCGGCCCGGCCCTCGGCCTGGAGCACCTTCTAGAGCACCTTCCCCGGGTTGAGGATGCCGTGCGGGTCGAAGACGCTCTTGATGCCCCGTTGCAGCTCCAGCCCGACCGGGCCCAGCTCCTCGGCCAGCCGGCGCCGCTTGAGGACGCCCACGCCGTGTTCACCCGTGATGGTGCCGCCCAGGCTCAGCCCGAGGGCCATGATCTCGTCGAAGGAGACCCGCGCCCGGTGCGCCTCCTCCTCGTCGGCCGCGTCGAAGCACACCGTCGGGTGGGTGTTGCCGTCCCCCGCGTGGACGCAGACCCCGATGGTCAGACTGTGTTCGGCGGCGATCCGCGCGACGCCGTCCAGCATGTCGGCCAGCCTGCTGCGCGGAACGCACACGTCGTCGATCATCGACGCCCCCTTGACCCGATCCAGCGCCGTCAGCGCGGCGCGGCGTGCCTGGAGGAGCAGTTCCGACTCGGCGAAGTCCTCGGCGGGCACCACGGCCGAGGCACCCGCCGCCTCGCACAGCTCCCCCACGGCCCGCAGCCGCGGGGCCGGATCCGGGGTGTCGAAGGCGGCGAGCAGCAGGGCCTCGGTGGTCTCCGGGAGACCCATCCTGGTCATCTCGTTGACGGCGCGGAGCGTCGTGCTGTCCATCAGCTCCAGCAGCGAGGGAGTGTGACCCGCCGCCATGATCCGGCACACGGCGTCGCACGCGGCGTCCGCCGAGGGGAACTCGGCGGCGAGTGCCAGCTGGCGCGGCGGCTCGGCCTTGAGCGCGAGCGTGGCGCGCACGACGACGCCCAAGCTGCCCTCCGACCCGACGATGAGCCGGGTGAGGTCGTATCCGGCGACGCCCTTGGCCGTGCGGCGCCCGGTGGACAGCAGCCGCCCGTCGGCGAGGACGACATCGAGGCCGAGCACGTACTCGGCGGTCACCCCGTACTTGACGCAGCACAGGCCGCCGGACGCGGTACCGATGTTGCCGCCGATGGTGCACTCCTCCCAGCTGGAAGGGTCCGGCGGATAGAAGAGACCGTGCTCGTTCACGGCACGGGAGAGCGTCGCGTTGACGACACCCGGTTCGACGACCGCGATCCGGTCCACCGGGTTGATCTCCAGGATCCGGTTCATCCTCACGAGCGAGAGCAGCACGCAGCCGTCCGTGGCATTGGCCGCCCCCGACAGTCCCGTACGGGCCCCCTGCGGGACGACCGGGACACGGAGTTCGTCCGCCGTGCGCAGGGTGTGCTGGACCTCTTCGACGGTGCGGGGGAGGACGACGGCGGCGGGGGTACCGGCCGGGCAGAAGCTGGCCATGTCGTGGGCGTAGGTACCGAGGATGTCGGGGTCTGTCAGGACTGCGTCGTCCGGCAGTTGTCCCCTCAGCGCGGTGGTCAGCTCGCTCATCCCGTCAGCGTGGCAGGCCCCCACGCGTGTTGAAACCCCTGTCCTCGCCGACCGGGCGTTGGGGCGGCTCCCCCAGACTCCGTCCGGGGTGGGCCCCCACCCAGGGGACCCCATCCGGGGCCCCACCCGGGGCCCCACCCAACTCCCCCCCGGCTACACGAGTTCCGCCCCCCCCAAAAAGCCCCAAGCCCAAGCCCCCCTCCCCGCCTTCGCGCGCCCCATGTTTCCTGAACGCAACATCTGAACCATTGGATGCCGGGTCATTGAGCAAGAGGGCTCGAAGGAACGGAAACCAACGGGTGCGGGAGACGTACGGGGGTCCCCCCGGACGAAGTCTGGGGGAGAAGTCTGGGGGAGAAGTCCGGGGGAGAAGTCCGGGGGTCAGAGATTCCCGCGGAGTTCCTGTTCGCGCTCGATCGCTTCGAAAAGCGCCTTGAAGTTCCCCTTGCCGAATCCCATGGACCCGTGCCGCTCGATCATCTCGAAGAAGACCGTCGGCCGGTCCTGAACCGGCTTGGTGAAGATCTGGAGCAGGTATCCGTCCTCGTCGCGGTCGACGAGAATCTTCAGCTCGCGCAGGGTCTCCACCGGCACTCGCGTCTCACCGGCCCACTCCCCGAGGGTCTCGTAGTAGGAGTCGGGGGTGTTCAGGAACTGGACTCCCGCGGCGCGCATCGCGCGCACCGTGGCGACGATGTCGTTGGTCGCCAGCGCGATGTGCTGGACGCCGGCTTCGCCGTAGAACTCCAGATACTCGTCGATCTGGGATTTCTTCTTCCCGATGGCCGGTTCGTTGATGGGGAATTTGACCTTGCGGGTGCCGTCGGCGACGACTTTCGACATCAGTGCCGAGTATTCGGTGGCGATGTCGTCGCCCACGAATTCCTTCATGTTGGTGAAGCCCAGCACCTTGTTGTAGAAGGCGACCCACTCGTCCATCTTGCCGAGTTCGACGTTGCCGACGCAGTGGTCGATGGCCTGGAAGTAGCGCTTGCCCGGCTCGACGATGGGCGTCGCGGGGACGAAGCCGGGCAGGTAGGGGCCGTCGTAGCCGGTGCGCTCGACGAGGGTGTGGCGGGTCTTGCCGTAGGTGGCGATGGCGGCGCGCACCACGGTGCCGTGCTCGTCTTTTTCCTCGTACGGCTCCACCAGGCCACGGGCGCCGTGTTCGACGGCGTAGTGGTAGGCGGCCCGTGCGTCGGGGACCTCGATGGCCAGGTCGATGACGCCGTCGCCGTGTGCGGCGACATGGTCGGCGAGGAAGTGGCCCCAGTCGGTGGTGGGGCGGATGACGGAGGTGAAGACGAAGCGGGCGCCGCCCGATTCGAGGACGTAACTGGCCGTCTCCCGGCTGCCGTTCTCCGGGCCGGAGTAGGCGACGGCCTTCATGCCGAAGGCCGTGGAGTAGTAGTGCGCCGCCTGCTTGGCGTTGCCTACGGCGAAGACGACCGCGTCCATCCCCTTGACCGGGAAGGGATCGGCCTGCCGGGCGGTCTGCGGGGTTGCCGCTGATGTGGTCTCTGTCATAGTCGCAGGCTCCCGCCGAACAACAAGGTGCGCAATAGTTCGCGTTTTCACTGGGCATTTTGTTCAGCAGATCTCGCGTTTCACCGGGCGATGTGTACAAGCTGTTCACGCCACGGGGCCCCGGCCCCGGAAATCACGGAAAGGCAAGCCATGGGTATTGACCGGCTGGACGGGCAGCTGCTCGAACTGCTCGCCGAGGAGCCCCGGATCGGGGTGCTGGAAGCCTCGCGGCGGCTCGGGGTCGCGCGGGGTACGGCGCAGGCGCGGCTGGACCGGCTCACGTCGGGCGGAGTAATCCGCGGGTTCGGCCCGGAGGTGGACCCGGCGGCGCTCGGCTATCCGGTCACGGCGTTCGCGACGCTGGAGATCAAGCAGGGGCAGGGGGCCGATGTGCGGGCGCATCTGGCCTCGGTGCCGGAGGTTCTTGAGCTGCATACGACAACCGGAATGGGGGACATGCTGTGCCGGCTCGTGGCCCGCTCGAATGCCGATCTTCAACGGGTGATCGATCTGGTTGTCGGCTTTGATGGGATCGTCCGCGCCTCCACGGCCATCGTCATGGAGAACCCGGTACCGCTGCGGATCGTGCCGCTCGTACGGCAGGCGGCCCGGGACAGCGACACGGTACGGCCGGGCCGGACCACGCCGACGACGGGATGACCGGGACGGCGTAGCCGGCGCCGTCGGCAGGAGGGCAGAGCGGCGGCAGGACAAGGCAGAGCAGCAGATCGAAAGAGCGGAGAGCGCACAGGAGGGATCGGGAATGAGCTTCTGGGAGTATCTCGGCGACCAGCGCGCCCAGCTGCTGGCCGACTCGTTCCAACACGCCAGTGCCGTCTTCCAGTGCATGGTCGCCGCCACCGTCATCGGGGTGCTGCTCGGCGTGTGCACCTACCGTTCCGAGTGGGCGGGCAACCTGGCGACGACCGCGACGTCCACCATCCTCACCGTGCCGTCGCTCGCCATGATCGGCCTGCTCATCCCCCTCGTCGGCCTCGGAGTGGCCCCTACGGTCATCGCGCTCACCCTCTACGGGCTGCTGCCGATCGTGCGCAACGCCATCGTGGGGCTGCGCGGGGTGGATCCCTCGCTGGTGGACGCGGCGCGCGGGATCGGGATGTCGCGGCCGATGCGGCTGCTCAAGGTCGAACTCCCGCTCGCCTGGCCGCCGATCCTCACCGGTATCCGGGTGGCCACCCAGATGCTGATGGGCATCGCCGCCATCGCCGCGTTCGCCTCGGGCCCGGGGCTGGGAAACCTCATCTTCCGCGGCGTCGCCTCGCTGGGCAGTGCCAACGCCCTCAACCAGGTGCTGGCCGGGACCCTCGGCATCGTCGTCCTCGCCCTGCTGTTCGACGCCGGGTATGTCGTCATCGGGCGGCTGACCATCTCCAGGGGGATCCGTGTCTGAGGCTTCCGGCGCCCCCATCCGGCTCGAAGGGCTCACCAAGCGCTACCCGGGCGCCCCCGCGCCCGCCGTGGACAACGTGAGCATGGAGATCGAGGCCGGGGAGACGGTGGTCCTCGTCGGGCCCTCGGGCGGCGGCAAGACCACCCTCCTGAAGATGATCAACCGGCTGATCGAACCCACCTCCGGCCGTATCCGCATCGGTGCGGAGGACGTCACCGGGATGGACGCGGTCAAGCTGCGCCGCAAGATCGGCTATGCCATCCAGGCGTCCGGTCTCTTCCCGCACATGACCGTCGCGCAGAACATCGCGCTGGTGCCCAGAATGCTCGGCTGGTCCGCCTCCCGGGTCCGGGGCCGGGTGGCGGAGATGCTCGATCTGGTGGGGCTGGAGGCCGCCGAGTTCCACGGCCGCTATCCGCGCCAGCTCTCCGGCGGACAGCAGCAGCGGGTGGGGGTGGCGCGCGCCCTGGCCGCCGACCCGCCGGTCCTGCTGATGGACGAGCCGTTCGGCGCCGTCGATCCCATCACCCGCGACCACCTCCAGGACGAGCTGATCCGCCTCCAGCGCGAGCTGCGCAAGACCATCGTCTTCGTCACCCACGACTTCGACGAGGCCATCAAGATCGGCGACCGGATCGCGGTGCTGCGCGAACGCTCGCACATCGCGCAGTTCGACACCCCGGAGGCCATCCTCACCAACCCCGCCGACGACTTCGTCTCCGGCTTCGTCGGCGCGGGCGCGGCGCTCAAGCGGCTCAATCTGACCCGGGTGCGGGATGTGGCCATCGTCGACTTCCCGACGGTGACCGTCGCGGACCCGCTGCGCAACATCTTCGACCTGCTCAGCTCCGGCACCCACAAGGAGGTGCTGGTCCTCGACCGGCACCGGCGGCCCTACAAGTGGCTGCGGCGCGGCGACCTGATGCGGGCCAAGGGCTCGCTGGCCCGCGCCGGTGCCCTCGTCAACGACACGGTGACCCGCGACGCGACGCTGCGCGACGCGCTGGAAGCGGTGCTCACCGACAACGCGGGCCGCGTCCCGGTCACCGGCAAGCGCGGCGAGTACACCGGGGTGGTGGACATGGAGACGCTGATGACCTCCGTACACGAACTCCTGGACGAGGACCGCATGGAGGCCATCGACCAGCAGCACCGGCTGGAGGAGACCCAGGAACAGCTCGGTGGCCCCCGTACGGCGGAAGCCACCCGGGCGGACACGGAGGACGGGCCCGACCGGGCGAGCGGGGCGGACGGGGCGGGCGCGGGGGCCGGGTCATGAGCGGGGAGCGGCCTCGCGCGCCCGACATGCAGAGCGAGCCACCGCTGCTCCAGGCGCTCGAACACGAGGCGGACGGTGTGGAGGACCCTGGCCCCGAGGACCACCACACCCCTCCCCCCGCCCCCGCCGAGGGCCGCCTCGCGCGGCTGACCTGGTCCAAGCTGCTGGTGCTGCCGCTGGTGATCGCGCTGGCCCTGCTGGGGACGTGGCTGTGGTTCCGGGGCGCGCGGCTGGACTCGATCGCGCGCAACTCCCTGACCCCCGCCAACGTGAAGCTGCGGCTGCGCCAGCACATCGAACTCACTGTGATCTCCACGTTCTTCGTGCTGATCATCGCGATTCCGCTCGGCATCGCACTGACCCGCCGGCGGCTGCGCAAGGCCGCCCCCGTCGCGATGATCTTCGCCAACCTGGGCCAGGCCGTACCCGCGCTGGGCCTGCTGATCCTGCTGGTCATCTGGCTGGGCGTGGGCGCGGACACGGCGATCGTCGGCATCGTCATCTACGCGGTGCTGCCGGTGCTCGCCAACACCCTCGCCGGGCTGCGCGCCATCGACCCGGCGCTGGTGGAGGCCGCCCAGGGCATCGGCATGTCGCCGGTGGGCGTGCTGCTCAAGGTCGAACTGCCGCTGGCCGTACCGCTGATCCTCGCCGGGGTGCGCACCGCGCTCGTGCTGAACGTCGGCACGGCGACCCTGGCCACCTTCGGCGGGGGCGGCGGCCTGGGCGACCTGATCTCGGACGGCATCACCAACCAGCGCATGCCGGTGCTCTACCTCGGCTCGGTCCTCACCGTCGCGCTCGCGCTGGTGGTCGACTGGCTCGCCTCGCTGGCCGAACTGCTGCTGCGGCCCCGCGGCCTGGAGGGCCAGGCATGAGGGGCAGCCGTACGAGACCCCGGCGGGCCGCCGTGCGGTACGCGGCGCCGGCATTGGTGTTGGTGGCGCTGGCGCCGGCCGCGGGCGGGTGCGGGCTGGTCAGCGGCAGCCCGATGACCGACTCCGTCCAGCCCGGCAGCATCGGCAAGGGCCGGCCGCTCCAGGGCGCCAAGCTGACCGTGACCTCGAAGGAGTTCACCGAGCAGATCATTCTCGGCCAGATCATGGGCCTGGCCTTCCAGGCGGCGGGCGCCCAGGTCGTGGACCGCACCAGCATCCAGGGCTCCATCGGCGCCCGGGAGGCCGTACGCGGCGGCACCGCCGACGGGATGTACGAGTACACCGGCACCGGCTGGATCACCTACCTCGGCAACACGGCCCCGGTGACCGACCCGCACCAACAGTGGCTGGCCGTACGGAAGGCGGACCGCGCCAACGGCATCGTCTGGCTGGCGCCCTCCCGGCTGAACAACACCTACGCGCTGGCCGTCAACGACCGGCTCCAGAGGAAGTACGGCGTCCGCGCCCTCTCCGACGTCGCCGCGCTCTCCAGGAAGCGGCGGGCGGCGGCCACCGTGTGCGTGGAGAACGAGTTCGCCTCCCGCGACGACGGGCTGACCGGCATGGAGAAGGCGTACGGCATGCGCATCCCCTCCGGCAACGTCAGCAAGATGAGCGGCGGCGTCGTCTACACCCAGGCGGCCAAGGGCTCGCCCTGCGCGTTCGGCGAGGTCTTCACCACCGATGGCCGCATCAAGGCCATGCGCCTGAACATCCTGCGCGACGACAAGCACTTCTTCCCCAACTACAACGCGGCCCCCGAGATGAACGCCGCGACGATGCGGAAGTATCCGCGGATCGCCCAGGTCCTGGCACCGGTCACCAGGGCCCTCGACAACAAGGTCGCACGGGAGCTGAACGCCAAGGTGGATGTCGAGGGCCAGGACCCGCACCAGGTCGCCAAGGACTGGATGGCCGAGAAGGGCTTCCTCAAGACGTCCTGAACGGGACCCTGCGGGGCGCCCCGAAGGGGCCCGGGCTGTGTTCATGTGCGGCTCCACCGCGCGGGCGCCCCGAAAGGGGCGCCCCGAAGGGGCGCGGGGAACTGGGCGCTCAACCCACACGCGTCCGCACCCTGCGAAGCACAGCCAGGGGCAGCCCCTGCTCAGCAACTGGGAAAGGGGGGCAACAGAAGGCCGCCGGGCAGGCCCAGGCGGGCCGGAGCCTCAGCAACTGGGCAGCTTGCCACCACTACGGATCTGTTTCAGGGCGCCCAGCGCACCGTCCAACGTGCCGACAGGCACCAACCGCAGTCCCGCCGGGCGCCGCGTACTGGCCTCGGCGCACTGCGACTTGGGCACCAGGAAGACGCGGGCCCCGTCGCGCCGGGCCGCCTGGGTCTTGAGGGGTACGCCGCCGACCGGGCCGATCTTCCCCTTGGCGTCGATGGTGCCGGTGCCGGCGATGGTGTGCCCGCCGGTGAGCCCGCCCTTGCCGGTGCCGTCGCCGTCCAGCTTGTCGATGATGCCGAGCGCGAAGAAGAGCCCGGCGCTGGGTCCGCCGACATCGGCCAGGCGCAGGGTGACGTCCACGTCCTTGGGCGACCTGTGCAGTTGGCGCAGTGCCGCGGTGACCGCCGTGTCCTGGGACTCCCGCATCTCCTTGGCGATGTGCTTCTCGGCCTTCCGGGTGTCGCCGCCCTCGGGGAAGACGGCCTGCCGGGGCATCACGGCCTGGTCGTCGCGGAACCAGGCGTCCACCACGTCCCCCACCCGCACGACCGCGTTCGGCTTGGTCGCGGCGATGGTCACCGACAGCAGTTTGCCGTCGTCCTTGCCGCGCGGCTTGGCGCCTTTGAACGAGATCACCGGCTTGCCCCCGGTGGATCCCAGCACATCGGCCGTCTCACCCGGCTGCGCCAGGGTGTACGGCAGCGGCGCGAACAGCGTCAGCGCGAGCAGCAGCACCACGGGCAGCGCGCAGAGCGCGAGGGTTCGGCGGCGCGCGGGCAGTCGGGGGCGAGAGGTCTCGGACACCCGAGCAATCTATCGACTGGCCCCGCGGCCCGACGAATCCCCTGCCCGGCACCACGCCCGTCCGCCTGCCCGGCAGCACGCCCGTCCGCCCTCCTCCACGTGCCCCGCACGCGCCCGCGCGCCCCTGCGCGTTCGGTCAGCGCAGGGCCTCGGCGACCTCGTTCGCCGCTCGCATCACGCGGTGGCCGACGCGTTCGGGCACCGACTCCGACAGCATCACCACGCCGACGCTGCCCTCGATGCCGCCCACCCCGAGCACGGGTGCCGCCGCGCCGCTGGCACCGGCCTCCAGCTCGCCGTGGGTCAGGATGAACCCGGGCCCGTGCTCCTGCCGGTCCGGCCCCTGCCCGCGGCCGGCGAGTATCGCCCGGCCCGCCGCGCCCCGGTCCAGCGGGTGCCGGAAGCCCGTGCGGTAGGCGACGTGGTAGTCGGTCCAGCTCGGCTCGACCACCGCGACGGCCAGTGCCTCGGTGCCGTCCACGAGGGTGAGGTGCGCCGTGGCCCCGACGTCCTCGGCCAGCGCGCGCAGCGCGGGCAGCGCGGCCTCCCGTACCAGCGGGTGGACCTGCCGTCCCAGCCGCAGCACCCCGAGCCCCACCCGCGCCCGGCCTCCCAGGTCGCGGCGGACGAGCGCGTGCTGCTCCAAGGTGGCCAGCAGCCGGTAGACCACGGTGCGGTTCACCCCGAGTTTGCTGGACAGCTCGGTGACCGTCAGCCCGTGGTCGGTGTCGGCCAGTAATTTGAGGACTCGCAGTCCACGATCGAGCGTCTGAGAGGTCTCCGCGGTCACGACGCCCTCCCTCCCTCGGGTGAGTGACGGCAGCCGCGGAGGCGGGAGCGTCCGAAGTCACCTCCCCACGGCCCGGGGCCTGGGTCGGAACCCCGAGCGCTGCGCTGGAGGCCGCCGGTCGCGGTGGCACTGGCAAAAGCTGTGGCATTGCGTGCTGACGAGGAACCGGCTCCGCCCGAGGCGAGGACGCCGCGGGGCGAGTGTGACGGGAAACTTAGCGAGCGGCACCGCTGACCGGAAGAGCTTGTCCAGAATCCGGTCCCCGAGCGCCCCTTGTCACCCGAAACATCCCACCTGTCCGGTGACCCGGGACACAGCGCGTCTTCTCCCCGCGACAGCGCCGCACGCCACGGCACCTCACACGACAGAGCCGCACGCGACAGCGCCGCAGGCGACAGGGCCGCACGCGAGGGCGACTCACTTCATGCGGGTCGCCCACTCGCGGACCTTGGCGATCCGCGCGTCGAGCTGCCCCGCCGTCGCCTCCGCGCTCGGCGGCCCCCCGCACACCCGGCGCAGCTCCGTGTGGATCACGCCGTGCGGCTTGCCGCTCTGGTGGACGTAGGCGCCGACCAGCGTGTTGAGCTGCTTGCGCTTCTCCAGCAGTTCCTTGTGCGTGACGACCGGACGCCGGTCGGCCGGCATCTCCAGCAGGTCGGCCTCGTCGTCGGGCTTCTTCCTGCTGTGCGAGATCTGCCGGGCCTGCCGCTTCTGGAGCAGCATCTGCACCTGGTCGGGCTCCAGCAGCCCGGGGATGCCCAGGTAGTCCTGCTCCTCCTCGCTGCCGGGGTGCGCCTGCATGCCGAACTCGGCGCCGTCGTACATCACCCGGTCGAAGACGGCGTCCGACTCCAGTGCCTCGAACGGCAGTTGGTCCCCGGCGTCTCCGTCTTCCTCATTCTTCTCCTGCTCGGCTTCCTTGAGCAGGTCCGCCTCTTCGGCGTACGGGTCCTCGTCGTCGCCCTTCTTGGGCTTGTCGAGGACATGGTCGCGCTCGACCTCCATCTCGTTGGCGAAGGTCAGCAGCGTGGGGATCGTCGGCACGAAGACGGAGGCGGTCTCGCCGCGCCGCCGGGAGCGGACGAAGCGGCCGACGGCCTGGGCGAAGAACAGCGGCGTGGAGACCGTCGTCGCGTACACGCCGACGGCGAGCCGGGGCACGTCCACGCCCTCCGAGACCATGCGGACCGCGACCATCCAGCGGTCCGCCCCGTTCTCGGAGGTCCGGAAGTCCTCGATGCGCTGCGAGGCCCCGGTGTCGTCGGAGAGCACCACGGTCGGGCCGCTGCCGGTGATCTCGCGCAGCAGCTTGGCGTAGGCGCGGGCCGAGTCCTGGTCGGCGGCGATGACGAGGCCGCCCGCGTCGGGTACGGCCTTGCGCACCTCGGCCAGGCGACGGTCGGCGGCGCGCAGCACGGCGGGCATCCACTCGCCGCGCGGATCCAACGCGGTGCGCCACGCCTGGGAGATCGCGTCCTTGGTCATCGGCTCGCCGAGCCGGGCCTCGATCTCGTCGCCCGCCTTGGTGCGCCAGCGCATGTTGCCGCTGTAGGAGAGGAATATGACGGGCCGCACGACGCCGTTGGCCAGCGCGTCACCGTAGCCGTAGGTGTAGTCGGCGACGGATCGCCGGATGCCCTCGCCGTCCTCCGCGTACTCCACGAACGGGATCGGGTTGGTGTCCGAGCGGAACGGCGTCCCCGTCAGCGCGAGGCGGCGCGTGGCGGGCTCGAACGCCTCCTGGCACGCCTCGCCCCACGAGCGGCTGTCCCCCGCGTGGTGGATCTCGTCCAGGATGACCAGGGTCTTGCGCTGCTCGACCCGGTTGCGGTGCAGCATCGGGCGGACACCGACACCCGCGTACGTGATCGCGATGCCGTGGTACTCCTTGCTGAGCGGGCCCGCGCTGTAGTCCGGGTCCAGCTTGATCCCCACCCGCGCCGCCGCCTCGGCCCACTGCTTCTTCAGATGCTCGGTCGGCGCGACGACGGTGATCTGCTGCACGACATGGTGGTGCAGCAGCCAGCTCGCGAGCGTCAGCGCGAACGTCGTCTTGCCCGCGCCCGGCGTCGCGACCGCGAGGAAGTCCCGCGGCTGCTTCGCCAGATACGCGTCCATCGCCGCCTGCTGCCAGGCCCGCAGCTTGTTGGCCGTGCCCCAGGGGGCGCGGCCCGGAAAGGCGGGGGACAGGTGGGTGTTGTTGCTGGGGGTGGTGGGGGTGGTAGTCACGGTCTCCGGTACGCGGGTCGGGAACAGGGCCGCCAATGCGGACACAGCCGCCGCAACCCTACCGGGGGCGCCCGACACCCGCCCGGGGGCCGGGTCCCCCCGGCCGTGCGACCGTGGGGCCCGCCCGCTCCGGGGCGGGGGCAGCTGGAGGTTGAGGGCCGGGGCTGGATGCCGGAGGTCCGGGCCCATCACACTCCGGCTGACGCTTCGCCTCGGCCGGAAGGCGCGAAGGCGGTACGGCGCCGCGCGGGAGGGCATCCGGCGGCCCCCGGGTGGCTCCAAGTCCTCCGCCTCATCGCGGACGGTCCCTCCAACGCCGGGATCGCCGGGTCTCTGACGATCAGCCGGAGACGTCAGGAGGTGTGGCGAGGAGCGCCCCGGAGCAGAGTCCGGCGGACTCGACGGGAGCGGCCCCGCGTGCGCGGGGACGACGACACGCACCGGACCGTGCAGCTGATCACCGCGGGACCAACCCCCGCATACGCGGGACCGTTCCCCGGCCGGCCTACCCAGAAGTGGCGGTCCCATAGTGGTCCCCGCGCGCGGGGCCGCTCCCACGCCGACCACTCGCCCCACCACGCTCGCTCGCCCCACCACGCTCGCTCGCTCCACCAGGCTCGGGGTTCGCTCCACCACGACGGGGCGCGCTCCCCCGCGGTCGGGCGGGGATGCGCGGCCCGGGGGCTACCCCCACGCACACAGCCGCTCCAGCGCCGCCCTGCTCTCCTCGTCCGCCGGGCGGTAGATCAACAGCCTCTGGTCCGGGTCCTGGAGAGGCATCAGCACTTCGAAGTGCAGGGTGAATTCGCCGGCGTCGGGGTGGCGCAGCACCTTGTGTCCGCGGCCGTTGGCGTTGATGTCCCGTTCGGCCCAGAGCCGGGCGAATTCCTCGTTGCCTGCCATGAATTCGGTGATGAGGTCGGTCAGCGCCTGATCTTCCGGGTGGGCGGCCCAGGCGGCGCGCAGGTGGGCGATTCCCTCGCGTACGACGCGCTCGCGGTCGGTGTAGATCTCGCGTATGCGTGGATGCATCAGGCAGAGCCACATCGCATTGCGCTGCGAGAGCGGCAGGGTGCCGAAATCCAGTAGGACATCGGCCATTTCGTCGTTCCAGGCCAGGATGTCGTAGCGGTGGTTCATCAGCATGGCCGGCAGTGGGGACAGATCAGTGACCAGTCGAACCAGTGACGGCGCGGCGGTGGTGGCGGGCTTGTCGGTGGTGCGGGGGCGCTGCTGGGCCAGGCCGAAGAGGTAGGCGCGTTCGCCGGGGGCCAGGCGCAGGGCCCGGGCGAGCGCCTCCAGCACGTCCGCCGAGGGCCGCAGCCCCCGGCCCTGTTCGAGTCGGACGATGTAGTCGATGCTGATCCCGGCCAGTTCGGCGACCTCCTCGCGGCGCAGTCCCGGGGTGCGCCGGGCCTGGCGGCGCGAGGGCAGGCCGAGTTCGTCCGGGTGCAGGCTTTCGCGCCGGGTCCGCAGGAACGCGGCCAGCTCCTGTGTCGCGTCCACGGTGTGGGTCGTCATGTTCGTTCCAACAGCGCGGGTAGGACTGGCGTTCCCAGGAACTCCCATCCCTTATCCAGGGCTCGCGACGGGCACAGGCTGGTTCCGACAGCGGATCACAAGCACAGGAGGACGCATGTCGCTCACTCTCGACACCTACCGGCTGCTGGGCCGTTCCGGGCTGCGGGTCTCGCCGCTGGCGCTGGGCGCGGCGACGTTCGGAACCGAGTGGGGCTGGGGCGCGGAGCGGGACGAGGCGCGCAAGCTGTTCGACCGTTACGTCGAGCGCGGTGGCAATTTCATCGACACCGCCGCCACCTACACCGAGGGCAGCTCCGAGCGGCTGCTGGGTGAATTCACCCGCGGCAATCGCGAAAGCCTGGTGCTGGCGACGAAATACACGACGCTGCGCCGGCCCGGCGATCCGAATTCCGGGGGCCCGCACCGCAAGAGCCTGTTCGCGTCGGTGGAAGCCAGTCTGCGACGGCTGAACACGGACTACATCGATCTGCTCTACCTGCACGTGTGGGATTTCACGACGCCGGTCGAGGAGATTCTGCGGGGCATGGACGATCTGGTCCGGCAGGGCAAGGTCCTGTACGTGGCGATCTCCAACGCACCAGCCTGGCAGGTGTCGCGTATGCAGGCGATCGCCGACCTGCGCAGCTGGTCCCCGCTGGTCGCGCTGCAGATCGAATACAGCCTGATCGAGCGCACCGGGGAGCGGGACCTGATCCCCATGGCACGCGAGACGGGGCTGGGCGTGCTGCCGTACTCGCCGCTGGCGGGCGGGGTGCTCACCGGCAAGTACAGCCGCGGCGACCTGACGGCGACGAGCGTCGCGGACAGCACCCGCAAGGACCTCACCGTCGCCAACGGCACGCTCACCGAACGCAACTTCGCCATCGTGGACGCCGTGACGGAGGTCGCCGCGGAACTGGGCCGCACACCCGCCCAGGTCGGGCTGGCCTGGACTCTCCAGAACCCGGCCGTGACGGCGCCGGTCATCGGCGCCCGCACCCCCGCCCAGCTGGAGGACAACCTGGGCGCCCTGGAGGTCGATCTCACCGCCGCCCAACTGGCCCGCCTCGACGAGGCCGGCGCGATTCCACTCGGCATCCCGCACGATCTGCTCGCCGGCGACTTCGGCCGCACGCTGACCCGCGGCGATCTGAAGGTCGAGGTCCCAGGCCATCGCTGACGCCGCCGTCAGCCGAAGGCCGAGGTCCCGGCCCGCCGCTGACATCGCCGTCAGACCGGTCACCGGCCATACCGCCGTCAGGCCGGTCACCGGCTCGTCGTCGGCTCCCCGTCAGCGCGTCGTCAGCAGGACTCCGCCGTACGACGCCGCCGCGATGACGAGCCAGGAGCACAGGCCGAGCGCGGCGACCCGTACGCCCGTCCTGGCCAGGGACGGGAGGTGGACGGCGCTGCCCAGGCCGAACAGGGCGGCGGCCAGCAGCACTTCCTGGACCCATGCCGCGCCGTCCAGTGCGGTGTGCGGCAGCAGGCCGGTGGTGCGCAGGCCCACCATCGCCAGGAAGCCGAGGACGAACAGGGGCACCAGAGGCGGCCGTTTCCCGCCCGGCGCGGCGGCTCCGCCCGGCGCGGCGGCGTCCGGGGCAACCGGCGAGGTGGCGCTCGCGCGGCGGCGTACGGCCATCACCATCGCCGCGACCAGCGGCGCGAGCATCATCACACGGACGAGCTTCACCAGTACGGCCTGGCCGAGCGCGTCAGGGCCCGCCGTCTGGGCAGTGGCCACGACCTGGCCCACATCGTGCACGCCGGCCCCGACCCAGCGGCCGAACTGGCCGTCGTCCAGGCCCAGCGGGTGGTGCAGCAGGGGCAGGACGGCGATGGCGAGCGTGCCGCACAAGGTGACGAGGGCGACGGAGGTGGCGACGTCCCGCTCCTCGCTGCCGCGCACATCGCTGACGGCGCCGATCGCGGACGCCCCGCAGATCGAGTAGCCGGTGGCGATGAGGACGGGCTGGTCGCCGGGCAGTCCGAGCTTGCGGCCCAGCCATACGGTGCCGAAGAACGTGGCGGCCACGACGCCCGCCACCATCGCGACCGTCGCCCAACCGAGCCCGAGCACGTCGCTCAGGGCGAGTTTGAGCCCGAGCAGGACGATGCCGATCCGCATCAGCCGCTTCCCGGCGAGCGTCAGCCCGGAACGTGCCGGGCCGCGTACCAGGCCCCGGACGCCGGGCAGGTGGGCCGCCGCGATGCCCAGCACGACGGCGGCCGTCAGCATCGGCACGGCGGGCACCAGCAGATGGAGGGCCGAGGCCGCCACGACGCCGAACGCCGCCAGCGCGAGCCCGGGAAGCTTGCTGAGGCGGCGCGGCGCGGGCCCACCGGACACCGGGCCCGCCGTCCCGCGCCCGCCGCCGCCGGATGCCGTGGAGGTGGTGGACCCGCCGGCCCCGGTGGACCCGTCGGCCCCGGTGGACCCGTCGGCCCCGGTGGGCCCACCGGATCGCGCGGGCTGTCCCAGCAGCGCCATCAGGCGTCGGCGGGCAGGTCGTAGACCCGGCGGACGCTGCTGCCGAGCCGCGAGATGTCGGCCCCGTACACGTGCAGCGAGACGGCGACGGCGGCCTCGTCCCCGCCCCCCTTCCCGTTGCCGGAACACCCGTTCCACACCCGGTGGATATCGCCGGGCGGCGCGAACCCGCACACCGAGCCGGCCGGGTTGACCACGTCCTCGGTGGCGACGAGCCGCGCGGTGCCCCCGGCGGTCTCGGCGGGCAGCAGCCGGTAGCGGCGCTCGTGTTCCTCGCCCTGGTGGACACCGGTCACGCACCAGGAGACGTGGTCGTGGATGGAGGTGCCCTGCCCCGGCAGCCACACCAGCGCGACGACGGAGAAACTGCCGTCGCTCTCGGCGTGCAGCAGGTGCTGGCGGTAGCGCGCGGGGTCGGGCTCGCACTGGACGGGGGTGAGCAGATCCCCGGCGCCCAGGTGCGGCGCGAGCCGCTCGCCGACCAGGTAGGCGGTCACGTCCGGGGGCAGCCCCCGCCCGACGGCCTCGCGCACGTCCTCGACGAGGGTGCGCAGCCGCTCCGTCGCGGGCGCCACGCGGGCGGGTGAGGTCTCGGTCGTCGCAGCCATACCGGCAGCGTGGTGCCGGTCACGTATCACGTCCAACGACGTTTTGTTGGGCCGACCGTGCCTCGCGCTTATGGTTCGCCGCAGGCCCTCAGCAGTCGGCCCCGCGCCCCCTCAACAGCCGACGCGCCGCTCCGCCACCCCCCGCAGCGCGTCCAGCACCAGCGCGGTCGCGGGTATCTCCAGGTGCTCGCGCAGCACGTACGCGGACACCCGGCGGCGCGAGGCGGGGTCCAGGGCGCGCCCGGTGACCTTCTGGTGGACGAGGAAGGAGAGCACGAGCCCCGGCATCATCGCGATGCCCAGCCCCTCGGCGACCAGGCTCTGCACCACGAGGTTGTCGTCGGTGGTGAAGGCGATATCGGGCGCGAACCCGAGTTCCGCGCACTCGTGCAGAAAGTTGGCGCGGCAGCGCAGGCAGCCCGCGATCCAGCGCTCCTGGGCCAGGTCGCCCAGTTTGACGGCGCGGCGCCGGGCCATCGGGTGACCGGTCGGCAGCAGCACGGTGAGCTGGTCCTCCAGCAGCGGGATCTCCACCAGCTCCGGCGGCACCTGTTCGCGCAGCCCCGGGTAGGTGAAGGCGAGCGTGATGTCGCACTCCCCGCGCACCACCCGGCGCAGCGACTCGGGCGGCTCGCCCTCCTGAAGCTCGACCCGTACGCCGGGGTGTCCGCTCGCGAGCCGGGCGAGCGCCTCGGGCACGAGGGTGGCACCCGCACTCGGAAACGCACAGACGCTGACCTTGCCCGCCCGCAGCCTGGTGAGCGAGGACATCTGCTGCTGGGCGGTGCTGATGCTGTCGAGGATCACCTCGGAGTGCCGGGCCAGCGTCTCCCCGGCCTCGGTCAGCCGCATCTGCCGTCCGACCCGCACGAACAGGGGCGTGCCCACGGACCGTTCGAGCGCCTTCATCTGCTGGGTGATGGCGGGCTGCGTGTAGCCGAGGGCCCGCGCGGCAGCGGAGTACGAACCGGCGCGCACCACTTCGTGGAAGGTCTTGATGTGCCGCGAGTCGAACATGCCCGAACCATAAGCGAATTTTCACCCCCCGCGACAACCCCCTCCCTCAGCTTTTGGATCACCCCGGCAGCGGCGCCCGGGCGCCCCCGACCGGCCCGTACGGGCCTCCGCCCGGCAGCCACCACGGATCCGTACGGGCGCGCACGGGATGCACGGGATGCACGGGATGCACGCCGCGGCGGCCTACTTCCGTATCCGCCCCGCCACTCCCACCCCCGCCAGGGCGACCACCGCCGACACGGCGTAGACGGCCACGAACGCCCCGGGCCGAGCGCCATCCGCAACCCCGGCCCCGCCCCCATGCGCACCGGCCCCCACACTCACCGCTCCCCCGCCCAGCGCGGCGAACACCGCCCCCGTCAGGGCGAGCAGCAGCACATTGGACAACCCGTCGCACAGCTGCAACGCGGCGGAATTGCGCCCCGCCTCCTCCGGAGCGGAAAGCCGCAGCAGCAGCACACTCAGCGACGAGATGACCATCCCCATCCCCAGGCAGCCCAGCGCCATGGCGAGGGCCAGCGTCCACACCGGAACGGAGTGCACCAGCACGAGCGGCGAGTAGGCGATGGCGAAGGTGACCAGCACCATGCCGGTGCGCACCAGCCGCTCCCGCTGCGGCTCCAGGCGGGGCCGCGACTGGGCGAAGGAGCCCAGCGCCCAGAACGCGCCCCCCGCCGCGAGCGTGAGCCCCGCCATGGTGACCGACAGCCCCCGCTGCGTCACCAGCATCAGCGGTATGAAGCTCTCCGCCACGACATAGGCCCCGGCGGCCATGCCGCGCAGCAGCACAACGGCGGGCAGCCCGCGCGCGGCGCGTACGGTGCCGCGCGGCAGCAGCGCCCGTACGGACGGTACGAGCAGCGCGGCGCCGAGCGCGGCCGGTACCACGGCGATCCACCGCAGGTCCTGCCCCGCGTACTGGAGCAGCGCCGCACCCAGCGCCACCGCGACGGCGAGCCGCACCCGCCGCCGGTCGGCGGGCCCCGGCGGCTTCGCCCCCTCGGGCGGCCCGGACGCCGCCCGCCGCAGCGGCGGCAGCATCACGACGAGCGGCAGCACCACCAGCACCGGAATACCGAGGAACACCCAGCGCCAGCCCAGGTGTTCGGTAACCGTTCCGGAGATCAGCGGCCCGACGACCGACGGCACCACCCAGGACGCGGCGAACGCGGCCATGACGGTCGGCCGCAGCCGCTCGGGAAAGGCACGGCTGACGGTGACGTACAGCGCGACGATCACCAGCCCGCCGCCGACACCCTGAACGGCCCGGCCCAGCACGAAGATCCACATCGTCGCGGCGGTCCCGGACAGCACGAGCCCGGCCGCGAAGCCGACGATCCCGGTCGCCAGCGGCGGCAGCGGCCCCCGCCGGTCACACCACTGCCCCGAGCCGACCATGCCGACGATGGACGTGGTGAAGAACGCCGAGAACGCGAACGCGTACAGAGAGATGCCGTTCAGCTCGTCGGCGGCGACGGGCATCGCCGTCCCCACTGCGGTCGCCTCGAAGGCGATCAGCAGCACGACGGAGACGATGCCGGACGTCAGCGCTCGGTAGGGGCGGCTCAGCACGGTCTCCGTGCGGAGTGCGGCCGAGGTGGTCTCCAGCGCCGGCGTGCTCTCCGGCACCTTCGTGCTCTCCGGTACGGGGGAGGCTCCCGGGACCGGAGGTATGTCCTTCGGGCCCGGGAGCGAGGCTCCCGGGCCCGAAGAGGTGGCCCCCGGCCCCGGAGGCGCGCCCCACGCCTGCGCGCTCTCCATCCGGGCGTCCCCGGCGACCCCGTTCTCGTTCGCTGCCATGCCCCCAAGGTAAGAGGCACACGTGGCCGCTGGCTCCTACCGGGGGGCCGGAATCCCTGGTCCGCTGGACCTAGACCCCTACGACCCGCTACCGCGCTGGTCGTACGCGGTGGCGGGTGCGGGGCGTCGTGGCCGACGCGGGCCCGGGGATTGGTGTGACCGTAGTCACCGGCCGGTGCGGGCCCGACGTGGTCTGCGCCGTACGCCGCACACAGGTATCAGGGCCGCACGGTCCATGGCCGGCGGCCGGTGGTCATATGGCCCTCTGTCGGTGGACACGTGCGGTGCCGCCCGTTGTCGATCGCGCGGGTTTCCAGCCGCGCGGTTGTGCTGGTACGGGGACTACCGGTTTTCATCGGCTTCCGCCGACGCCGCCTCAGCTACGCCGGGAGCGACGTGATCCGTTCTGTGAGGATCCGTTGTTGTCGCGACGGTCGCGGTTGCGGCGGTGGTGGCGCTCCCCGTCGCGAGGATCGCGAGCGTTACGCCGTTCCCGCTCCTGTGGCGGGGCCGACGGAGTTGCCTCCCGTTGGCTCGTCAGCGTTCGGGCCACGTTCGTCGGCGCGGGCGGCAGTTGCGCCAGTTCCGCCGCGACCTCAGCCCGCCGTCGCCCTATGGAGGCCATGTAGGCAGCCAGAGGATTCCCGTCCACCTGCATGGGCGAGGCCGATCCGACGTCCGCGAAAGGCTGCGGAGCGTCGGCGCCCGCCGCCGACTCTCGTTGCAGCTCTCGTTGCAGCGCGGCCTCATTCTCGTTCGCCAACTCTGTGAGAGCAGCCCTGTACCCGGCAAGGGCGGGACTGATTTGCTGCTGCGGCGTGAACTGCTGGGACACCGCGAACTGCTGAGCGGTGGGCTGTGAGTACACGGCCGCGCGCTCATTCGGATCCGGGATCGATGCCCACTGTGTGGTCGCCCACTGCCGGATCCTATCGTTCGCGTTCGGGTCCGTCAGGGTCTGGCGGATGTCCCTGTCCCGCACGTCGAGGGCCTGCTCTACAGCTTGATGGAAATTCCATCCGTCTGTGATCCACCGCAAAGAGGCTCGATCATGCACCCTCCCTGCTTCGTTATACTCACGATCGGCCTGATCATAGTTCTCCCTCCTGGTCCTCGACCGTGGGTGATCCTGCAGATCGAGTGCGGCCTGATTCCGGGCGTTCCAGGCATATCTAACATCCCACGCTGTCTCCCGGAACTGCTGCAAGCTTGCATCCGCATTGTCCCACAGTCTTTGCGTTTCTGGATCCGGCTGCTCATACTCACCCGCGTAACGAGCCCGGAAACCGCGCCTCTCGTTTCGCTCGGCATACTCAGCAACGAGACGTATGTCATCTTCCTGTGAAGCGTCATACATGCCCGTATTTTCCAAACCGCTGGAATACATGGATCCTTCGGGGGGAGGCATTCTCGCTGATTCTCCTTCTCCTTGATGCGGACGGACTCCCGCAAGCTCCCGGTGGCACTCTCCGGGGCTTCGGACCCGCCATCTCCGCGGGAACCTTGCACGTGCGACTACGTCCCCGCACGAAAGCCGGTTCAACTGGCTGCGGAAGCACTCGCATTGGCGCGGTGGCCGCGTAAGCGGAGAGCGCGGATCCGGGAGCCGAAGCGGCCCGTGACCAGGAATGCTGCACTGATAACGGGCCGCTGCAAGACTTTCCGTTGAGCCCTCACGGGCTTCATGCACATGCCCCACTTCTCATTCGGGCCGGGGGCCACGTGTTCATTTGTGGGGATTCGACCCCCGCCCACCGGGGGCGCCCGATCCGGCGAGAAGGGGCCGCCTGGCCCCGGCGGGCCGTTCCGGAGCCCGGTCAGGCGCTCACCTGCCCGGGGAAGAGCTGCGGCGCGGTGACGTGCTCGATGAGGGGCGATGGGGAGCATTGGCGTAGCTGTTGCCGGAGCCATTGGCATTGCCGGCGTTATCCGTTCGGACACGCGGATTTCGCGGTTGCCGGCCGTAGTAATTCTGCTCTCCCGCCAGCGCTTGCGCCACATTTGCTTGAGCTGCGGGCACAGGCGCTGTTGCCAGAATGCCTGAATCCATGGGCGGTTGGAAGACGGGAACGGGTGCCGCGATCCCCGGAGTCATGGGCGCTTGGTCCACCGACGGTTGGGCCGGAGCCGCCGCGTCAAAACGCATGGATTCAAAGAGGGAGGCGTAGTCCTCAGCGCTGAGGAACTGTTCATCCGCGGGCTGTGGGTCCACCAATCCACCCGACATCACCGCATTGGCTGGCGCGAAGCGCTCGGCGGGCCACTGGCTCTGTCCCGGGGGCTGATCAGCCTCCATCCCTGCGAGCCGTGCCGCGTTGTCTTCGTACATACCCCAGAGGTCGGCCTGGTACTGGGCCAGGGGATTCCCTCCTCCCGCTCCGAACTGCGGGGCCGCAGGCTGTTGGGCCATCTGCCGCTCGGCGGCCTCCGGTTGGGTGGCGTTCCGCTGGGTGACACCCTGTTGCTCGTCCCGGGCATCCAGATGTCGCCTCGCACGTTCGTGGAAGACCGTCCCGCGGTCCACCCACTCCGCAACGGCTTGATGGTGCCGGGTCGCTGCCTCCGCGTGAGCCTCCTGGTCCCTCCTTTCGCCGGCATGTACAACGTCGGACAGGGTCTGCCTGACACCCTCCATCGCCGCCTCCGCGCCATCGAAATGGCGCTGCATGACGCCCAGCCCGTTGTCGCTAATGTAGCGCTCAAGACCGCGCTCCTGCACATTTTCATAGCGCAGCCGGTTAACGTACATGAGAGCAGCTCGCTGCTCAGGGGTGTAAAAGTTCGATCGGCCTTGGTCGCCGGAACCGCCGGAACCACTGGAACCGCCGCCGCGAGAATCCATTGTCGCCGACTCTCCTTTTCATGCCGCAGCCGGATACCCGAGAAGTGCCGGGCGTGCTGCTCGGAGCTTCGGGGCCGCCGACTTCGTGTGACCCTTCCCCAGGCCACAACGTCCCCGCGCGGGAACTGGTTCAACGGGTAACCAGTAACAGGTAACAGAACGGCCGGCAGTCGCCTTGACGCGGCACCCGTCAGGGAGGTCGGCGAGGCCGGGGCCGAGGCGGCCGGCGGCGACCGGTACCGCAACGGACCTCCCTTCCGGTTGCGCCGCCGGGACCGCCTGAACCCTCCCGGCCGCGGATCCGTTGGGAGAGGTTGACGGAGCAACACGACGCCGACCGCTTGAGGAGCTTGGCCGCATGCCGGTGGACTACTCGACACAAGACGTGATCAACGCTCTGAAAATTGATTACAACTTGCAGCAGATCGGAGTCCCCGGGACTCCCGCATACCGAATAGGTGAGCTGGAGCTCCACCCCATGGAGGGCAATGTCAGCGTCCCCGGCAACACGGTATTACTCAAGAACGCTCTGGAGAACTGGTGCTTCAAGGGGCGTGTGATGACCAGCCCGGCCGAGTTCATCGACGCGTCTGCCGCCCTTGCCGCTGTGGACGGAATGCTGACCGACGGCGGCAGTCTGCGGGCCTCGCCCCAGGCGGCCTCGCGCGCGTACATGCGCAATGCCGCCTACCACAAGATCTACCTCGTCAGACCGGTGGACCCGCAGTTCACGGGCCTGGACATGAGTGTCTTCGACCGGGCGAACGATCCACGGGTGCAGCCGCAGGTCCGGGCCCGGGGATACCGGTCGGGGGCCTCTCAGCACACCCTGCCCTCCCTCAACTCGGCCCTGCAAGGACCCGTGGGCCCTCCGCCCCCCATGTCCCCGAGCGTGGCCGCGGCGGCCAGGGCGGCGGCCCTGCCTCAGACCTTCGTCGGCATCCCCTTCCCGGTGCCTTCTTCGAACCAACGGCCGCCCCAGTCGCCCCCGTCCCCCTCCCAGGGCACGGCACACCCCCCTGGCGCTGCGCCGAGGCCCCCGGAAGGGGACGGGCGAGGGCGCGGGCGAGGAGGCCGGTCCTGACCGGAGCCGCAGGCGGGGTGGTGGGGGGAGGGTGGCCGCGGCTGCACGGCTGCGGCGGCGACGGCCCCCCCTCCCGCGGGACGGTGGGCCTCCGGCTGCGGGACAGCGAGTCTCCTGCCGCGCGACGGTGATGCTCGTACGCCGACGGCCCGGCCCAGTCGGTCCGGGCCGTCGGCGTACGAGCCCCGTCTCTTCGGCGCGCCCCTGCTCTCAGCCCTTCACAAGCTTCATGTACGTGTCCCAGTTCCAGTGCGGCCCGGGGTCCGTGTGATCGTTTCCGGGGGCCTCGCTGTGGCCGATGAGGTGGTCGCGGTCCAGGGGTATGCCGTGCTCGTCGGCGAGGTGGCGGGTCAGCTCGGCGGAGGAGCGGTACATCGCGTCGGTGAACCAGGACGGGTCATCGACGTAGCCCTCGTGCTCTATGCCCACCGAGGAGGCATTCGCGCTGCGCGCGTGGTAAGCGGTGTCGCCGTCGCGCACCGTCTGGGTGACCTCGCCGTCCTTGGAGCGCACCACGTAGTGGGAGCTGACCTGTGCGTCCGGGTTCTGGAACCAGCTGATGGAGCCGGCGTAGGAGCCCTGGGTCACATGGATGATGATCTTGTTGAGCTGCTCCGTCCGGCCGGTGGCGAAGTTGTTGGCGTGAGCGGCGGCCCACTTGGCGTCCGGGTAGTCCGGACTCTTCGCCTCCGGGCCCGACTTGGCGACCTTCGACGTGTCGGGGGCGATGTGCCGCGCGCGCACCGAGACGCGCTCACCGTCGGGCGCCTTCCCGCGCACGCCCTTCGCGAGGAACGTGTAGACATCGTCCGCGTACAGCCGCGCCGTCGCCCCTCTCGCACCGCCGTAGCGCGCGACGGCCGGGTACCAGGCGTCGGTGTCGCCGCGTTCGGCCGCGTCCATACCGAGCTGGTCGGCGTAGGCGCGCAGTACGGCGGCCCCGCCGTGGATGTTGGCGTCGGTGTCCTCGCGCAGCTCGGCCACCGGCCGGCCGGTGAGCTTCGCCGCCTTCTCCAGGGTGTGCCGCGCGGGGTTGCTGACCAGGTGCATCACGCCGTACCCGTTGGCCTGGCTGGGCTTGCCGTCGTGGCCGTCGAGGTGGGTCTCGCTGTGGCCGAGGGAGACGAGCACGTCGCGCGGAACGCCGTACTCCTCGGCCGCCGAGGCGAACGAGTCGTTCATGGTGGGGCCAGCGGGACGCGCCTTCTCGGCCGGCCCGGCCGTCGCCGTGGTGCCGGTGGCGAGCAGCGCTCCGGAGGCGAGTACCGCGAGTGCCACCGCGACGGCGGGCACTCGGCCGGATCTCCGCGATCCGGTGACTGAGCGCGTGGAGGGCAGGGGGGACATGACTGCTCCCGAAGGTGGTGGGGGGAAGCGGTGATGGACCGAACCGTGGGGGGACGGGGCCGACGCGTGCACGGCGACGGCCAGTGGACGCGGCTCCGGACGCCACGAGCCCGGTCAGACTAACGAGATGGCCGAAACATGACAATGAAATCTACGCGCGTCCCGCCCCTCACGGAGCAACTGACGCACCATCAGCAACGGTTCCACCGCGGGCAGTCACGGGCACGGGGCCCGAACCTCCTGCTCGTCGTCGGCCGAGGTAGGGCGCGCGAGCGTCACCGGTCAAACCGGTGACGAAAATGAGGGGTGGTCCCTTTCGGGGGTGGGCTCTTCGCACGCCTGGGCACTCGGACGGTACGCCTCCCAGGATCACCCCGGCGACGGGAACAGCGACCGCCCCCGCACACAAGTGAGCCCCCGTCCACCCCGGTTGAGGGTGGGCGGGGGCTCAAGGCTCCGCGGCCGGGAGGCGGTTCATCGCGAACCGCCTCCGACGGGATCAACGCGGCGGGATCAACTCACCCCGATCAGTGGGAGAAGCTGGTGCCCAGGGCCGAGTGGTCCTCCGGGGCGCCCAGCGTCTTGGGGCCGTAGGAGATGACGCCCTTGGTGGTCAGGCCGGAGCCCGAGCCGCGCAGCACCCACACGGCGCCCGCGTCCGTCGCCTCGTCGCCGGAGCCGTCCTCGCCGGGTGCGCCGATCGCGAGGTCGTCGTGGCCGTCGTTGTCGGTGTCGCCGAGGGAGACGGCCGAGCCGAAGCGGTCGTCGGCCTCGATGGCGCCGGGCACGCCCTTGGTGTTCTGGTGGAATGCCTGCGAACCGGTGCCGGTCAGGCCCTTCTTGCCGCCCAGGAGCAGGACGACGGCGCCGGTGTCCTTGCCGTCCTTGCTCTTGCCGATGTCCTCATAGGGGGCGCCGACGGCGATGTCCGCGTAGCCGTCGCCGTTGACGTCACCGGCGGCGAGGGCCTTGCCGAACTCGTCGCCCTTTTCGTTGGAGCCGGGCACGCCGGGGCTGTTCTGGGTGATCTTGGTGGTCTTGGTGCCGAGGCCGTCGGCCGTGCCGTAGATGACCTTGAGGGTGCCGTGGTCGTACGGGAGGTCCTCCAGCACGCCGCCGGGCACGGTGCGGATGACGAGGTCGCCGAAGCCGTCCTTGTTGACGTCGGCGATGACGCCGGTCTCCGCGTCGTCGGTGGGCTTGGACTTGGCCTCCAGCCCGTCCTTGGTGCCCTTGAAGAACTCGCTCTTCTCGGACTTCTCCTCGAAGGAGTGGGTGGTGACCAGGTCATCGACGCCGTCGCCGGTCACGTCGCCGGAGATCAGCTTGTCGGCGCCGAACTCGTGGCCGGTGTCGGACTCGGAGGTCTTGGCAGGCTTGCCGTCCCGGCCGAAGCCGCCGTACAGCACGTTGACCTTGCTGCCGTTGCCGTCCACGGCCAGGTCGGCCTTGCCGTCGCCGTTGAAGTCGCCCGCCGCCAGGGCGCGTACCGAGTTGACGCCGGGGACCACGACGCCGGCCTCTTCGGCCGCGGCGGACTTCAGGGTCTTCCCCTTGGCGCCCCACAGGATGATGACCTTGCCCGCGTCGGTGAGGGCGAGGTCGGTGATGCCGTCGCCGTCGAAGTCGCGGGCCACGCTCGATTCGCCGAACCGGCCGCTGTTGGTGGCTTCGCCGGGCACGCCCTTGGTGTTGGCGCTGAAGATCTGGCGGTGGGTGGTGCTGGCGCCCTTGGCGGAGCCGTACGAGATGGTGATGAAGCCGGCGTCGTGCTTCTTGCCGATGGGCGCCCGGGGGGCGGAGCTGACGGTGTCGGCGTAGCCGTCGCCGTTGAAGTCGGTCTTGAAGGCCGCCGCCTTGCCGGCCTTGCCCTTCGCCGCGAGGGCGGTGTCCTTCTGCTGCCCGGCGCCCGACGATGTCACGGCGGCGAACGCGGTTCCGGCCACCAGCGCCGACACGCCTACGACGCGGGCGACGGTGCGGATGGCTGCGGCGTGTGTCCGTTGAGCCACTTGTCCTCCTGCTGGTCGAAGCGCGGGATCCGGCAAGTGTGTGACGGGGGGTCAGCCCGCATGGTACCGGGAGCGCACGGTAATCGTACGCCCATTGCAATCTGAACGTACGACACTTCAGACACACGAAGACCACCTTTGGTTGCACGGCCTTCGCATCCCTGGCGGCAAACTGGTACGCATGCCGCACTTCACCTCCTACGACGGAGCACGGCTCGCCTACCACGTCCGGACCGCCGACCCGGCCGGGACCGGAACCCGCCACGACACCGGAACCCGCCCTGATATCGGGGCCCACCCCGGGGCCGGAGCCGGGGACGGCCGCGCGCCCGGCACCCCGCCCCTGGTCTGCCTGGCGGGCGGCCCGGCGCGCGAGGCCGCCTACTTGGGAGACCTGGGCGGGCTCGGCGCCTACCGGACGCTGATCGTCCCCGACATGCGCGGCACCGGAGACTCCCCACCCGCCGCCGACCCAGCCGCCTACGCCTTCACCGCCCACGCCGAGGACCTGGAGGCCCTGCGCGCACACCTGGGCCTGGAGCGCTTCGCGCTCCTCGCGCACGACGCGGCGGCGGCCACCGCGCAGGCGTACGCGGCTCGCTACGCCGACCGCCTCAGCCACCTCGTACTGCTCAACCCCGGCTCCCGCCTCCAGAACCAACTCCCCGACGACGCACGGCAGATCTTCGAGTCGCGGGCCGCCGACGAGGACTGGTGGGAGGACGCCTACGTCGCCGTACAACTCCTCGGCCACGCCACCGACCTGGACGAGATCCGCGGACTGCTGCTGCGCGCCGCGCCCATGGCGTACGGCCGCTGGGAGCTGCCCCAGCAGGAGCACGCGGCGGCCGAGGGCGAACAGCTCAACCCGGTGCCGCGCGCCGCGTTCTGGCAGGGCGTGGGCGAGGAGGAGCGGCTGGCGCTGCTGGGCAGGCTGAGCGCGGTGCGCGCCCCCGTGCTGGTCGTCACGGGCGACCTGGACGCCATCACCGGGATGCGCGCGGGCGAGGCGGTCGCGGCCTGCTTCCCGCACGCGCGGCTGCGCCCCCTGCACGGGGTGGGCCACTATCCGTGGGTGGACGAGCCGGAGATGCTGCGTCCGCTGGTGGAGGATTTCCTCGCGGACGCGCCGGAGCGGTGATGCCTGGCCGGCGGGCCCGGCAGATTTTCTGTTGCTCTCTTTCCCGGTGCCGAGCTGTTGCTCACGATCCGGTGCTGAGCAGGGGCTGCCCCCGACCCCGCCATGGAGCGTGCAGGTCCGTAGTCGCCGGCCGCGCAGTTCCCCGCGCCCCCTTCGGATCGCCCTCTTCGGGCCCGAAGAGGGCGTGCTCAGCCGGAGTGCTGCTGGGCGCCGACCGCCGCCTGGGGACGGATGGGGAGGCGGTTGACGGGGCGGCCGGTGGCGGCCCGTACCGCCGCCGCCACCGCGGACGGGGTGGTGACGACCGGCGCCGAGGAGACGGGCTTGGCGCCGAACGGGGCCACCACGTCGCGCTCCTCGACCAGTTCCACGATGCGGATGTCCGGCGCGTCCAGCGCGGTCGGCAGCGCGTAGGCCGTCAGATCCGGGTGGCGCACCACGCCCTTGGCGACCCGCAGGTGCTCGGTGAGCGCCGTGCCGATGCCCTGGGTGACGCCCGCCTCCAGACGGGCCCGCAGCTGGCGGGGGTTGAGGACGCGGCCCACGTCCTGCGCGAGGGCGACCTCGACCACGCGCACGGAGCCCAGTTCGATATCGACGTCCACGACCGCGCGGACGGCGGCGAAGGCGAGGCCGACGAACGCGTCGCCCTGGCCCGCCTCGTCCAGCGGTTCGGTCGGGTGCGGGCGGCACTGCGCCGTCGCCCACAGCTCCTTGCCCTCCAGGGCCTCCGCGACGGTGGTGGACAGCACCCCGTCGTACGAGGTGATCTTGCCGTCCGCGATCGACAGCAGCTCCGTGGACATCCCGAACTTCGCCGCCAGCGGCTGGAGAAGCTGGGTGCGCACCATCTTGGCCGCGCGCTCGACCGCTCCGCCCGACACCCAGGTGTGCCGGCCGCGCCCGCTGGCGCCGGAGGGCGGCTGGTCGGTGTCCACGGAGGCGATGTGCACCTCGTCCAGGCCGAGGGTCTCCTGCACGATCTGCCGCGCCAGGGTGTCGAAGCCCTGGCCCGACTCGACCGCCGCGCACATGACCGTGGCGACGGGGCCGCTGACCTTGACGGTGGCCGTGGACACCTCGTCGGTGCCCTCGGCGCCGAGCATGTGCACCATGCCGAGCGCGTAGCCCACCCCGCGCCGCACGGCGGCCGGGTCGCCCGCGCCCTCGGGGCCGCCGGGCAGCAGCCAGTCGGACTCGGGCGCGTCCTTGGGCAGCGGGGGCAGCGGCGTCTCCCGTACGGCGGTGAGGAGTTCGGCCACCGGCGCCGGGCAGGTGACGGTCTGGCCGGTGGGCAGCAGGTCGCCGGTCGCCAGCACGTTGCGCATCCGCACCTCGGCCGGGTCCAGGCCCAGCCGCTCGGCGAGCTTGTCCATCTGGCCCTCGTACGCGGCGCACACCTGCATGGCGCCCTCGCCGCGCACATGGCCCGAGGGCGGGTTGTTGGTGCGCACCACCCAGCCGTCGATCACCGCGTGCGGCACCACGTACGGCCCGGCGGCGAAGGAGACGGCGGCGGCCAGCGCGTCGGAGGAGGTGTCGGCGTAGGCGCCGCCGTCCAGCAGGATCTGCGCCTCGACCTTGACCAGCTTGCCCTCGCCGTCCGCGTGGTGGCGGTAGCGCAGCAGGGTGGGGTGGCGGTGCGCGTGGCCGAGGAAGGACTCCTCGCGGGTCAGCGCGACCTTCACGGGGCAGCCGGTGCGCATCGCCAGCAGCCCCAGCGGGACTTGGAGCGCGGCGTCCTCGCGGTCGCCCATGGCACCGGGCACCCCGGTCACCACGATCTTGACCTGCTCGGGCGGCAGCCCGAAGCAGGCGGCGGCCAGATCGCGGTCGGTGTGCGGGTCGGTGGAGGCGGTGTAGATCTCCACGCCGCCGTCCGGCCGGGGCACGGCCAGCGCGGCCTCGGCCCCGATCGGCGCGGGGTCCTGGCGGCCGACGCGGTACAGCCCCTCGACGACGACCTCGCCGGTGGCGTCCGGGTCGCCGTAGCGCAGCGGGATGTGGCGCAGCAGGTTGCCGTCAGGGTGCAGCGGCTCGGACTCGAAGGACTTCTCCGGGTCGCTGACCGGCTCCAGCACCTCGTACTCGACGACGATGGCGGCTGCGGCCAGCCGGGCGGTGTCCGGGTGGTCGGCGGCGACGGCCGCGATCGGCTCGCCGAAGTAGCGCACTTCGTCGCGCGCGAAGGCGGGCTGGTCGGCGATCTTCCGGCCGTGCGAGGAGTCCCCCGTCACGTCCTCGTGCGTCACCACGGCGTGCACGCCGGGCATGGCGGCGGCCGGTTCGGTGTCGATGGACACGATCCGCGCGCGCGGGTACGCGGAGCGGTGCACCGCGGCCCACAGCAGCCCCTCGGCCCACAGGTCGGCCGCGTAGGGGAAGGTGCCCTGCGCCTTGGCGTAGACGTCGGTGGGCATGACGGAGGCGCCGAGCCCGTGCGGCTCGGGCGCGTTGCGCGAGCCGGTGGGCAACGGGGTGCCTCCGGCGGGGGTCGCCGTGGCGGCGCCGGAGCCCGTGCCGGGGCCGGCGCCGGGGTGGCCGTCAGCCGTCTCCGTCATACCGCCGCCTTTCTGTGCCGGGCGCCCGCCGCGCCGTGCTGGTGCCCGCCGCCCGCTGCCGCGTGGGACGCGCGCCGGGTGTGGGTGGGGTGTCCTGCTCGCCGCACGCCTGCTCGCATCACGCGTCCCGGTCCTGGTGACGCGCCTGCTGGGGGATGTGCGCCCCGGCCCCGTAGGTGCCGTTGCCGTACTGGTCCCGCGCGAACTGGTCCCGCGCGAACTGGTCCTGCGCGAACTGGTCTTGGCCGTACTGGTCGTCGGCGTACTGCTCGCTGCCGTACTGGTCCTGGGGGAACTGTCCCTGGGGGAACTGCCCCTCGGTGTACTGCTCTTGGCCGTACTGGGCGTCGCCGTGCGGGGTCTCGCCGTACTCGCCGGGCGGGTACGCGCCCCCCTGCGGGTAGGCGCCGGTCTCGTAGCCGCTCTCGGCGCTGCCGTGGGCGCCATTGCCGTCGCCGCCGCCGTTGCCGTCATGGCCGGGCCCGGGTACGGGGCCGTGGCCGTGGGGGTAACCGCCGCCGCCATAGGTGTCGTTGGCGGATTCGGCGTGCGGGGCCGGGGCCGCGGCAGGGCCCGGCGCCTCGGGGGCCGGGCCGTGGGCGTGCGCCTCGGCCTGGGCCTCGGCCGCTTCGCGTTCGGCCTTGGCCGCTCGCTCGGAGACGACGGTGCGCACGGCGTCGAGCACGCCCCGGTATCCGGAGCAGCGGCACAGGTTGCCGCTGATCGCCTTGCGGGTCTCCAGTTCGCTGGGGGCGTGGTTGCCCTCCAGCAGGTCGTGCACGGTCATGGCCAGGCCGGGCACGCAGAACCCGCACTGCACGGAACCGCTCTCGGCCAGCGCGCACTGGACGTCGGAGGGCACCCCGTTCGCCGCCAGGCCCTCGACGGTGCGTACCTCGCTGCCCGCCGCGGTGGCCGCCGGTACCAGGCAGGCGGCGACCAGGCGGCCGTCCACCTGCACCGAGCACGCGCCGCACTCGCCCTGCGCGCACCCGTCCTTGGCACCCGCCAGCCCGAGCCGCTCGCGCAGCACGTACAGCAGCGACTCACCGATCCACGCGCCGGTGACGGGCCGGTCGGCGCCGTTGACGTGCAGGACGTAGGAGACCAGGGGGTGTTCGTCCCCAGCGCCCCCGGTGTCCACGACGCCCTCGGCGTCCCCGGCGTCCTCGGTGTCCCCGACGGCGCCTGCGTCCGCGTCCTGGTCGCCGTCCGCCGCGTGGGCCTCGGCCCCGCTGGCCTCCGCCCCGCTGGCCTCCGCCTCGGGGGTCTCCTGCTCGTCGGTGTCCGCTCCCCCGGATTCCGGGCGCTCGGACTCCGCCTCCGTGGCGTCCGCCCCGGGGGCCCCGGCGTCTTCGCCCTCTCCGGCCTCGCCCGGCTCTCCGGCCTCTCCCGCCTCTCCGGACTCCGGTGCCGGGGATGCCGATTCCGCGGCTGCCGCCGTGTGGGCTTGCGCCGCCTGGGAGTTGACGTCCGACGCGTCGGCGCCGGTATGGGCACCCGCGTCGGGGTTGGCACCCGCGTCGGTCCCGGTGTCCGTGCCGGTGCGGCTGTCGGCGTCCACCGTCGCGTCCGGGGACGCATCCGCGGTGTCCGTCTCCGGGGCTGCCGTGTCCGCGTCCGGTACGGGTCCGGAGGCGGGCTCCGGATCCGGCGCGGGCGCGGGGACGTGCTCGGCGGCGGGTGACGGCTCCTGCGCGACGGGCGGCGCGCTGCCGGGAGTCGAGGGGGTCGTGGGGATCAGGCCCGGCCTGGGCCCGCCCACGGGGCCGCCCGTGGGCACGCTCACTGGCCCGGTCGCCGTACCCGGCGCCGCCTGCGCCGAACCCGGGCCCTGCTCCGGCCCGGTGTCCGGTTCCGCATCCGACCCCGGTGCCGGTTCCGCATCCGACCCCGGTGCCGCTTCCGGCTGCGCACGCTCGGGCGGCAGCGCGGTGGGCGGCGACGCGGCGCCGGATGCCGGGAGCCCGGCGGCGGGGGTACCGGGGTCGAGCTTGTCGTCCGTGGTCCGCGCGGTGTGCGGGGCGTCCGGGGCAACCGGGGTGTCGTGCCCGTCCGCGGGGCCCTGGGCGTCCGGCTGGGCCGGGGCGGGCGGGGCGGCCGACGGGTCGCGCTGCCCGGGCAACTCGGCCGGCGCCGGCCCGGTTCCGCCGGGGCCGCCGGGAGTTGTGGGTACGCCGGGGCCGCCCGGGGCGGCCGGGGGGTGCGCGGTGGAGTCGAGCGCGCCGAGGGAACCGACGGCGGGGCCGCCTTCCGACGGCGCGAACGGCCAGACCAGGCCCGGCTGTTGCGGCGGCAGCGGGCCGGGGCCCGCGGTGGTGTCGGGGCCGCCTTGGCCTGGCCCCGGGCCCGGGTGGGGCACGGGGGGCTCGCCCCAGTGCGGCGCGGGGGGTGGCGGTGCCGGGTTCCACGGCCCCGGCGATTCGGCGGCGGGCAGGTGTCCGGGGCCGGGCGCGGGTACGGCGGACGAGGGCGGTGTGTATCCCTCGTCAGCGCCGGGTCCTCCGGCGAGCGGCACTCCGGCACCGAGCGTATCCCCCGGGCCGGGCCGCCCGTCCCGCGTCTGTCCGTGGCTCTGCTCCTGGCCGTGGCCATGTTCCTGACCGTGGCCACGGACCCGGCTCTGCCCCTGGCCGGGTTCCGGCCGTTGACTCTTTCCCTGTCCGCTGCCGGTCGCGTCGGCGGCCGGATCGGGCGCGGCCGTTCCGGCGCCTGTTCCGGGGCCCGCGCCGAGCGGGCGGCGCTGGGTGCGGGCCTCGTGCGAACCGGCGAGCGCCGCCGCGGCGCCCTGTCCGAGCACGGCGGCTGCTGAAACACCAGGGCCGGTGCCGGGCCCGGCACCGGGCCCGTGGCCGGATTCCGTTTCGGCGTCCGCTTCCTGGGGGCCGAGGCCGGTCTCCGCGCCGTATCGCGCGCCGTGCTGCGGGTCGTGGCCCGCACCGTGGTCCGGTCCGTGCCCGTACCCCTGGCCGTGCCCGTACCCCGCTCCGTAGCCGTGGCCGAACTCCGCACCGGCACCGGCACCCGGGCCGGTACCGGGCTGGGCCGTCTCCGGTGCGAAGGGCAGCACCCACTGGCCGGTGTCCGAGGGGTCGGTGCTCGCGGCGGGGGTCAAGGGCGCGGTGTGCGCGCCCGCTTCGGCGGGGTCGATGGCCGGTGGGGTGTAGCCGCCCTGGCCGGTGCCCGGCGCGGCGAGCGGGACGCCGCTCTCGGGGAAGCCGCCGGCGGGCAGCTGTACGAATGCGGTCGCGTCCACGTCGTACTCGCCGCCACCCCAACTCCTGGGCACATGCTGCCCGTACGGGACTTGTTCCGCGTAGGGGTCATACCGGGCATAAGGGTCGGTGTTCGTTCCGTACGCCTCCGGGTGGACCTCGCCGCCCGGCGCGTGCGGGTAGCCCTCGCCGCCCTGCGGGTAGCCCTCGCCGCCCTGGTACGCCTCCCCGCCCTGATAGGCGTCGCCGCCCGGGTAGCCGTCACCGCCGGGGTAGCTCTCCCGGTCCCGGTGCGGGTCCGGGTACGGGTAGCCGTTCTCGTCCGTGTGCGCGTTCACGTTCGCCTGCGGGCCCGCGCCTGCGTGCGGGTCCGCGCCCCCGTTCCGGTTCCCGTTCCCGTTGTCGTGTGGTGTGCCGCTCATGAAAGAGCCCTCCCGAGTCCACGGCGGGCCAGTGTCGCCACGGTACGCCGCAAGTGCAGCGCCGCGGGCGGAAGCGCGGATACGGGCCCGGGGGCACCGTCGGGGCCCTCCTCCGGCACCGGATCGGGGATGCACGCCATCGCCACATACTCCCCGAAAGCGGTCAGCGCCTCGGGGGCGAGGCCCCGTTCGCCGTCCCAGTCGATGAGCGAGGCGATCCAGCGCTCGGCCTCCAGCGGACGCAGCGGCATCGGTGCGACGGCGCCGACCGCACAGCGCACCCCGCGCCGCACCGGGTCGAGTACGACGGCGACCGAGGCGAGCGCGCGGCTGGGGCCGGTCCTGCTGGTGGCCTTGAGGAAGGTCTGCGGCGCGTAGAGCAGCGGCACCCGCACGTAGCCGACGACCTCGCTGGGCTGGAGCATGTCCATGCCCGCGAGCAGGTGGCTGACCGGCAGCTCGCGGCGGGCGCCCTCGGGCCCCGCGATCGACAGCGTGGCCTCCAGCGCGGCCAGCACCGGCAGCGCGTCCCCGGTGGGCGAGGCGCTGACGACGTTGCCGCCGAGCGTCCCGGCGTTCCGGATCTGCGGGGGTCCGGCGGCGCGCGCGGCGGCGGCCAGCGCGGGGATCAGCGCGGCGAAGTCGGGGCGGCCCATGCGCGCGTGGGTGAGCCCCGCGCCCAGTACGGCGTGCCCGTCCTGGTAGGACCAGCCGCGGATCTCGCTGATGCGGCCGAGGCCGACGAGCGCGGCGGGGCGGAGCTGGCCGGAGTTGACGTCGGCCATCAGGTCGGTGCCGCCCGCGACGGGCACGGCGGCGGGCACCGAGGAGAGCGCCGAGACGGCCTCGTCCAAAGTGGTCGGCAGCATGACAGACGGCACAGCCTCCGCGGCCTGGCCGCCGTGTGGTGCGTGCCGTACGTGCGTGCTCAACCTAGCTGCCCCTTCCCCGACATCCCCGGGCTCCCGGCTGCACTGCCGTACGGTACGTGCTCACAGCCCGGACGAGGCAACTCTGGCACATCTCGGCCGGTGCACGACACGAGGGCGGCTCCCCGCCGCATGCGCCCGGGGTCTCGCGGAGACTCCCGGCCCGCCCGGCCGCGGACTTCCGGCCCGCCCCGCCACGGACTTCCTGGCCCGGCCGACCGCGGACTTCCGGCCCGCCCCGCCATGGGGGCGCCGCCCCGCGCACGGGTCCGGGACGGCGGCCCGGCGATCTTCCCTCGACCAGGGGCAGGCACCGCGCATTCCAGAGGGCCGCAGTCCAAGGGCCCGGTCCAAAGGGCCTCAGCCCAGGGGACGGCCCGGGATGCCGGGGCGGCGGTCGTAGGCGCGGGGGCCGGTCGGCGGGCGGTAATTGACGCCGAGGGCGTCGAGGCGGGCGTAGTGGGCCTCCGTCATCCGCCGCTCGAAGTCCGCGTACGCCCGCTCCACCTGCCGCCCCTCCTGCCGCTCCCCCGCCCGTCCCGACGTCCGCCGCTCACCCGGTTCCTCCGGTTCCGCACCCGGTTCCCCGGGCCGCGCCGACCAGGCCACCTCGGCCAGCGCGGCGAGCCGGGGGAAGAGCTGGTAGTCCACGCGCTGCGCGCTCTCCGTGCACTCCGTCCACATGTTGGCCTGGACGCCGAGCACATGCCGGGCGTGCTCCGTGCCCGCGAGTTCCGGCGGCACCGGCTCGAAGCCGTGTACGTCGCGCAGCGTCGCGACGTACCCCAGCGGCACCGGTTCGCTCTCGCCGGGCGCCTGGCGGCGGTCGAGGTACACGTGGTGCTCGGGGCACATCACCACATCGTGGCCGGACTTGGCGGCCGTGACACCGCCCTCGTAGCCCCGCCAGGAGGAGACGACGGCGCCGGGCGTCAGCCCGTCGGCCAGGGTGCCGCCCTCCAGGATCTCGTCCCAGCCTGCCAGGCGGCGCCCCCGCGCGGCGAGCCAGCGGTCGAAGTGGCGCACCATCCACGCCTGCAGAGCGTCCTCGTCGGCGAGCCCTTCGCACACCCGGCGGGCCTGCGCGACGGCGGAGGCCCGCCACTGTTCCTTCGGGGTCTCGTCGCCGCCGATGTGGATGAAGGGGGAGGGGAAGATGTCGAGGATCTCTTCCAGGACGTGTTCGTAGAAGCGCAGGGTGTCGTCCGTGGGGGCCAGCAGATGGGGGCTCACGCCCCAGTCGGTCCACACACCGAGCCGGGCGGTGTCCACGGCGTCGGTGTTGCCGAGTTCGGGGTAGGCGGCGATGGCGGCCTGCGAGTGGCCGGGCAGTTCGATCTCGGGGACGACGGTGATGTGCCGCTCGGCGGCGTAGGCGACGATCTCGCGCAGGTCCTCCTGGGTGTAGTGGCCGCCGTGCGGGCGCTCGTCCCACAGCGGCGAGGCGCGGTGCCCCACCCGCGTGCGGGGCCGCCAGCCACCGACCTCGGTCAGCGCGGGGTAGCGGTGGATCTGGACGCGCCAGCCCTGGTCGTCGGTCAGGTGGAAGTGGAGGACGTTCAGCTTGTGCGCGGCGAGCAGGTCCAGGATGCGCAGCACCCCGTCCTTGGGCGTGAAGTGCCGCGCCACATCGAGCATGAGGCCCCGCCAGGCGAAGCGGGGCGCGTCCTGGACGCGGGCCGGGGGCAGTTCCCACGCGGCCGTGGACGCCGCACGGCGCAGCGCGGCCGGCGGGAGCGCCTGGCGCAGGGTCTGGGCGCCCCAGAAGACCCCGGCCGCGTCGCCGCCCTCGATCAGGGCGCGCTCGGCTGTGACGTCCAGCCGGTAGGCGCCGTCGGGCAGTCCGGAGCCGAGGCGCAGCTCGACGGTGGTGCGGGGCTGCCGCTCCTGCAACGGCTCCTCCGACGCCTCGTGGAAGGGGAGGGCGGCCTGCGCGCGCAGCCAGCGCGCGACCGCGCGCGTGCCGGGGCGGGCGAGGAGCGCGGTGCCGCTGTCCCACACGAACGGGGCGCCCGCGCGCTCTTGGACGTCGGACGGGCGCGGCACGAGACCGGTCCAGCTCATCACGTGCTCCTCTCCGGAGCGGGAGTTCGGGGCGGTCAGCCCTTGGGCAGTGGTCGGTCCTCGGGGGCGGTCAGCCCTTGGGGGCAGTCCTTGGGGGCGGCCCTTGGGGGGTCCTCGGCCCTCGGGCGGTCAGTTTTTGACGGCGCCGCCGAGTCCGGAGACCAGCCGCCGGTGGACGCAGACGAAGAAGACGAGCACCGGCAGCGTCATGACCGTGGAGGCGGCCATCACCCCGCCCCAGTCGGGGGTTTCGGTGTCGAAGAAGACCAGCAGCGCCATCGGCAAGGTGGAGTTCTCCGTCGCGCTGATGATGAACGATTTGGCGAACAGGAAGTCGTTCCAGGTGGATATGAAGGAGAAGACACTGGTGGCGACGAGCCCGGGGAGAACGAGCGGAAAGAGGATCTGCCACAGGAAGCGGGCACGGCTCGCCCCGTCGATGAACGCCTGCTCCTCCAGCGCCTCGGGCACGGCCTTCACGAATCCGCGCAGCATCCAGATCGCGAACGGCAGCGAGAACGCCAGGTGCGGCAGGATCAGCGAGCCCAGGGTGTTGAGCGCGCCGAAATCCCGCATGAGGAAGAACATCGGGATGGTCAGCGCCTCCACCGGCACCATCTGCGCGGCGAGAAAGAGGATGAGCAGTGTGGTGCGCAGCCGGAAGCGGAAGCGGGTGACGGCGGTCGCCGCGAGAAAGGCGATGAGCGCGGAGGCGATGACGACACTTCCGGCGACGAGCACGCTGTTGAGGAAATAGCGCCCGAATTCCTGCTGCCCGAACACCCGCCGGAACGCGTCCAGCGACGGCGCGAGTGTCCACGGCACGGGCCGGTCGGAGCGGATCTCACCTGCGGGCTTGAACGCGGAGAGCACCATCCAGTACAGCGGGAAGGCGACCACGGCGGCGATCAGCACGGTCCCGCACTCGGCGGCCAGCCGCCAGGGCCTGCGGGGCCGGCGCCGGGCGCCGGGGACGGCCGCGCTCACCGTTGCGCACCGCTCGTGCTCACCGCTGGGCGCCGTTCCGCGCCGCTCGCGCCCACTCTTCGGCGCCGCCCGGCACCGTTCGGGATCATAGTTCCTCCCCTTTCCCGCGCAGCAGTTTCAGATACAGCAGCGTGACCCCCAGCAGAATCACCAGCATGACGACTCCGATCGCCGAGCCGAGGCTGTACTGCGAGGACGCGAACGCCTTTTGATAGGCGTAGACGTTCAGCACGAGATTCTGCTTGGCGATGCCGCCGCCGCCCGTCATCACATAAATCTGGGTGAAGACCTTGAAATCCCAGATGATGGACTGAATGGTCACCACGATCAGAATGGGCCGCAGCATCGGCGCCAGTACGCTGCGCCACGTCCGCCACACGCTCGCGCCGTCCAGCGCCGCGGCCTCCAGCACTTCGCCGGGAACGGCCCGGATTCCCGCGTAGGTCGTCACCATCACCAGCGGGAAGGAGCACCACACCACCTCGAAGAAGACGAGCGCGAAAGCGCTGTAGCGGCCATAGGTCCAGGCGAAGTCCCCCAGCCCCAGCACCCGGTTGACGGGTCCGAAGTCGGGGTCGAAGAGGAAGACCCACACCGTCGAGCCGGTGATCGCGGGCGTGGCCCAGGCGCCGAGCGCCGCGAGCATCAGCGTCAGGCGCGGCACCGCCCGCACGCGGGTGAGCAGCACGGCCAGCGAGCAGCCCACCAGCATCGTGCCCAGCACGCACGCGGCGGCGAAGACCACCGTGGCCAGCAGGACGCTCCAGAACTCGGGGTCGCCGAACAGTTCGGCGTAGTTGGCCAGGCCCTGGAAGGAGGTGGGCTCACCGCCGGTGACCTGGGCCTGGGTGTATTCCAGGAGGGAGATCAGCCCGAGCTGGTAGACGGGGTAGACCAGCAGCCCCGCCAGCACGACCAGCGCGGGCGCCAGATACAGCCAGGGCGTCCACCGGCCGCGCCGCCCCCGCCCCGGGCGGCGGCCGGATGCCGGGAAGGCAGCCGGGCGGGATGAAACGGCGGCCGAAGCGGAAGCGGAAGCGCCGGACGCGGAAGCGGACCCGCCGGAGGCAGGAGCGGAAGCGGACCCGCCCGAGGCGGAAGCGGAAGCGGACCCGCCCGAGGCGGAAGCAGACGCGGACCCGCCCGAGGCGGAAGCAGACGCGCCGACCGCGGAACCGGACCCGCCGGAGACGGAAGCGGAAGCGCCGACCGCGGAACCGGACCCGCCGGAGACGGACGCATCGGAGGCGGACGCATCGGAGAGGGACGCATCGGAGAGGGACCCGCCGGACACGGACCCGCCCGGCGCGGAAGCGCCGGAGACGGACGCATCGGACGCGGACGCGCCGGACACGAACGCATCGGACGCAGAAGCGCCGGAGGCAGAAGCATCGGACACGGACCCGCCGGACACGGACCCGCCCGGCGCGGAAGCGCCGGGCGCGGGGGCGGATGCGCCGGGCGGCTGGGGGTCGTCGGGCGCCGTGGTCGGGCCGCTCACTTCCTGAACGCCTCGTCCATCTGCTGGGCGGCCTCGGCGGCGGCCCCTGCCACGTCCTGCTTGCCGCTCACGATCCGCTGGAACATTCCCGGCAGCACCAGCGAGGCATCGATCTGGCCCCAGGCGGGGCTGGCGGGTACGAACTCCGTTCCCGCGTCGAGGGTTTCCACGAACGGCTTGACGAAAGGATCCTTCTTGGCGGCCCTCGCCCGCACGTCGCTGAAGGTGGGCAGGAAGCCCATCGCGCCGAACAGTTCCTCTTGTGCGCGCTTGCCCGCCAGTTCCTTCATGAGGGCGACGGCGAGCGTGCGGTGCGAGGTGCTTTTGAGCACGCCGATGTTGTTGCCGCCCGCGAAGGCCGGGGCGATGTCGCCCTTCTTGACGCCGGGCAGCGGAACGACGCCGTAGTCGCCCTTGACCTGGCTGTTCTCCATGGCCTGGCGGTTGAAGTCGCCGCCGATGGCCATGCCCGCCTTGCCGCCCGCGAACGCCTCGACGGTCTCGTTGCCGCCCATCTTGGCGCACTTGGCCGCCGGGCAGTTGTCGTCGCCGAACAGTCCGGTGTAGGCCGCGATGCCCTTGCGGGCCGCGGGGCTGTCGAGGGCGGCGGTGAACTTCCCGCCCTTCTCCTCGGCCAGTTCGCCGCCGTGGGCCCAGATGAACGGCATGGCCCCGTAGGTGTAGGCGCCGCCGACGGCGAGGCCGTACATGTCCCTGTGCTCGGTGCGGATCTTCTGGGCGGTCGCGGACAGTTCGCCCAGCGTCGTGGGCGGCTTGAGGTTCATCTCCTTGAAGATGTCGGTGCGGTAATAGAGCGCGCGGGCGCCGACGAAGAGGGGCGCGCCGTACTGCTTGCCCCCTACGGTGACCGACCGCTCGGCCGTGGCGTCGATGTCCTTGGCCGCGCCCCACTCGCCGAACTCGGCACTGATGTCGGCCAGTCCGCCGTCGGCGACGTACCCGGCGGTGTCGGTGTTGCCGTACTCGATGACGTCGGGGGCCGAGTCCGGGTCGTTGAAGGCGCCCTTGATCTTCTCGGCCCGGCTGTCGATGGGGATGTACTGGACATCGACCCGGACGCCGCTGTGCCGCTTCTCGAAGTGGTCGATCACGCCTTGGACGACCTTCTCCTTGGGCTGGTTGCCGACCTCCCGGAAGAGCCAGACGCGCAGCTTGCCGCTCTTCTCGTCCTTCTTCCCGCTGTCGCCGGAGGTGCCCGGGGCGCATCCGGCCGCCACCGCCGATGCCATGCCGAGCGCCGCCACCGCGCCGACGGCCCGTACCGCGAACGAGCCCTTCGCCAGGCCCCCCACCGGGAACTTCACCCGGAGCTGCACCCGGGTCTTCCGTACCGATCTCTTCACGACGAGCCCCCCAAGCCTCTGCGGTGCGTTGCAGAACGTGCAACGCCGGTTTCGCATTGCACAACTTGCGCAGGAGGCTACGAGCACGCCCCGCGTACGGCAATAGGTCTCGACCAATCCGTTGCGGTCGCCGGCCGAACGGGAGGCGGCTCACCGCGCGGTCCGCGGGAGTGGCACTCCCCGAGCGCGTAGCCACCATGTGCGAGTGCCGCCCGTCCGGAGGGTCTCCCCGGCGAACGCCAAGGACATGGCACGCCTGCCGCTCGGTGTCGCGCAGGCGCGGAAGGCGGCGAGCGGCTTCCGGCCGGATGTCGTCCTCGCGACCGGCGGGTACGTCGCCGTACCGGCCGGTCTTGCTGCGCGGCGGTGCCGGATCCCGTTGGTGCTGCATGAGCAGACCGTCCGGCTCGGGCTCGCGAACCGGAAGCTCGCCGGGCCCGCGACGCGGATCGCGGTGTCCTCGGAGTCGTCGCTGCCGCTCCTCCCGGAGGCGGTGCGGTCCGCGGCGGTTGCGGGTGGTGGGGCGAGTGCACGCCGACACCGATCCCGCGCTCACGGAGTTCGCCGAATACCCGGTCGCGGCGGCCGTCGAGGATGCGAACGGCGCACAGGGAGGGCACGGTGCGCGGCACGTCGGCCTCCACCAGGGCGATGCCCGCGGCCTCGCCGAGGGCGGTGGCGTACGCGCGCCACGGCTCGCGGCGCCGGGTCTCCGCCTCCGCGAAGTGCTGGAGCCGCACGAGGCCGATCGCGGCGTCGGCCCGACGGACCGACGCATCCACGCCGGTCGGTCCCGGCCCCCCGTGGGCGGCGGACGTAAGCGGGTCGGTCGTGCCGTCGGACCGACGAGCCTGATCTCGGTGCAGGGCGAAGGCGTCGGCCCAGCACCATCGTGTGCATGCCGAAAGAGTGGGCCGGGACGCGGAGTTGAACTGTTTCGGCACTTCGTCCGTTGTGGGTTCTCAGTGGTGGCCGGGGGGAGCGGCCGGGGGTGGGCGGGGAGAGGCTGGTCCGGCATCAGGTGCGATTCCGATGCGCACCGGTATTGCCGCACCGCTGTCGCACCCACTCGTCCGTTCCACTTGTTCCTTGCCGCGCGCACTCCCCGCCGGTTGCCGGCCTGAACTGCACCTTTTCAAGCAAAGGATGGAAAATGGCACCGAACTCCGATCAGCAGAACTCCAGTTCGCAGCCTCCCCAAGGCTCCGCCGCCGCGGATCAGCAGCCGGACACCTATAACTTCGCCGATTCTGTGCGTAGTTCGGGGGTGCTGCAGCCTCAGCGCCCTAGCGTCGATGCGTCGGCTCCGTCTCAGGCTGACCAGAGGGCCATGCGGCAGGGCGTGGGTGTACCGGATGGCACCGGACCCGGCTACCACCTGGCCGATCTCATACGCACCATGCTGCCCAGCGCGCAGCCCGACGGGAACGAAAACGCGGCATCCCGCACTTCCGGTACCGGATCCGGCTATCGCTTCGCCGACTTGGTACGGGAAAATTTGCCCCGTATCCAGAACGAAGCGACCCAGAACGAAACGACTTCGCGCGCGGCTTCCCGTACGGAGCCCGGTCGGGCCACCGCCGGCAAGAAGTACGAGGCGCCGGGCCACCAGGCCAAGAAGGCGCGCCGGCCCTGACGGGCGCGTCCGGGAGACGGCGGACCCGCTGGACTTCGTCCGGGCAGCGCCACGCGTGGCCGGCGGGAGGACGCCGAGGGAAGCGGGCTGGTCCACGACCACCGGCACAGGGCCGGACTTCGCGCCCGGTGACCGGATCGGTCCGGAACCGGCCCGCTTCGTGCCTGACGCCGGGCGTGTGCGCCCGCACAGACTGGGGCGCATGAGACGAGCGCTGCTAGTGATCGATGTCCAGGAGTCCTTCCGTGCCCGCCCCGCCTCCTGGGAGGCGATGTCCGACCAGCGGATCCACGAGCCGGTGAACCGTCTCGTACGGCTCGCCCGTGCCCGGGGGGACCTGGTGGTCTGGGTGCTGCACACCGAGCCCGGCACCGGGAACGCGTTCGACCCGGAGCGCGGTCACGTCCGCCCGCTCGCCGGGGTCGAGGCGCCGCTGGAGGCCGAGCCGGTGCTGCGCAAGACGGCGCACAACGCGTTCACCACCACCGGCCTCCAGCAGCTGCTGGTGCGGGAGGGGGCGGGCGAACTGGTGGTCTGCGGCATCCGCACCGAGCAGTGCGTGGAGACCACGACGCGCGTCGGCAGCGACCTCGGCTACGAGGTCGTCTTCGTCCCCGACGCCACCACGACCGACGGCGCGGGCGGGCTCCCGCCCGAGGTGATCATCGAGCGCACGGTGGCGGTGCTGCGGGACCGCTTCGCGCGGATCGCGACGGTGGCCGAACTGGAGGCGGAGCGGGGGACGGGCAGCGCGGAGGCCCGGGTCGCCGCAGGGGCCGCCGATCCCGTCGGCGCGGCAGAAGCGGTAGCTTCGCAGATGTGAACCATGTCGTCTTCGTCCTGCTGCCCGGGGTCCATCTGCTCGACCTGGCGGGCCCCGCCCAGGTCTTCGACACAGCGGCGAGTCTCGGGCAGCCCTACCGGCTCAGCTACTTCGCGGAGCAGGAACAGGTCCCCAGTGCCCAGGGCCTTCCGCTGATGGCGGGCACGGACTGGCCCGGCACCGGCACCGGCCCCGCGGCGGGACCCGGCACCGCGGCGGGACCCGGCACCGCGGCGGGGCCCGGCACCGCCGGAGCCGGTGCGGGGCGGGGCCCCGCTGCCGGGCTCGGCCCGGACGATCTGATCGTGGTGCCCGGCTTGCGGATCCCGCCCGTACACGGCACCGGCCCGGAACTCGGCGAGAAGACCCTCGCCCGGCTGCGCGCCCACCACGCGGCGGGCGGCACCGTCGCCGGGGTCTGCTCCGGCGCGGCGGCGCTGGGCCGGGCCGGGCTGCTGGACGGGCGCCGCTGCACCACACACCACCAGCTCCAGGACGAGCCGGCCGCCCGCCACCCCAGCGCGACCGTCGTCCGCGACGTCCTGTTCACGACGGACGATCGCGTGGTCACCTCGGCGGGCATCGCCAGCGGCCTCGACCTGGCGCTGCACCTGCTGGCCGTACGGCACGGCCCGGCACTGGCCGCCGAGGTGGCGCGCGACATGGTCGTCTACGCCCGCCGCAGCGGCCACGACCCCCAGGCCAGCGCGATGTTGCGGCACCGCTCGCACCTGGACGACACCGTCCACCGGGTCCAGGACCTCATCGACGCGCGCTACGCCGAGCCGCTGCCGCTGGCCTGTCTCGCCTCCCACGCCGGGGTCAGCGAGCGCACCCTCACCCGGATCTTCGCCCGCGCCACCGGCGGCCTGACCCCGCTGCGCTATCAGCAGACGCTGCGCCTCGAACGCGCCGAGCACCTCATCGGCCACGGCGCCACGGCCGAGACGGCGGCTCGCGAAGTCGGCTTCGAGGACCCGCGCATGCTGCGGCGGCTGCGCGGCCGGTCGCGCTGAGTCGCACCTACGCGCACCGTCGCGGGTTGTGGTGCGACGCCGGGCGCGGAGGGTGGTGCGACGCCGGGCGCGGAGGGTGGTGCGACGCCGGGCGCGGAGGGTGGTGCGACGCCGGGCGCGGGCTGTGTGTGGCTGGGGCGCGCGGTCCCCCGCGCCCCTGTCGGGCGCCCGCCGCTGCCTACCCACAGCTGGGTCAGGCCGGCTGTCACGAAGCCGCCCATACTCGAAGCCATGGACGGAAAAGCACAGCTCGGGAGCTTTCTGCGGGCGCGGCGCTCCCAGTTGCGCCCGGAGGATGCCGGGGTGCCCACCTACGGGGAGCGCCGCCGGGTGCCGGGGCTTCGACGTGAGGAGCTGGCGATGCTGGCGGGGGTGAGCACCTCGTACTACACGCGGCTCGAACAGGGTCAGTCGCTGAGCGCGTCGCCCGCGGTGCTGGACGCGATCGCCGGGGCGCTGCGGCTGGACGAGCCGGGGCGGCGGCACCTGTACGACCTGGGCCAGGTGGACAGGCAGCGCACCCGGGCCCGGCGTCCGGCGCCGGAGCGGGTGACGGAGGCGATGCGCCAGTTGCTGGACGGGCTGGGCGACCTGCCCGCGCTCGTGCTCGGGCGGCGCAGTGACGCGCTGGCGTGGAACCGCCCGGGCCACGCGTTGTTCGCCGGGCACCTGGACCCCGCTGCCCCTGACCTGCCGGGGCAGTGTCCCAACATGGCGAGGCTGCTGTTCCTCGACTCCCATACCCGCGACCTGTACGCGGACTGGCCGGGCCGGGCCAGGGCTGTGGTCGCGAACCTGCGCGTGGTGGCGGCCCAGCATCCGGAGGACGTGGCGCTGCACGCGCTCTTGGGTGAACTGTCCGCCAAGAGTGCCGAGTTCGCCTCGATGTGGGCCGAACACCGCGTCAAGCCCTGCACGGTCGCCCCCTGTGAGATGCGCCATCCGCTGGTCGGGCCCCTGACCGTCACCCTTCAGACCTTGAGCAGCGGGCCGGGGCCGAACCTGGTGGTCGCCACCACGGAAGCGGGCTCGCCCTCGCATGCCGCGCTCGCACTGCTCGCCCAGGCCACCAGCGAGACCACGCCGCACGACGGCCTCACCCGTCACCAGAGCAGAGCAGGAGAAAGATCATGACCACCTATGTACTGATACACGGCGCCGGGCACGGCGGCTGGTGCTATCAGAGGGTCGCCCGGCGGTTGGCGGCCGAGGGCCACACCGTGTACTCCCCGACCCTCACGGGGCTGGGCGACCGGTCGCATCTCGTGAGCCCCGATATCGATCTGGACACGCACATCACCGAAGTGGCCAACCTCCTTTTCCACGAGGACCTGACAGACGTGGTGCTCGTCGGCCACAGCTACGGCGGCACGGTGGTGCGGGGGGCCGCCGACCGCGCCATCGGCCGGGTCGGAAAGCTCGTGTTCCTCGACGCCCCCGACGGCCGGTCGCAGATCGAGGCATTCCCGGTACTCCTCAAGGAGCGGGAAAAAGGCCGGATCATCGACGGCGTCGAACTCGTACTCTTTCCCAGCGAGGAACTGGTGAGGTTTTTCGGGATCACGGACCCCGAGGACATCGAATGGGCGCTGCCCCGCCTCACCCCGCACCCCTGGAAAACTCTTGAGCAGCCGCTGGAGTTGCACAACGAGCCCGCGCTGAAGGCGATTCCGCAGTACCGGATCGTCTCCAGCGCGAGCCTGGGCCTTGGCGTCCATGACGGGGAACTGCTGGCCGCATCGCGCGCCGAGGGCCGGTTCTGGGAGATCGACAGCGGGCACGATCTCATGATCAGCGAGCCCGACGCTGTCACCGGCCTGCTGACGGAGATCGCCGCCGCAGCGGTCGAGGTACGCTGACGAGCTGGGCGAACACATGAGCGGCGGGGGTTCGTGGCGCATGGCGGAATATCTGGGGCCGCTGGAACTGGTCGGAGACCGGTGGATCATCGGGGACCCGAAGCGGGAGGGCGGCTCCTGCCTGGTCCTCACCCCGGAGGGCATGGAACACCACCGGCCCGGAGCGCCCGAGCCCCTCGCCTTCTTCCCCTGGTCCATATTCGTGGAGCTGAGCATCCGGGCCACCTACAAGGCGTGGCACGCCTCGCGCACGATGGGCGTGCTCAACGGGGTCGGCGGCGGCTACATGGAGGCCGGCCGCGACGGCTGTTCCGTGGGCGGGATCCGCCGCCACCCGTACGAGCCCTGGTCGGTGAACTACGCCCACCACGCACGCGCTTACTCGGGCAACCACGTCCACGCGGTGCGCGTTCTCTTCCGGACCCTGTCCGAAGCGAGGGCACTGCACCGCCTGGGCGACGCGGAGTGGCTGGGGGCGGCCGTCGTCCGACTGGCGTCCCTGTCCGGCGGGTGGGCGCTCTCGATGACTCGCCGGGTGCGAGAGACGATCGGGGACCTCGGCGTCTGAGGCGCCCTGGGGGCTGGCACCCCGCGGCCCAGCCCCCAGGGTGTGGCCCCAGATGGGCCCCGGACGAGACCCCCGGACGTGCCCCAGTCGTGACCCCGGACGTGACCCCCGGACGCGACCCCGGATGTGGCCCCCGAGTGTCCGGGCGCTCCGGACAGGAAGGGGTCAAAGCGGTCGTGTCGGGCATTCGTCGGCGCCCGGCGTACGCGAGCGGCCATCGGGTGCGCCCTCCCCGTACCGCGCCCACCCCAGCAACAAGCTGATAGCCGCGACGGCGTCCGCGCATGTGGTGACGGTCTCGGGTACGGCTACCGATACGACCACCACCACGATGATCACCGCGCCAAGCCGCGACCTGACACCGGGGTTTGACACACACCATGGTGTGAACGACACACTCATCCTGAGCCTCCCGGAGGTTCGGTACCCGCCCTGCCGCGCACGCCTGGAAACCTGTCCGGCCGGGGCGGGTTTTCTCTGCCTTGGCCAGCCATTGTGGCCCCGGACCGGCGATTCGCGAATTCGATCCGCACTTTCCTGACACGGACTTCCCCTCCGGTCCCGGGAGCGGGGAGCAGGGGGGGCATCGAGGGCATCGGAACCCCGCCGCGAGGGCGCCCCGGAGCTGCGCGAGGACGCCCACAGCCACGTGAGGGAAGCCCCTTCGGGACTGTCCTCCCTGGTCAACTCGCCGTCGGCGGAAGCTCCTCCCCGTGTACGGGCCCGCCCCGGCGGACCGCGGCTCTTGACCGGGATCGGCCGCTGACCCTCTTCCCCCCTTACACCGAGGAGGCCGCAGCTCTATCGATTCCGGCCACCCGTTCTGGAGCACGTTGTGGGAGATCGCTGTGCCCTTCGGGAGACGGCCTGCGAGGCCAGCCGTACGAGATATCCCGTGAGGGGATCCGGGGAAACCGGGAACACGTCGCGGAAATCCGGCCTGAATCGTCCACCCCGCCCCGGCCCCGCCGCACCGGGGCGGGCCCCCAGCCGGACAGGGTGATCGACTCGGCCCTCCGGGCCGGGTGAGAGGGTGTCCGGAAGCGTGCGCGTCCGGTCGGGCGTGTACGCCGCGGGTAGCCATGGCAAGCAGTCATGGGCAGGTGGCCATGGGCAGCCATGGGCAGCCAATGAGTGGGTCACGAGTAGTCATGAGTGGCCATGAGTGGCCATGAGCAGTACGGAGGACATCGCGTGCGGGTTTACATCACTGCGGACATGGAGGGCGTCACCGGTCTCGTCGGCGCGGAGGACGTGCAGATGGGCGGCCGGGACTACGAGCGCGGCCGGGTGATGATGACCGAGGACGTCAACGCCGCCGTGCGGGGCGCGTTCGCGGGCGGTGCGAGCGAGGTTCTCGTCAACGACACACACAGCTCGATGCGCAATCTCCTCGTCGAACACCTGCACCCCGGCGTGGAGTTGGTGCGCGGCAAGCCCAAGCCGATGGGGATGCTCCAGGACCTCGACGCCGGATTCGACGCCGTCGTGTGCGTGGGCTACCACTCGCGCGCCGGCGCGCTCGGCGTCCTCAGCCACAGCTACATGGGCCACGAGATCGAGGACATGTGGCTGGATGGCCGCCCCATGGGCGAGATCGGCTTCGCCTACGCGACAGCCACCGCACTCGGCGTCCCCGTGGTCGCCCTGACCGGCGACGACGTGGCCTGCGCCGAGGCCCGCGAGTGGGGCCACGAACTGCGCACCGCCCCCGTCAAGTACGCCCGGGACCGCTTCGCCGCGCGCCTGCGCCCGGCGGAGGAGGCCCGCGCCGCGATCGAGGAGGCGACGGCAGGCGGCGTACGGGACGCGGCCTCCGGCTCCCGCCCGGCGCCGGACACCGCCCCCCACACGCTCGCCGTGCGCTGGCAGTCCGCTTCCGTCGCCTCCCAGTTGGCCGGCATCCCCGGCGTCACGATCTCGCCGGACACCGAGGACGACCGCACGGTGCGCGCCACGGGCGATCTCCCCGGCCTCTTCCGCCTCTTCGGGGTCTTCGTCAACGTCGCCTACGCGCTGACGGGCCAGGCCCCGTACTGCTGAGCCGCGTCCGGCCCCGGCGCGGGCGCGGACCCTCTACCCCACCGGCACGGGGTAGGTGTGCGCGATGTACGCCCAGCGCCCGGCACACGCCGCCAAGAAGCAGACGGGAAAGACGAACCACCACCGGCCCAGGATCCGCTTCTCGACGGCGATACCGGTCAGGATCGAGGAGGGAACGGCGATGAGGAGCGCGAGGAAGCAGGCCAGACCCACGCCGCTCAGCGTGTTCTCGTCACCCTCCCCGTGCGGATGGAGGGTGAGCGCGTAGTAGGCGAACGTGCCGGCCAGAACGTGCAACGCGACGAGCGGCGCGGCCCACAGTCCTCTCACCCAGGCGACCGGCCGTGGACGCAGTCGGGCCAGGGCCGGGCTGTAGGACATCATGCCGCTGCTCCATCCTCGATCGACGGCCCGTCCTCAGTTGACGGACTGGACCTCCTGGACGGTGAGGTCCTGTTCGCCACCGTACTCGCCACTGGGCAGATCGCTACCGGCGTTACCGGTCCCGTGCCAGGAGGCTTTCCAGGTGAGGGACGCTTTGAGGGGGTAGGTCGCATTCCCCCCGGTAGCGCGCTGGTAGGTGACACCGCAGGGCGGAGTGTCCTTCGCCCTACCCTTGGAGTACGGCGTACCGATGCCGCCCTCACCGTTGACGACGCATTCACCCGAGGCCGGGTGGAGCGCGGCGTTCCCGGTACCCGGCTGGAGGCGGAGCCGGTCGGGTTTCACGGTGGTCGTCGCCGAGATGCTGTGTCCGGCGCCGAGATCGGCGGTGGCCGTCACATGGAGCGGGTGATAGGTGCCCTTGTCGAGCCAGACCCAGGTGGGCAGGTTCACGGTCTGCCGCTGCGACGGATTCAGCTCCACCTTTGTGTCCGGTACGCGGATGCTTTCGTACGCGAGCGCGGCGAGGATTCTAGGGCTGAGCGCGTCGGGTCTGTCCGGCTGCTCGCCGTTGGGGACCCAGAAGGGCAGATCGGTGCAGGACTCGCGCTTGGCGGCGTCCTTCTCGTTGGGGTTGGGCACGGCCGCCCAGAAGCTGCCGTCGCCCTGTTTCTTGAGGTTGAAGTCCTTGTACTCCCCGGAGCTGTAGTAGTGCCTGATCGACTCGTCCACCTCCTGCTTTTTGCGGCCGTTGTCCGGGGCACGGCCGGTGAGGGAGTACGGGGAGTCGCCGACCTTCTTCTTGAGCGCTTTGGGGGTGTACGTGGGCGCATACCAACACGGCGGCGGCGCCCAGTTCCCGCCGGTGGCCTTGAGATTTCCGCCACCGGTGCCGGTGGATTTTGTGTGGCCGGAGAAATGGATCTTCTGCGATGCCTTTGCCTCTACTTGCTTACTTTTCAGAGCTCCGCTGACATCTCCGTTCGGCTCCCAGGCATATGCGTGCGTCGCTGTCGCTACAAGCCCCAGCACACACACTCCGGCGGCCAGGCCCCGTGCTGCTACTCCTTGCACTTCTTCACCGCCTTCCCCTCCCGCTCCAAAGTCCGGGCCTTCCACGGGTCTGTGGCCTTGGTCGGCTTCTGCATCACAAGGCTCAGGTGCGTGTAGTTCAGCGGACTCTTACCCGTGCGAAGCACCTTCCCGCCCTTGACCTCCTTACCGAAGAAGTCGGTTTGGTCCGAACAGAATGAGACTTCGACCAACCTGCCATCGGCCACGTCTCCGACATTCTCCCGGTAAAACCGTTCCTTGCCGGTAAGCGTGTACCCGTCGTCAACGTCCATCTTGATTTTGGTGGTCGCGTACGTTTCAGCGCTCTGCAACGGAACCGTATGCCGGGCCAGTACGGGATCCTTCGGGTCCTGCTTCACCGTCCCATGCCGCAGGGCACGCATGTAGTCCGCGGCGCCGGAGAGGGCGGCGGCTTTGTCGGGGTCGGAGGGCTGTTGCCAGTCGAAGACGAGGTCGATGTCGGCGGGGAGCTTGATGTCGGAGGTCCGGAAGTCACCCCGCTCCCCCTTCTCCCCCTCCCCCTTTCCGTCACCGGTTTGACCGGTGACGCTTTCCTTCGGGGTCCCCTTCGAGGACTGCGCGCCCTCGATCTTGCCGTCCTTGTCGCCGTCGTCGCCTCCGCCGCACCCGGTGAGCACCAGCGACGAGACGGCCGCGAGGGCGGCCAGCGAGAGGGCGTGGCGGGGGAATTGCACAGCGTGCTCCATGGGAGTCAGGCGACGGTCGTGCACATGACCGTAACAGCGTGACCGGCCAATCGCCCTGTGTATCCCCGCCGTTCGGGACCTCCCGAGTCCGGCCGCGAACTCACGCGTGGCGAAACGGAATGGTGCGCCAGGGACTCGACGTGTCTGTCGTCAGGATGCGGTGCGCTTCAAGCGCGTCCTGGTACCAGGAGCCGAACTCCTCGTCGTCGAAGTGGAGGCAGCGGCCGAGGATGTGGGCGGCGGAGAACTCCTCCCACGTCTTGTATTCGACCGCGCTCACTCTCCCCGCGCGGACAACGGCGGTCTCGGCCTCCTCCAGGGAGCACAGGCGCGCGCCGAGTGCCATGCGGGCGACGTTCGGGGCGCGGCCGTAGTCCCAGGCCGCGATCGAGGTGACGCAGCCGCCCTCGGCGAGCAGTCCGTCGGCGCGGAAGCGCGCCTCGTAGCGGGTCACGCGGCCGATCAGCCGTTTGACGCCCGCGACCTGGTGTTCCAGTTCGGCGTCGCCCGTCCCCTCGGAACGGGTGACTCCGTCGGGAGAGAGCGTGATGGTCGTGGCGGCCTGGCGCCGCAGCACGCGTTCGGCGGCCTCCCGCCAGTGCTCGGCGGGCACCGGTCCGCCGAAGTCGTGGTGCAGGCTGCGGCGCACGCGGAAGGCGAAGTCCCATACGCTGCTGGACATTTCGTTGCGGAGCAGTTCTTCCTGGGTCTCGCGCCACTGCTCGTGGGTGGTGATGCTCCACCACCGCTCCAGGGAGTGCTTCGCGTCCCGGTAGCCCAGGTTGTGGCAGGCCATGGCGTTCCAGTACATACCGTTCCGTACGCGCAACAGCGCGCCGCAGGCCAGTCCGTGCGCGACGGTGCCGGTGCGCGGGCCGCCGCGCCACAGCGTGCGCAGCGTCAGGTCGGCGTTGACGGCGGGCGCGCGGTCCGCGTGCTGCCGCCACAGGTCGCAGTACGCGCGCCCCGCCGGGAAGTACGCCTCGCACGGCGAGCCCGGGTTGACGGCCAGCCACGGCGGGTCGGACGGCTGCCACTGGCGGGCGTACCAGGCCAGGTCCTCGGAGAAGAACACCGGGTCCTCGACCGGCGCCGGAAGCATGGCCGTCGTGTAGACGGCCGCGCACAGGGCCTGTATCTCGGGGCGCCAGACCGCTGTGAGCCGGGCCTTGCCGGGGTTCGCCTCCAGCCAGGGGCGCGAGGCGGCGTGGTAGAGGTACTCGCCGGCCAGCACGTCCAGGTACGCGCCCCAGTCCATGCGCGATTTGGCCTCGTAGAGCCGCTGTTCGACCTCGCTGGGCGCCTGCCACGCCTCGCCCCCGCCCGCCGCCGAACCCGTCGGGTCTGCCGCCGGGCCCGCCCCGGTGGCCTCCCCCGTTCCCTGCCCCATCCTGTGACCTCGTGCCTTTCGTGCCTCGTGGTGGTGACGTGATCCGCGCTGACGAATGCCTTACAGCAGCCAGCGGAGAAGCGGCGCCACAACGAACACATAGGCCGCGAAACCGCCCACGAGGGTGCCGAAGACCCGCCCCGTCGTCACCCCTTTGCGGCGCGGCACCGTTCCCGGCAACGGCGCCGGCGGTGCCCACCCCGCGCCGGGATGCGCGCCGTAGGGGTTCGCGGGCGGAACGGGCAGCCTGCGAGTACGGCGCAGCAGTTTGGACATCGGTCGGCGGTCTCCAAGGAGGGGGAGGGCAGGGAGCGGGGCACATGCCCGAACGCGCAGATCAGCGCACGAGGCATGCTAGCGCCATGCCCCTGTTCGGAGTTCATGCGCCGGTACAGCAGGTGCGGGCCCGTGGACCGGGCCTTGGCTGTGCTCTCGCAGAGAGGAAGCCTCGCTCATCCCGCGGGCCAGGGGATGAGCAGGCTCATCTCTACCTCCTCCGCTGTTTCTTCGCCGGATTATTTCTCTCGATCGTGGATTCGTACGTCTGAGTCCGAGGCTGAGGCTGACGCGGTGGACGCCTGCCCTCGTTGACTGTCGCCGTTTGTTGAGAAAAACCAGGTGGCAGCAAGCGAGTGGTATCGATGGGATTCCCTGCGGGCCCTGGCGAATCCCTGCTCGGCGCCGGAGTATTGCCGTCGGGAGGCGTAGGGGACTGCACTCGTACGGCCGGAGGATTCAGGTCAGGGTTCTGGCGATAGAATTCCTCGCGATTGTGATGATAGTTGTACGCCTGCATATACAGGGGGTACAACTCCTCCATCTCTGCGAGGACAATTCGCGTTTGAGGATCATTTTGAGGAAGGGTCACACTATCCGTGTACAGGTCGCGGTACGTTTCCTGCATGGCATCGAAATTTTCCCTTTGCCTCAGGTCCATGAACTCATTGTGCCAGAGGCGATAGTTACGGGCGCCTTCTTCCTGAGGATCCGACGTGGGGGTGTCGTTTGTCACGGCCGCTCCTTCGATGTGGTCACCTCTACTACGGCCGGGGCCGCCCCGAAGTTCAAGATCAGCCGCACCTGAACCCACCCGCACGCCACTCATCGAGGCGGCGGCTTCACACCACCACACCCCCGAGTCACACCCCGGGGCTCCTCCGGCCCCCACCCTGCCCCCGCCCCTGCCCCGGGCCCTGGCCAGCACTCGGCAGGTACGCCCGACTCCCGTACGGCACTTCGAGGTTGCCGCTCATGCCACTGCTGTGGCTGGCCTGACCAACGCTGCGCGTCGTAGCGGCCGTAGCACCCGTAGCCGTGCGAACGAAACGCGGCGGGACGAAGTGCACGGTGTTGGAGCGGCTGAGCCCGTGCTGGGGAGTAGTAGTGCCCAGGGTCTCGGCTCCGCTGCCCAGATCCATCGCGTGACCCGAGACGATGCGCCCCTCTTCGAGATGCGCGTCCCGCTGGCGATAGAAGAGGTGCATTTCGTCGCGCTCCCTCTTCTGCTTCTCCTGGACCGATTCTCCGGTCGCCATGAGAGCAGCGAAGATCGTGAAATGCGCTGCCGCTTGCGCTATCAGGTTGTCGGTGGCGGCAGCGGTGATGCCCGCCGCGATGTTGACCACCTGCCCCACGGTCTTCCCGAAATCCTTGAGCCGGGCCATCATCGAGAGTTCCTGTTCATGGCTCTCGCGGGCCGACTTTCCGTAATGCCACACATCGGAGCCCGCCGCGGTGGCGTTGAGTACGTTCCCCACGGTTTGCACCATCTTCCCCTGGCCCATGTGCCCCAACGCCTTGGCGAGGGCTCCCGATGCCACCAGTGCGATGGCGAGACTTTTGACGCCACTCGTGATCTGGGAGCGATTCGCCTGAGCCCAGGACCCCGCCCTCGCGAAGTCCACGCTCCAGCCGCCGCGCCCGTCGGGAACGGCTCTGACTTCTTCCCTGGTGCTCTCGTCCCGGAAGGTCACCGTGACGGGAGCGGGGACCTCGGACTCGGACGTGCCGCCGCGGCCAGGCGCAGCCGCAGAGGCGAGCGCAGCCGCAGAGGTGGTCGCCGCCTCGAACGTGGGCGTACCGGGGCGGGAAGTCTCCGCGATGGGCTCCAGTTCGATCCTTTCGTCGCGGAAGGCGACGACGACCTCTGCGTCGGGCTCCGGTGACATGTCCAAGTCCTCTCACAAGGGCGGGAAATCTCCCCACCGAGGAAGAGCAACGGAACCGGAGCCAGGACAGTTCACGGCGGCGGCACGCAACTGTTCCGGCCGGTACGTGAGTTGCCCTGGCCCCAGCGGGCCTCAAGCGCGCGCGGGCGGCGCCTCGTCGGCCGCGTACCGGAGTACCGCGCGCCAGCCCTCCCCCCGGCGGATCCGGCTGACCGGCCCGTCCGGACGGTCAGGTGACGCGGGGTGCGGGCACGGGGGCTCCGAGGGTGCGGACGAGAGGGAAGCGGAGGCAGAGGCGGGCTGCGGCCAGTCGGGGACGGGTGGCAGGTAGCGCAGCAGCCGCTGCCGTACGAAGGCATGCGGACAGCGCACACCCTCCGGCGGCAATCCGTGGACGAGCACCGCGCGCAGGGTTTCTGGCCCCTCGCCGCGCAGCAGGTAGTGCCCCGCGATCTGGGCCAGTTCACGGGCCTGCGGCGAGGAGAGGACGAGCGCCGGGGCGGTACGGCGCAGCCGCATCAGCACGTGCTCGGCGCGCACCGCGTACACCGCCAACGGCCCCGTCAGCGTCCCCGGCCCCCTCATGCCGGAGGGCGCGGACGGTCCGAGAGCGGGGGCGGTCCCCGGATCGAGAGCGGAAGCGGACACCGGATCGAGAGCGGGGGCAGGCACCGAAACGGGGACGGGAACGGGGGCGGGGAGGGGGGTGTGGCGGGTTTCTTCCGTCTGGTCCCCCTCCTGGGGGCGCCGCCGGGTGGGGCGGGCGGCGGCGGACCCGGCCGCCGGTTCGACGCCGAGCGCACCCCCGCGCCCCGACGCACACACACGCGCCCCCGACACCCCCGCGGGCGCCCCCACCCCCGCGGGCGCCCGCCCCGCCCGGGGCGCGAGCCATTCGCGCGAGTTGGGGATCCGCACGCCCAGACGGCGCGAGTCAGCCGTGTCCTTGCCGAGCCGGACCGCTTCCTCGGCCGCCGCCCAGCCCGCCGCGATCTCGTCCGCCGTACGCAGCGGCGTCAGCGAGGCGAGCCGCTGGTCGCGGATCTCGCCGCGTACGTTCTGCCGCTTGCGTGCGTGCCAGTGCCCCTGCTCCCGCAGGATCTTGCGGGCCGCGTTGGTGCGGTCCTTGCCCATGCGCAGGGAGCGGGCCACGGCGTCGCTGTTGCGCGCGTTGCGGGGCGGAAGTTTGGCCAGCGCCTGGAGCAGGCGCAGGGCGGTGGGGGAGATCCCTACGTTGTCGATGAGGGATTCCGGAGTTTGCAGGAAGGGCGCGCGTGCGGGCGCGCTACCATCGGTGCGCATCGAAAGTGGGTCTCTTCCACTGGTCGGTGTAGGCCCTCGATGCGGTGCGCTAACACCGCTCGGGGGCCGTCTCGTCGCCGTATGAGCGACGAGACGGGCCCAACGTAACTGCACACAGCGGCAGAACCGCACGCATGACCGCCAACGTCCGGAACTGACCGGAAAGTTGCGCGGCCTGCGCCTGCCTGACGCGCGTCCCCGCCCGCCCCCCGTCCCACCCCTTCGCCGCCCCGCCCTCTCTGAAGCCGTCTACCTCGACCGGCGCGGCGAGGCCGAACGCCCGGCTGGGGAAGCCGGGTTACTCGGCGAGTGCTGCCCTGACGCGGCGGACACACTGCTCCATGACCTGGAGGAGGCGTTGCTCGGCGACGGGCTGGACCAAGGGCTCGGCGGGGCGGGCCGCCGACCACGAGGCTCCGCGTGCGGGTTGGACGGTACCGGAATGGGCACGCCGCTCCGCATGGGCCGACCGGGACCGTGGGTCGGCGGGGGCGGGACAAGGCCCGGTATCGGTGTGGGGATGAGCCCTTGCAGCGCCCGCACATCCGCCTCCGCCTGCGCCCGGTCGAACGGCTGCGCCGCTTCCTGCTGCTGCGCCGCTTCCTGCTGCTGCCCCACCCTGGTCCTGGCATCGAACCGGGCCTCGTGCAAATGCATCTGCTCTTCCAGTACCGCGTCCACGGTGGGCACCCCGCCCGAGACCGCACACCGTTCGGCCACCCGCGCTTCCGCCAGCCTCTCGATCTCCTCCGTGTCCCCCTTCAGATCGTTCCGCCCGTTGGCCGCGTCCTCCCGCCAGCACTGCTTCAGCTCCTCTATCTGCTGACGCTGCGTCTCCCGCACTCCGTTCAATTCGCGCTGATCGCGCTGCTGCCGCAACAACTGCGAGATCATTCCCACTGGCTTCGCGTGACCGTCCGCCGGATCCGGCATGGCTGGCGCTCCCCATCTGTGCTCTTGGAGTGCGGACGCGTGCCACGCCCGCACTCCGCGTACAACGGAACCCCACCCTCCGGCGGTTCAACTCCGCCCCTCTCCCCGTGATTCGGCAAGGTCCGGCCCCACCGGCCGCACCGTCTGCCCCGTGTTTTGAACCGTGCGAGGCCCCCGCCCGTTGCCCTCCACCGGAAGGGTTCCGTAGCGGGCCGGTCACCTGCCGTGCGGGCGGACAGCTCGGCACACGGACGGGATCCGCCCGACTACGAACTCCTCCATGCCGACGCCCGTCAGTCAGAAAGGGGCAACAGCCTCATGCCAGACGACTTCCTAACGGACGCACAACTCAACCTGCAAGCGGCAGCCCACGAGGCAGATGAAGCAACGGCGGCATTTTTGGCGGAGGCCAGAATTCATGTGGGCCCGGACAGCGACGCACATACGCGTCAGTTCGGCGCCGCATCCGACCGCAGCAGTCTTGCCGACGATGTGGTGAAAGGCTGGAGGGAAGCGGTCGAATTGCTTTCGGTAGATCCGAATTCGCCCACCGCAGTCAAGGCATATGAAACGGCCGGCTACATCCAACACGCGTACGACCAGAAATACAGGACTCAGCCTCAGCAGCAGCCTCCAGAGACCGGTATGGGACAGCCCGGCACGCTGAGCCCCGCGGAAGCTCTCAAACACAGCTCGCGGAATGGATGGAAGCCCACCAAGTCCTCACCCCTCTCCAACGTTCAAAACGCCTCGGACGTGCCGGCCGTGCAGGTCTCCGAGTCCCGGGGCCGCAGCAGCCGCCGAGGGAGGTAGAGCCGAAGGCGGCCAAGGACGAGCCCTCCCTCCAGGAACCGCATCGACCCGCCGCACCGTCTCTTCCCACGACGGGGGATACACAGAGCGAGCCGAGCGCAGAGAAGACGCAGAGGAAGCGCAGGAAAGGGTGCGACCGTGTGGCTGTCGGTGCTGTTTCTCCTGATAGGACCCGTCATCATCGGATTCGGCGTTCGCGAGGCCGCGCACCAGCGCCGCCTTCGAAGCCAAGGGATCCGCACCGAGGGCCGGGTGGTCCGCCACCGCAGGAAGTCGGGGAACGAGGGGCCCGTCTCTTTCGCGGTGGTCAACTTCGTTGACACGCAAGGAAGTCCGCGCGAATTCCAGCACAGGGCATCCGGGGTGAAGGGACTGCCCGTCGGCGGACACGTTCCCGTTCTCTATCTCCCCGGCGCCCCGGAGAGCGCACGGCTCGACCTGTCCGCGAAAAGGTTTCAGACCGTTGGTATGCCCTTCGCGGGCGGCCTCGGATTCATGGCCATCGCGGTCTGGATGCTCTCCACCGCCCATTGAGCCCGCCCTCCCGACCGCACGCCCGCTGCCCGAGGCGGCGGGCCCGACCACGCACGCCGCGCCCCGGCCCGCCCTCTCAGGGGCGGGCGCGGGGCGCGGTGTATGAGCGCGCGGGGCCGACGAGCGGCGAGCGGCCCGGTGGGGCAGTGGGCGGGCCCGGGGGCTACTTCTTGCCGCCGCCGTTGCCGCCCTTGCCGCCGTCCTTGCCGTTGTTCTTGCCGCCGTCGGCGCCCATGGTCTCGTAGATCTCCTTGCACATGGGGCAGACGGGGTACTTCTTCGGGTCGCGGCCCGGGATCCAGACCTTTCCGCAGAGCGCGACGACGGGCGTACCGTCCATGGCGCTCGCCATGATCTTGTCCTTCTGGACGTAGTGGGCGAACCGCTCGTGGTCGCCGTCACCGTGCGATGTCTGCGGGGTCGGCTCGACGAGTGTGCCGGTGCCCGCCCCGCGCTCGGGCTCAAGAGTGCTCATGCAGTCCAAGGGTACTCATGCGCCCCGGACACGTCAGGCACAGGCGGTGGCCCATGTCACCCCTTCGGGAGGGCGCCGTCCCTCACCCGGGAGGGCGCCGTCCCTCACCCGGGAGGGCGCCGTCCCTCACCCGGGAGGGCGCCCGGAAAGCTGTACGGAGGCCGGTCCGCAGGCCGCCCCGGGGACAGCGCCGCCGTCGTACGGATCAGTTCAGCGACGGGTCGTCCGGATACGTCGCGACCAGCGCCAACTCGCTGCGCTGTCGCCGCAGTACGGACCGCCACAGGCCCTCGGGCGCGGGCGAGGACACATCGCCCGGCTCGGACTCGACGACGTACCAGGCGCCCTCGGACAGCTCGTCCTCCAGCTGGCCCGGGCCCCAGCCCGCGTAACCGGCGAAGATCCGCAGCGAGCCCAGCTCGGCGGCGAGCAGTTCGGGAGGTGCCTCCAGATCGACGAGTCCGATGGCGCCGTGCACGCGGCGCCAGCCGAGCGGGCCGTCCGAGCCCAGCACGGTCTCGCCGTCCAGCGCGGCATCGTCGCCCGGACCGTCGTCCCCGCTCTCCTCGCCCCGGCCCTCCTCGCCACGGCCACCGCCATAGGGGCTGTACTCACCACGGCCGCCCTCGCCACGGCCGCTGTCGGCATGGCTGCCGCCGCCGTCGCCACCCGGGGGCCTGCCCGCGGTCGGGCCCGCGCCCCGAGCCGTACCCGACTCGGCCCGCCCGCCCCGTTCCGCCGGCGCGGAGCCGGAGCCGCCCGCCGGAGCGCCGGCGTCCTTCCCCGTACCGTCCCCGCCGTCCCGGCGATCCCGTCCGTCCCGGCCACCCCTGCCGTCCCGGCCGCCCCGCCCACCGGCCCCCTCGCGTCCGGGAGCCGCCGCTCTGGCGCGGCCCTCGCCGCCCGAGGGGACGACAGCGACGCCGAGCGCCGCGTCGAGGGAGACGGGTCCGCCCTGGAAGACGACGCCGGGCTCGCCGGTGAGCGCCGCCCACGGCTCCAGGATGTCGCTGACGTCCACCGGGGTGGGGCGGTTGAGGACCACGCCGAGTGAGCCCTCCTCGTCGTGGTCGAGAAGGAGCACCACCGCACGGTCGAAATTCGGGTCGGCCAGCACCGGTGTGGCGACGAGCAGCCGCCCGGTGAGCGAGGACACCTCGGTCATGCGGCAATGATCCCGCACCCAGGCCGTTCGCGGGACCCAACGGCCGGATCCGCCCCCTGCCCACGCCCTCCGCGCCGCCACTTCCGGACAGGCGGCGGAGGCGTGCCCGGGACGGCGCGGGACGGGGCACGGCCACCGGAGGCTGCCGCGTACGGCCCCACGTACGGACCCGCGTACGGGCCCACGTACGGCCCCACGTACGGGCCGTATACGGGAAGCGGCCCCCGGCCGTATACGGGAAGCGGCACCCGGGTCAGCGCTCGGTAACTCGCCGCGCACACACCGTGTTATTGCTCACCTGTGACAGTCCGGGACCCCCCTCACCCCTACGTCGGCCGTGGCGGCGGCTATTACCCTTACCTTTTGTCCCTCACCCTTCATCCAGGAATCGCGGAGTCCATGACCGACAGCCCTGACGTACTCCTCGTCCACGGCGGCGCCCCGCTGGAGGGTGAGATCCGTGTCCGTGGCGCGAAGAACCTCGTACCCAAGGCCATGGTCGCCGCCCTGCTGGGCAGCGCGCCGAGCCGCCTGCGCAACGTGCCCGACATCCGGGACGTACGCGTCGTACGCGGCCTGCTCCAGCTGCACGGCGTCACGGTCCTCTCGGGGGACGAGTCCGGCGAGCTGGTACTCGACCCCTCGCACGTGGAGAGCGCCAACGTCGCGGACATCGACGCGCACGCCGGGTCCTCCCGCATCCCGATCCTCTTCTGCGGCCCGCTGCTGCACCGGCTCGGCCACGCCTTCATCCCGGGCCTCGGCGGCTGCGACATCGGCGGACGGCCCGTGGACTTCCACTTCGACGTGCTGCGGCAGTTCGGCGCGACGATCGAGAAGCGGGCCGACGGCCAGTACCTGGAGGCCCCGCAGCGGCTGCGCGGCACGAAGATCCGGCTGCCCTACCCCTCGGTCGGCTCCACCGAGCAGGTGCTGCTGACGGCCGTCCTCGCGGAGGGCGTGACCGAGCTTTCCAACGCGGCGGTCGAGCCGGAGATCGAGGACCTGATCTGCGTCCTGCAGAAAATGGGCGCGATCATTTCCATGGACACCGACCGGACGATCCGGATCACCGGCGTCGATTCGCTGGGCGGCTACAACCACAGCGCGCTCCCCGACCGGCTGGAGGCCGCCTCCTGGGCGAGCGCGGCGCTCGCCACCGAGGGCAGCGTGTATGTGCGCGGCGCGCAGCAGAAGTCGATGATGACTTTCCTCAACACCTTCCGGAAGGTGGGCGGCGCCTTCGAGATCGGCGACGAGGGCATCCGCTTCTGGCACCCCGGCGGCCCGCTCAACGCGATCGCGCTGGAGACGGACGTGCACCCCGGCTTCCAGACCGACTGGCAACAGCCCCTCGTCGTCGCCCTGACGCAGGCGTCCGGCCTCTCGATCGTCCACGAAACGGTCTACGAGTCACGCCTCGGCTTCACCTCGGCGCTCAACCAGATGGGCGCGCACATCCAGATCTACCGCGAGTGCCTCGGCGGCATGCCGTGCCGCTTCGGACAGCGCAACTTCCTCCACTCGGCGGTGGTTTCCGGCCCGACGAAGCTCCAGGGCGCGGACCTGGTCATCCCCGACCTGCGGGGCGGATTCTCGTACCTCATCGCGGCGCTGGCCGCGCAGGGAACGTCCCGGGTGCACGGGATCGACCTCATCAACCGGGGCTACGAGAACTTCCAGCAGAAGCTCGTGGAACTGGGCGCGAAGGTCGAACGGCCGTAAGGCCGGACAGCGGCGGCAGGGTGGCGGGCGGGCCGGTCACACCGGGCGCACCGGAGCGGCGGTACCAGGCGCGGCAGTTGGCCGAGTGCCGAAGCTCGCCACGGCCCGCCCGCTCCGCTCAGCGACTACTCCGCCGACGCCCCGAACGCTGCCCCGGGCTATGCCCCTGCCCCGAGCCCTGTCCCGGCCCCTGAAACGCGGGAATCGTCGGAGGCATCGACGAGCCCACGGAAGGTGTATAGGCGGGCGGCGCCACGGGAGGCGGCGAGTCGGGGGCCTGGGCGCCGGACGGAAGAGTTTCCAGGGCGGCCATGCCGAGACCACTCTGTGCGACGGAATGCGACTGCGACCGGTCCTGTGCGCTGTACTGCGGCAGGACGACCGGCGGATCCTCATCGGCAAGCGGCCCTACCGCGCGCCACACGTTGTTCCGATCCTCCCCGTACTGCCTTATCCGGTCTTCCATCACCTGCTTGAACTCATTCATCGCCGTCCTGTTGGAGAACAACTTCAACGACGTGAGCCGGTCCAGCACGTCATTCTCCGCTGTACCAAGACGCAGTGACGCCAGTTGCTCATCCTGAAACGTCTGTTTGATCTCCTTACGCTGCTCCTGCCATCTCCTCAACTCAGCATCTGTGCCCGCGTAGTTCTCCCGCAGCCGCGTTCTTTCCTCACCCAACTCCTCCAGGCGCTTCCACTTGTCGCGAACCGCTCTCTCCGCTTCCCCTATGTCCTTCTCCAGCCAGTCGGCGGCGGATTGCCGGCGGCCCGCCGCCAGTTTTTCGGTGAGACGCTCAAATGGTGAGGGCATGGACTCTCCTGCCGAACGCGCGGAACGGGATCTCCTGACAAGGGGCCCTGCCCCCAGGCGTGCCCGCTCCCCCGGGAACTCCTGCGCGTCTCAACGGAACCAGAACCGAGGGGGTTCACCGCACGGCCGTCGGCATCGGCCGGTTCCGCATGCGGCGGCCCTCAAATGAGCGTGGGCTGGAGCGCGCCCTCGCGGGTGAGGAGTTCGATCTTGCGCTCGATGCCCGCCGCGAAACCCCGCATGCTGCCGTCCGCGCCGATCACGCGGTGACAGGGGCGGACGATCAGCAGCGGGTTGGCGCCGATCGCGGCGCCCACCGCGCGGGTCTCCTGCCGGGAGACCTCCAGCCTGCGGGCGATCTCCCCGTACGTGGTGGTCGTGCCGTACGGGACCTCCTCCAGCGCCTGCCACACGCGGCGCTGGAACGCGGTACCGCTCGCCCCGGTGAACTCCAGCGCGAACTCGGTCAGCTCCCCGGCGAAGTACGCGCCGAGCTGACGGCGCACCTCCGCGAACGCCTCGTCGTCGCGCCGCCACGCCGCGTCCACGGCCGGGGCGGTCTTCTGGTCCGGCGCGGAGACCGAGGTCAGCGCCGTACCGCCGGGCGCGGTGGGGGACTCCTCGCCCACCAGCAGCAGTTCACCGAGCGGGCTGTCGAAAGTCGCGTAGACCGTCATCGTCCTGCTCCCTTCCCTGTGTCGTGTCCGTTTCCGGTTCCAGTTCCGTCTCCGGGCCCGTTCCCGGTGCCGGTCCCGTTTCCGGTCCCGTCCCGGTCCTGGTTCGGTCCGGGTTCGTTGTTCTCCGCTGTCGAGTGTGCGGTTTTCGGACGCCGGAGGCTGGCGGCATTCGGACATCACGTTTCCGTGCTCACCCCCGGCCGGGCGGCAGCAACCTGTATGGACAAGCTCCATCCCCCCGGGCCACGGCGATCCCACCGCGCCCCAGCCCCTCGCTCCTCCCCCACGCTCCCCCACAGCACTGGGATATCCAGCTCACAGCGCTGCACGCACCACATGTCCGCCCCTTCGAACAGCGCTCGCGCGCCTGTGCCGTACCGCGGAAAGGTGCGGGTCGCTGTACGCAGGTGACATGATCGGGCCGAGCCCGCAGCACACAGAGGAGCCGCCCCATGCCCGGACGCGAGGACCGCGGCGACAACCGCCGCGCGGACCGCCCGGAGGACCCCGCGGAAAGCGGGCCGGACCGTCCGGAAAGCCGTCACGAGCGGATCGCCGACGAGTTGCGCCGCGCCATCGCCGAGGGACGCTACCCGGTGGGCGGCACGCTGCCCTCGGAGGCGGAGCTGGCCGCCGCGCACGGCGCCTCGCGCGGCACCGTGCGCCAGGCCGTGTCCGCGCTGCTCGCCGAGGGCCTGGTCGGCTCCCGCCAGGGTGCGCGGCGCGTGGTGCTGTCCACCACACCCAGCCAGAGCTTCACCGAACTGCGCAGCTTCGCCCAGTGGGCGCGGGCCGGCGGCCGGACGGCGGGCGGCCTCGTCCTCTCCTCGTCCCGGGACTCCGCACACCCGGACGAGTCGAACCTGCTCCAGGTCGCCCGGGGCGCCTCCGTCCTGCGCGTCCTGCGGCTGCGCACGCTCGACGGGGAGCCCGTACTGCTCGAACGCACGGTCTACGCGGGCTGGATCGCGCCCGCCGTCGAAGCGCTGCCCGAGGACTGCGAGTCGGTCACCCAGCGGCTCCACGACGACACCGGCCTGGTCTTCGCCCATGGCGAGCACCACATCGACGCGGTCGCGGCGGGTACGGCCGACGCCGAGCGGCTGCGGGTGCGCCGGGGCAGCCCGCTGCTGCGTGTACGCCGCACCACGACGACCGCCGACGGCAGGCCCGTGGAGACCTCGGACGACCGCTACCGTCCGGGCTCCGTCGTCTTCACCGTCCGCAACTCCACCCGGACCAATCCGCTCACGCGCACGGCGCGGGACGGCACGCCCCGCGCGTGACAGCACCCCGCAGGCCACGACGCGCCCCCGCGCCCGGCGCCCCACCCGGGCCGATGAACAGCGAGCCCACCTTGCCCCCTCCCCCGCCCGCCGCTCCACCCACCGATCCGTCCGCCGGTCTGCCCGCCGCCCTGCTCTGCGACATGGACGGCACCCTCGTGGACACCGAACGCGACTGGCTGGCCACCCTCGCCGGCCTGCTGGCCGCGCACGGAGCCGCCGCCGACGACGCGGCGCTCGCCCCCTTCGCGGGGCTCCCCCTCGACGGCGCGGCGGCGCTGGTGTCCGAGCGCGCGGGACCGGCGGCCGAACGGGTCGCCGAAGCGCTCGGCGCGGCGTTCACCGCCCGGGTGCGGGCCGGGGTGACCGTGCAGCCGGGCGCGACGGCGCTGCTCGACAGCGCCCGCGGGCTGGGGATTCCTGTGGCACTTGTCACGGCGTCGGAGCGGGTCGTCGCCGATCTGGTGCTGCGCACCCTGGGCGCGCACCGGTTCGCCTGCTCGGTCGCCAACGGCGAGACCCCGCGCGGCAAGCCGCACCCGGATCCGTATCTGAGCGCGGCCCGTCTCCTGGGCGTGCCGCCGGAGCGCTGCGTCGCCGTGGAGGACACGCCCCCGGGCGCCGCCTCGGCCCTGGCCGCGGGCTGCCGCGTGCTCGCCGTCCCCACGGTGCCGGGCATCCCCGAGGGCCCCCGCACACTCCTGTACCCGACCCTGGAGCACGTGGACCTCACGGCGCTGCCCCTCCGGGAGCCCGGCCGGGCCCGGACATGGCGAAGGGCGGCCACCCCGTTCCCGGGGTGACCGCCCTGTTCGCTGGGGGCTTACTTGCCCTTGGCGGCTTCCTTCAGCTTGGAGCCCGCCGAAACCTTGACGCTGTACCCGGCGGGGATCTGGATCGGGTCGCCGGTCTGCGGGTTGCGGGCGGTGCGAGCGGCACGGTGGGTGCGCTCGAAGGTGAGGAAGCCGGGGATGGTGACCTTCTCGTCGCCCTTGGCGACGACCTCGCCGACGGTCTCGGCGAAGGCCGCCAGGATCGCGTCGGCGTCCTTACGGGTCACCTCGGCGCGCTCGGACAGAGCGGCCACCAGCTCACTGCGGTTCATAATTCGTACTCCCGTGTATTTCTTGCCGATGAGGCGTGAGATCGAAGCCGATGCTGCCAGGGCCCTCGGACAGTCCCCGGACCCGGGTCCGCCTTCAGGCCCTCGCGCCCCGTGGGGTGTCCCCCTGGACAAGGTCCTTGGGAAAGCATCCTGCCCCTACCTGCGGCGGGAAAGCCAATCCGGTGTCCTCGCTGTGGTGACGTTCCATGGCCGTTGGCTGCCCGCCACACTAAGGGGACCGCCTGGGCGACCCCCCACCCGACGCGCCGGACCCAGGCCCCCCGCATCCGGCACCGGAGGCCCCTCGAAGGGGCCCCGGAGGGGCGCGGGGAACGGCGCGCCCAGCCCCAGCCGTCCACGACCCGCACCCTGCGAAGCACGGACAGGGGCACACCCTGCCCAGCACCAGGCAGGAGCACAACAGAAAGGCCCGCCGGACACACAGACTCAGGCGTGCGCCGCGTCCCGCGCAGAGGTGGGCGCCGTACCGCGCTGCTCCGCCTGGGCCGCGCCGCGCACCGCGTCGGCGACCGCTCCGGAGACCTTCTCGTTGAAGACGCTCGGCACGATGTAGTTCGCGTTCAGCTCGTCCTCGCCGACGACGTCGGCCAGGGCGCGCGCGGCGGCGAGCATCATCGTGTCGTCCACGGTGCGCGACTGCGCGTCGAGCAGGCCGCGGAAGACGCCGGGGAAGACCAGCACGTTGTTGATCTGGTTGGGGAAGTCGGAGCGGCCGGTGGCCACGACGGAGGCCGACTCGCGCGCCGCCGCCGGGTCCACCTCGGGGTCGGGGTTGGCGAGCGCGAACACGATGGCGCCCTCGGCCATCTTCGCCACGTCGCTGCCGTCGAGCACGTTCGGGGCCGAGACGCCGATGAAGACGTCCGCGCCGACGACGGCCTCCTTGAGGGTGCCGGTGTGGCCCTCGGCGTTGGTGTTGTCGGCGACCCAGCGCATCGGGGAGTCCGGTGCCGCGTCCGCGAGGTCCTTGCGGCCCGAGTGGACGACGCCGTGGATGTCGGCGACGACGGCGTGCTTGACACCGGCTTCCAGCAGCAGCTTCAAGATGGCCGTACCGGCGGCGCCGGCCCCGGACATGACGACGCGGATGTCCTCGATCCGCTTGTCCACCACGCGCAGCGCGTTGTAGAGCGCGGAGAGCACCACGATGGCCGTGCCGTGCTGGTCGTCGTGGAAGACGGGGATATCGACGGCCTCGCGCAGCCGGGCCTCGATCTCGAAGCAGCGGGGCGCGGAGATGTCCTCCAGGTTGACCCCCGCGAAGCCTGGGGCGATGGCCTTGACGATCTCGACGATGGCGTCGGTGTCCTGGGTGTCCAGGCAGATCGGCCAGGCGTCGATGCCGGCGAAACGCTTGAAGAGCGCCGCCTTGCCCTCCATGACGGGCAGCGCCGCCTGCGGGCCGATGTTGCCCAGGCCGAGCACGGCGGAGCCGTCGGTGACCACGGCGACGCTGTTGCGCTTGATGGTGAGGCGCCGGGCGTCCTCGGGGTGCTCGGCGATCTGGGTGCAGACGCGGGCCACACCGGGGGTGTAGATCATGGAGAGGTCGTCGCGGTTGCGAATGGGGTGCTTCGACGACATTTCGATCTTGCCGCCGAGGTGCATCAGGAAGGTCCGGTCGGAGACCTTGCCGAGCGCCACACCGTCGATCGAGCGCAGCTCGTCCACGATCTCGTCGGCGTGTGCCGTGGAACTGGCCGCGATCGTCACGTCGATCCGCAGCCGCTCGTGGCCGGAGGCGGTGACGTCGAGGGCAGTGACGGAACCGCCCGACGACTCCACGACCGTGGTGATCTGACTGACCGCCGTCCCGCCTGCGGGGACCTCCAGGCGGACCGTCATCGAGTAGGAGACGCTTGGCGCCATGGGCGACTTCCCTCTGCTTTCCCTTGTCACGTTGTGCGTCGCACCCGCCCGCACGGCCGCAGTTCTTACGGCCTGGGGCGCGGCACGTCAACAGATCGTCCCACCTACCCCCGGGTAGACGGTAACGCGTCCCCCCTCGCGGAATAGAGATTCCAACATACGAGAGTCGTCTGTCCGTGCGGAAGCCCAACTCCTTCCCGTAAAAACCGCTATCAATATCCGTGAATCGGTCCGAATCGACCTAAGATCACCCCGCACACTGCTCATGCACATAGTGGGAGATCCGGAACATGGCTCAGGGCACGGTCAAGTGGTTCAACGCCGAGAAGGGCTACGGCTTCATCGCTCAGGAGGGCGGCGGACCGGACGTCTTCGTGCACTACAGCTCGATCGACAGTGAGGGGTACCGCAGCTTGGAGGACGCCCAGCGCGTGGAGTTCGAGATCACCCAGGGCCGCAAGGGCCCCCAGGCCGACGGGGTCCGGGTCGTGGGCTGAGACGGCCGCCGTCGGCTGGCGGCCGGCAGCACCGGACAGCGAAGAACAGCACCGGACAGCGAAGAAGCGAGGCCCCCGCCGATGGCGGGGGCCTCGCTTCACGTCGTGGAGGGCTCCTCTGCGAGGCTCCTCCCGAGTTCAGTGACACCGACCCGCCAGCTCGCCTCGCGGCAAGTGGGCGCTCGTAGCGCCTATGGTTGGGCCCGGGGGCATGGATCGGGCCGGTGCCAACACCCAGGCTAACAAACCACGCCCGCGTGCGATCCCCCCTCGGCCCGCCTCATTCGCACGCCCCTCGCACGCCGCCTCCCGCGTCGCTCGCACGGCGTTTCCACGTCATTCGCGCAGCAGGTCGGGCACCCCTTCGGCGTCCGGCAGATCGCGCGCAGCGGCCAGCACCGTCAGCCGCTGAGTGGCCCGCGTCAGCGCCACGTACAGCACCCGCAGACCGGCCGGCGACTCATCGGCGATCTCCGCGGGCGAGACCACCAGCGTCGCGTCGTACTCCAGCCCCTTGGCCTCCAGACTGCCCAGCGCCACGACCCGCTCCCCCAGCGGCGCCAGCCACGCGCGCGCCTCCTCGCGGCGCGCCATGGCCACGACCACGCCCAGCGTGCCCTCGACCTCCCCCAGCAGCCCGGCGGCGGCCTCCCGCACCGAGGCCCCCAGGTCGGGCCCGGCGACGGTGAAGGCCGGCTCGACTCCGGTGGAGCGCACCGCGCGCGGCGGCGCCGAGCCGGGCATCGCCAGCGCCAGCACCCGGTCGGCGAGGACGGCCAGCTCGGCGGGGTTGCGGTAGTTGACGGTCAGCTCGAAGCGGCGGCGCGGGCGCTTGCCCAGGGCCTCGTCGCGCGCCTCGGCGGCCTCGTCCGGGTCCGACCAGGAGGACTGCGCCGGATCGCCCACCACCGTCCAGGTCGCGTGCCGCCCGCGCCGCCCGACCATGCGCCACTGCATCGGCGTGAGGTCCTGCGCCTCGTCCACGATGACGTGCGCGTATTCCGTGCGCTCCTCAGCCAGCCGCTCGGCGCGCTCCCGGCGCGCGGTGTTGCGGTCGGCCGCCGTCGTCAGCTCCTCCAGGCCCGTCAGGTGGTCCAGCGGGCCCGCCTCGCGCTTCTTGGGGCGCGGCGGGGCACCCAGCAGGGCGCGCAGTTCGTCCAGCAGCGCGATGTCGTGCACCGACAGCGGGCCCTGCCCGTCGGGGGTGAGGCGGGCGCGCAGCGCGCGGGCGAGAGTGCGCACCTCGCCGGGGCGCAGGATGCGGCGCGCCCAGCGGGCGAGGCGGGCCTCGTCCGTCATCGCGCCCAGCACCTCGCGCGGGCTCAGCTCCGGCCACCAGGCGTCCAGGAACGCCAGGAAGCTGTCCTCGGTGGAGACGTCCTCGTCGAAGCCCTCCCGGGCCTCGGCCGCCAGCTGCGGATCGTCCGGGTAGCGGCGCGCACCGCCGGTCTTGTGCCACAGCGCGTCCAGCAGCAGCTTGCGGGCGCGCGGGCGCATCAGGTTGACCGGGGCCGTGCCGCCGAGCACCTGCTGGCGCACGGTGCGCAGTTCGTCGGCGTCCAGCTCGACGCGCGCCCCGCCGAAGACCACGCGCAGCCGCTCGGGCAGGGGCGCGCGCAACCCCGTCTCCAGCGCCCCCCTGGCGGCCTTGCGCAGCACCTTCAGCATCCGGGCCGAGCCCTTGACGCGGGCCACGTGCTGCGCGTCGTACGTCGTCGCCGCCGCGCCCGCCGTCTCCTCGGCCAGCGAGCCCAGGGCGCGGATGGCGACCTGGCCCTCCTCGCCCAGCGACGGCAGGACGCCCTCGGTGTACGAGACGAGCAGCGGGGTCGGGGAGACGATCAGGATGCCGCCCGCGTACCGGCGTCTGTCCTGGTAGAGAAGGTAGGCGGCGCGGTGCAGCGCCACCGCCGTCTTGCCGGTGCCCGGCCCGCCCTCGACCTCCGTGACGGAGGCGGCGGGCGCCCGGATCACCATGTCCTGCTCGGCCTGGATGGAGGAGACGATGTCCCGCATCGAATGGCTCCGGGCCCGCCCCAGCGCCGCCATCAGCGCACCATCGCCCACCACCGGCAGCGCGGCACCATCCAGCCGGGCCGTCAGCTCGGGGCGCAGCAGATCGTCCTCGACGCCCAGGACCCTGCGGCCCTTGCTGCGGATGACGCGGCGGCGCACGACGCGGCCGGGTGCCACCGGCGTGGAGCGGTAGAACGGCGCCGCCGCCGGGGCACGCCAGTCGATGACCAGCGGGGAGAAGTCGGCGTCCAGCACACCGAGGCGGCCGATGTGCAGCGTCTCGGCGATGTCGGCGCTCTTGTCGTCGCGTACGGCCCCGTCGGCGGGCTCCACGGAGGTGTACGCGCCGTCCGGGCCGCGGGTGCCGTCCTTGCCCGCGAGCAGGTCGATCCGGCCGAAGAGGAAGTCCTCGAACTCGCTGTTGAGCCGGTTGAGGTGGATACCCGCGCGGAAGACCTGCGCGTCGCGCTCGGCGAGCGCGCCGGGCGTGCCGACCTGGCCGCGCTTGGACGCGTCGTCCATGAGGAACTCCGCCTCATGGATCTTCTCCTCCAGCCGCCGGTAGACCTGATCGAGGTGCTGTTGCTCCGAGCGGATCTCCTGGTCCCGGACGCTGTTGTGCTGCGCTCCCAACGCGGCGGCCCCCTTCTGCTGGCCGTAGGGCAGCCGTCCACCGTACGCGATCGCGGGCACCCGCTCAGCCCGACGTGCTGTCTTTCGGCTCTTCCCGTGCCCAGCGCATACGCACCCGCACCCTGTACGGCGCGGCCGGGGGCGCCCCTGCTCGGCACCGCCGGAAAGCTGCTCAGCACCACCGGAAAGTGGCCGACGGAACCATCCGCCGGACAGGCATCAGCGCTGGTGGACGATCTCGCCGTTCAGGACCGTCATGCCGAGCTCGCGGAGGTTGCCGATGTCCTGGGTGGGGTCGGCGTTCAGCAGGATCAGGTCGGCGCGTTTGCCGGGGGCCACCGTGCCGAGGTCGGCGCGTACGCACTGCCGCGCCGCGCCGCTGGTGCCCGCGACGAGCGACTGGAGGGGCGTCATCCCGGCCGCCACCATCAGCTGCGCCTCTTCCAGCGTGTTCGCGCCGAACCGGCCCCGGCCGCTGAAGCTGTCGCTGCCCAGGGCGATGCGCACGCCCGCCTCGGCCACCTTCTTGACGTTGCCCCGGGCGTCCGGATGGCTCGCGTCGTGGGCCCAGAGCGTCGGCGTGTAGGTGACGTCGTGCTCCAGCATCAGGTCGATGAGGGAGTCATCGGTGAGGGGTTCGACCGTCACGCCGTGCTCCAGGCCGTCCGCACCGGCCTCGACCGCTTCGCGCGCGGCGGCCTGCTGGGTCGTGTGCACGGTCACCCGCAGACCGCGCTCGTGCCCCGTCTCGATCCCCGCGCGCAGGAATTCACGGGGGAGGCGCACCAGCTCGACGGCCTCCGGGAAGGCCGGGATGTGCCAGAGGTATTGGGGTGAGCCGGAGTGTGCGCACGCGCCTTCCGACAGGAGCTTGATCGCGTCCACCCCGCGGTCGGCCAGCTGGCGCACCAGGTCACGCATCTGCCGCGCGCTGTCGATCTCGCCCGTGAACCGTGCGCGTGCCCAGGGGTTGCCGCTGAAGACAGTGGCCGCGGGATGCCCGTCCCGGCCGGTGATGCCGCAGCCGGTCGCCAGGAGCCGCGGGCCCCGCAGCGTGCCCGCGGCGATCTTGGCCCGCGTCTCCAGGATCTCCGCGGTCGGATCGCCCACCGACTTGATGGTGGTCACTCCGTGCCGGAGGAACGCGTCGAGCCGTCCGGGAAGCTCGTTCTGCTCGAACGCCCGCATCGATTCCGGATCGGAGACCGCGAAGACGTCGTAGAAATGGAGGTGGGTGTCGATCAGGCCCGGCATCACCCACCCTCCGGCCGCGTCCACCTCCACGGCGCCCCTCAGCGGCTCCGCCGAGACAGCGGCGATCTCTCCGCCCCTGGTGGCGACGTCGTACAGCCCGGTGCGCGCCCGGTATCCGTCGAAGACATGCGCGCGGCGGATGACGAGGTCGTAGGCCGCGGGATCGCGGCCCTCGGCGCTCGTCGTGACCGCCTCGGATTCAGGCGACTCGCGCGCAAGCGCCTCGGATTCAAGCGACTCGGGTTCACCGGTCATCGCGTTCACTCCTGTTCGGGGTGGGACTTCCTCGGAGGTGAACTGCAACCAATGCGGTTGCAGTTTGGGCGTGCGCGATGACGGAGGACGCCTCTCCGCGCACCTCCGTCACGCCCCGGCCGTTACCCGATCAGCGATCCGCCGCCGCGAGTTCGCGCTCGGTATCCAGCACCCGCCGGAGCAGGCCGGCGACCGTCGTCCGGCCGAGCCGTTTCTCCATGGCCCGTTCCGCGTCCTGGAACTCCACTTCGAGCAGGTCGCAGATGTTGCGTCCGACCTCGCACGCGTCGCTGGGCGGATGAGCGTGCCGCGACAGGACGCGCCCCTCCTCGACGGCGGCATAGGCGTCGAGGAGCGTGATGCCCCGAGGGGCGCGGGCAAGGGACCAGCCGCCGTTGCGGCCCTCGACGGACCGCACCAGTCCGGCATCCCGCAGGCGGCCCAGGATGCGCCGCACGAGAACCGGGTTGCTCGCCAGGCTGTCCGCGATCTCCGCGGAGGTCAGCGAGCCGCCACCCCGGTACGCCAGCATGGTGAGCGCGTGAATCGCGACCGCGCTCCTGCTGCTGAGGCCCGCCATCTCGCCCTCCTCACCCGCGTCACGTGGCATCACGGCTTCGCGACGCCGCAGCATCGATTTAACTGCAACCACGATAGTTGCAGTTAAATCCCCCGTCAATCCGGTGCGCGCCGGGCCGATCCGGTACGGCCCGGATCGGCATCAGCCCGAACCCTGGACTGACGGCCGGTTCACGGCCGGCTCACAACGGGCTCACGGCTGCCCCGGCTTCGGCAGGGTGAGGATCTCCGCTCCGTCCTCGGTGATGGCGATCGTGTGCTCGCTGTGCGCTGTCCGGCAGCCTGTCGCGCTGCGGAGGGTCCAGCCGTCGGCGTCGGTGACGAGTTCGGCGGTGTCCGCCATGACCCACGGCTCCAGCGCGAGCAGCAGCCCGGGGCGCAGCTTGTATCCACGGCCCGGCCGCCCGGTGTTCGAGACGTGCGGGTCCTGGTGCATCGTCGATCCGATGCCATGGCCGCCGAACTGGGTGTTGATCGGGTATCCCGCCCCACCGAGGACGGTGCCGATGGCGTGGGAGAGATCACCGATGCGCGCCCCGGGCTTGGCGGCGGCGATCCCGGCGGCGAGCGCGCGTTCGGTGGCATCGATCATCTCGACGCTCTCCGGGGGCTTTTCCCCGCCCACGAGGAAGCTGATCGCGGCGTCCGCGGCGACTCCGGCCTTGGAGACGGCGAGGTCAAGTGTCAGCAGGTCGCCGTCGGCCAGTCTGTAGTCGTACGGCCGCCCGTGGAGCACCGCGTCGTTGACGGCCGTGCAGATGTAGTGGCCGAACGGGCCGCGCCCGAAGGATGGCGCGTAATCGACGTAGCAGGACAGCGCTCCCGCCTCGGCGATCATGGCCTTGGTCCACTTGTCGATGTCGAGAAGGTTCGTGCCGACCTTGCTGCGCCTCTTCATCGCCTGAAGGATGTCGGCGACCAGGGCCCCGGTCTCTCTTGCCCGGTCCAGCTGGGTGCGGTTCAGGATCTCGATCATGTGGCGCCTTCCTCATGCGACCGATAACTATCCCGGCCATATTATCCCGGTACTAGAATCGGCCTCATGGTCAGGTTGCCGCTCACTCCCGAAGAGGTCGAACGCGGACAGCGACTCGGGGCGCTCCTGCGCCGAGCCAGAGGAGCGCGCTCGATGCTCGATGTCGCGCTCGAAGCGCGCGTCTCACCGGAGACCCTCCGCAAGATCGAGTCGGGACGTGTCGCCACCCCCGCCTTCCCCACCATCGCGGCGATCGCCGACGTCCTCGGCCTCTCCCTCGACGCGGTGTGGGCCGCGGTCAACCAGCCCGTGAGCGAGCCCGAGAGTGCCGCCCCACCGGTCGGCGCCCCACCGGTCGGCGCCGCACCGGCCGCCGCCGCTCACGGCGCACGGGAGCAGTTGACCTCGTAGGCCCGCACGCCCTCCCCCGCAGGCCCTCCCCCGCACGCCCTCGCCCCGCCCCCTCCCCGTTGTACGGGCGCGCGGAGGCGGCGGTCAGCGGGCGCAGGGGCCGGACCTGCCTATCCCGCGGTGACCTTGGCCACGAAGGCGTCCAAGTCGCCCCGCATTCGGGAAATCCGCCGCTCCAGGGTGAAGGTCTCCTCGTAGCGCCCGATGCGCAGCTTCGGCTGCCGCTTCCCGCGCAGGTAGAGGGAGCAGGCCAGGTCGGCGCATATGTAGACGCCGGTCGTGTCGCCCTCCCGGGCGCGCACTCCGGCCAGCGGCGCGGCGAGCAGGCGGACGCCGGAGGAAGCGTGTCCCGTCAGACAGATCTGGCACAGGCCGGACTTGACCGCGCTGGTCCGCCCGGCGGCCGGGACCCGCAGCGAGAGCCCCAGCGGCCCCTCCGGGCGGGGCACCACCAGCTGGGCACGCAGCGGCGCTCCCGGATCGACCCAGCCGAGGAAGTCGTGGTCCTCCCACGGCAGTTGCGTGAAGTCGAGCGGCGGCTTCAGGCGGGCTGCCGTTCCTTTGGAGCAGTTCACGAAGGACGAGCGGATCTGTTTCTCACTGCGCGGTTCCACGAGCGCCGACCCTGCGTAGCCCCGGACGGCCGCGCCACGCGTCGTCCGGCGCCGTCCCCCGCTCTCGCCGCTCTCACCGCTCCCGTCACCCCCGCCACTCCCGCCGCTCCCGCCACTCCCGCCGCTCACGCCGCTGCCGAACAGGGCGACCTCTTAGACTCCTCGCCGTGTCGAACAAAAGCTCTAGGAACGACGGCGACAGCACCAGTGGCAAACCCGGGGACGACGGCCCGAGCGGCACACCCGGCGGCAGACCGCTCGCCCACCCTGGCGGCGGCCGAGGCTGGGCGGCGCTCCCGCAGGAGGTCCGCGAGGGCGTCCGCGCGCACACGGGAGACATCCACCGGACCGAGTCCGCGCCCGAGGGCAGCGGCGGCAGAGTCACCGTCACCCTGCACACGGACGCGGGCCGCGTCTTCGTCAGGGCCGCGCCCACGGGCCACCCGCGCGCCTGGGCACAGGAGTGCGAGGCCGCCGTCAACCCGTACATCCTCCCGTTCGGGCCCCGCCTCCTGTGGCGGGTGACGCGCGGCGGCTGGGACCTGCTCGGGTTCGAGTACCTGAGCGGACGCGCCGCCGAGTACGGCCCGCACGGCGACGACCTGCCGCTGGTGGCCGACGCGATGACCTCGCTGGGCGAGCTGAACTGTCCGCCCGGCGTACCCGTGCGGGACGCGGCATCCCACTGGGGCGGCTACCTGGACGACCCCGCCGACGCCGCCCGCTTCGGAGGCAGCGCACTGCTGCACACGGACTGGCACCACGCCAACGTGCTGTTCACCGACCCGGCCGAGGAGTCCGGGACCCTCCCGCACGTGGCCGTCGCCCGCCTCCTCGACTGGGGCCGGGCCACGCGCGGCGCCGGGTGGATCGACCCCGCCTGCTGGGTGGTCTGGCTGGTGCTGGCGGGCAACTCCCCCTACGACGCGGAGCAGTGGGCGGCCAAGATCCCCGCCTGGTCCGGGGCCGCGTCCCGCGATGTGGACCTGTTCGCCACCGCCCAGGCCCGGCTGTGGCGCGACACCGCCCGCCGGCACCCCAGCGCGATGACCCACCGCCTCCGTGCCGCCACCGCCGACTGGGCAGCGCACCGCGCCTGAGCGGGGGCGGTCACGCACCGTCTCGCTCACCTGGAGCAGGACCGGCCCCGGCGTCCGGAGACCGGAAAGCCCTCCAGTGCCAGGATCATCAGACGCCGAGTCGGCAGGGGCGGGCCGGTCGCACCACCAGGGCTGCGGTTTTCCGCGTTCGGCGTCCGCGACCGGGTGGACGTCACACACCGGTACGTCAACAGCCCCCGCTCGCAACCGAGATGGGGGCTGCGTCCGTCGCCGCCGGGCCTTGGCAGGCGTACCGTGCTGAGTGTCGAGGTCATCACGGATGGAGCTCAGTATGCCCGAGGAGACTGACCACCACATCGGCACGCGCGTACGAGAGGTCCGCAAGCGGCGTGGAATGAGCCAACGAGACCTTGCCGACGCCGCCGGCCTTTCGCTCTCCCTCATCCGGAAGCTGGAGCAAGGGGAAAAACAGAGCGTGCGGCTGGAAACCGCCCACATGATCGCCCGCGCGCTCGACGTCCCCACCACCCGGCTCGTCTCCGAGGAACCGCCCGCGTGGCACCCTCCGTTGCTGCACGACACGTGGCGCGGCGTCGTCGCCGCTTTGGAAGCGCCACCTGCCCAGTTGCCCGAAGAGCCGACGGAGTCGGGAGTCAGCGGGGCGCTCGCCGGAGGCCGGTCACTGTTCGCTGCGGAGCAGTATGCCGACCTGGGCCGGATGCTCCCCGCGCTCATCCGCGACGTACACGGGCTCGGCGAGGGCACGTCGGCGCGGCGCCTGCGCTACCAGGCGCTGTCGCTGTGCGTTTCCTTTCTCGGCCAGGTGCGGCAGTACGCGGCGGCAGCCGAGGCAGCGCAACGCGCCGTCGATGCGGCGACCGACCAGTTGGACGGGGGCGCGGCAGTGGTCGCGCAGTGTCAGCAGATGTTGCGGGGCGGGCGCCTCTCGGACGTCGCCGACCTCGCCACCCGCTGGGCCGACGATGTCGAGCCGCGCATCTCGCGCGCCACGCCGGAGCAACTGACGGTGTGGGGCGGGCTCCAGCTGCGCGTCGGCGCGGCAGCGGTGCGGGACAACCGCCCGGGCGAGGCGGCCGACGCCATCCGGCTGGCGCAGATCGCCGCCGTGCGCCTCGGCCGTGAACATCTCGGAGGTCCGGATCACCTGCGGCACTTCGGACCGGTCACGGTGACGCACCAGCGCGCGGAGCACGCCGCGATCCAGCGCCGCCCCGACCACGTCCTGCGGCTGCACGAGGCGGTGCGGGTGTGGCGTCCGGCGCGGGGCGGGGGGAGGTCGGGCCGATTCCGGCACTTGCTGGACGTCGCGGATGCCCACCTGCGGATGCATGACGATGCCGCATGCATGAACATCCTCTACCGGATCCATGACGACGCCCCGCAGTGGCTCGTCGCGCAACGTTACGCGGGAGACATCCTCGAACGCGTTCTGGTGCAGCGTCGGACGCTGACGCCGGAGATGCGCGACCTCGCCGACGCGGTCGGCGTACCCGTGTAACCCCCGTGGCACTTCCCCCTGTTGGGGTCCTGAAGTGCCATAGAGGCGAGCCCTCGACGCCCCTACCGTCAGTAGTCATTCGATCACTGACGAGGCGTCGGGGGCTTCGTGCCCCGGCGGCCTCCGCTGCCGACCGAGGAACACGGCGATGACGCAGACGACGCAGAGCACTCCGAAACCGCCCGCGCGGGGCGCGTACCTGGCGGATGAGAGCGCGGCACGCGTGAGCCCGGCCGGGCGGGCGTGGGTGGGCCGCGTGCAGATACCGCTCCGCGACGGCGGGGCACTGCTGGTGACGCACACCGGCTACCAGTGGCCCGCCGCCCCAGGCGACCTGCGCGAGGCCACGGCCACCGAGCGGGCCGCCTATGACGCCGCCCGCGCGCGGTGGATCCGGGCCGCCGTCCCGGGGGTAGGGCCGTGACGACCATGACGATCCGCGTCTCCCGCGACTCGGGCCGCACCTGGAGCCGGAAGCGCACTGTCCGCGAGGGCGAGGAGACTCGACCCGCACCGCTCTCCCGGCCGATGGAATACCCGCCGTGCGCCTGTCCCCGCTGCCGCAAGGAGCGTGCGCGCGATGCCACGTGATGTCGGCGTGTTCGGCCGGGCAGCACGCGACGCGGCCGGCCGCTGCCCCCGGTGCGGCCGGCCGCGACAGATCTCCGCCCCCGAGGAACCCCAGCGCAAGGGCCCGGCATGGGTCGTCGTCACCGGCCGCTGCCCCTGCGCCCCCACCCCGCCGCCCGACGGCAGCAACCGCTCTTGACCGGCTGAAGAACACCGAAGCCCGCGCCCGCGGCCCCCCGTACCGCGCGCCACACCGCGTCCGGGAGCAGGCGCAGCGCGGGCGGCTTGGCCAGCAGCGTCAGGTCGAGCACGCCGCGCGTGGGCCCGTTGTCCTCCAGCACCTCAGCCGCCATCCGCTCCCAGTAGTCCTGGAAGTCCGCCCACCCCGCCGGAGGGCCGCCCCGTCAGCCCCCGCCGCCCCCGTTGTGGGCCGCGCGCCTGGTGTCCAGCGCCTTCTTCAGCCCGCGCCCCGCCGGTCCGGCCCGCTCGGTCAGCTCCTTGAGACGGCGCCGGTTCGCGTACCGCACCCGCCAGTTCAGCTCGGGGCACAGGCGGGACAGCGCCGCCATGGAGGCCAGCGCGGCCCGCAGCGGCTCGATCCGGCCGGCCGGCTCCGAGCCGGTGAGCGTGGCGGCGGCCTCGGCGCGCAGTCGTGCGGGGAGGTCCCGCTCGTGCACCGTGACCCGCTTGCGCCGCAGCGTCCTGCTCTCCACCGAGATCGCCCCGGACTTGGCCAACTGCCCCTCCAGCGCCAGGCAGGTCCGCCGCCGCTCGCGCCGTACGAGGGCGCTCCAGGATTTCGGACGCGGCAGGCCCGCGATCTCCCGCAGCACCCCGTCGAGCACCGGGTCGCCCGTGCGCCGGTCGCCGACCGGCCGCGCCTTGCGGCCCTCCTCCCGCAGACAGCCCCGCGCCGTCAACTCCGCCAGCACACCGGCCCGTACGGCGTAGCCCAATTCGTCTCCCCACTTGACCCGTTCCGCCTCGACATCGCACGCGAGCAGAAAGAGCCGGGCGGGGAGGCTGTCCGTCGCCCGTTCGGTCCGTTCCATCCGTTCCATTCGTCCATCACAGCACGCCGGGCCGAGGCGGTCTCGTTCCGCAGGGGAGTCCGGTCGTAGCGCGCGGGAGTCCGGTCGTAGCGCGCGGGAGTTCCGTCGTAGAGCGCGGGAGCTTCGTCGCGGAGGAATTCGGCCGCTGTTCCCCTTCCGTACAGCTTTCCGCACGGCCGGGGCTGACACGATCCGTGGGGCTTCTCGCCAGGGACGGACGGCGAGGCAGCGCACGAATCCTCGCCTTCACATTCCCAGGGCCGGCATTGTCTACTGAAGAGATTTCAGCTGAAGAGCACTCAGCGGGTCCGGCGGCGCCGGAAGCGGCCGTTCCCGGACCACCGTCGAGTGCCGAACACCCCGGCTCCGGCCGCGCACACCCCGCGGCGGAGCCCGCGGTCAAGCCGGCGGCCGAGAGCGCAGCCGAACGCACAGCCGAGGGCGCAGCCGCCCCCGTTGCGGCACCGCGCCGCACACACCGCTACGACATCGACCTTCTGCGCGTCATCTGCGCCTGCTCGGTCATCGTCGGCCACGTCGGCGGCGAGTGCATGCTGGCGGTCGGCAAGAGCGCGCAGAACGGCTCCGCCGTGTACTGGACGGGCCTGTTCCTGGACTCGGTGACCAGCTGGGCCGTCCCGATGTACTTCGCGATCGCCGGCTGGGCGGTGCTGGTGGGGGCGCCGCCGCGCAACGGGGGGACGCTGCGCAAGCGCTCGCTGCGCATGGTCGTTCCGGTGGGCATCTGGTCGGCGGTCTACCTCGCCTGGGGATGGTGGCGGGACACCAACGGCCGCCCGACGCCGAAGCTGGCGCTGGACGCCGTCTTCGGCACCGTCCAGCCCGCCTTCCACCTGTGGTACTTCTACGCCCACGTGCCGCTGATCCTGGTGCTGGGCTTCGTGATGCTGCTGAAGGCCGGAAAGCGCCCCTGGGGTGTGGTCGCCGCCCTGGTGGTGATCTCGGCGGGGCCCACGGCCTTCAGCGACCTGGCCCGGCTCACCGGGTGGGACGTCCCGCGCTTCGGCTGGCAGGCGGGAACCTACTCGCTGGTCTACGCCGTGGTCGGCGCCCTGCTGCTGAGCCTGCCGGCCACCCGGCGCAAGCACCGTGGGTGGTGGCTGGCGGGCGCGGTGGCGGCGCTGGCCGTGGTGGTGTGGTCCCAGGACCGGATCCACTTCGTGATCCCCAACGCCAGCCTCTTCGTGGCGGCCCTCAGCGTCTGCGTACTGTTCGCCGCCAACGGGGTGCGGATCCCGGAGCGGGTGCGTCCGGCGCTGACCAGGCTGACGGACGCCGGGCTCGGCGCGTTCATGTTCCACATACTCCTGCTCAAGACGCTCGCCCCCTCGTTCATCTCCGCCGGCCACGGATGGCTCGGCGCGGCCGGGGCCGCCGCCGCGCTCGCCGCCGTCACGGTGATTCCGTCCTTCGGCGTGAGCATGCTGTGGGGACGGCTCGGACTGAGGCGCTACCTGGGGTAGCCGTACGTCCGGTGGAGGCCGGCGGGCCGGTGCGGGAACAGATCGCGGCACCGGCCCGTCGCCTTACGCCGCCGGGGCCCGCAGTCTGCGCTGCGCGGCGCGGACTCGGCGTGCCGCCCAGCGCGCGGAGGGGCTGCTGCGCAGCAGCCGGGCGCGGACGGACGTCCCGCCTCCCGGGAGCGCCAGCGAGGTCAGTCGGCGGCGCTTGAAGTAGCGGCCGGTGCCGTCATCGAGGTGGGCGTCCAGCCAGGCGATGGCGTCCTCGCGCAGGAGCGGGTGGAGTTTCGCCTGCATGCAGTAGCCCACGGTGCGTACCAGCGCGCCGAGTTCGGCGGCCTTCTCCTCCGTCAGCGGAACGTACTCCCGCTCGCCCTCCAGGTCGGGCACGGCGAAGTCGACGATGGTCACCGGCACCCGGTTGCTGTTCTGGTAGGGCGCCAGCCGGTCCAGCAGCGTGTCCGTACCCACCCTGGCGATCGGGATGCCGTAGTAGGTGGCGGCGGTCAGCAGCGCGGTGGAGAAGCAGCCCACGACAAGGGTCGGCCGGCAGCGCTCGTACACCGCCTCGGCCAGCACCGGGCCTTCCAGGACGTGCAGCCGCACACCCGCCTCGGCGGCGGCCTCCTCCAGCACCAGGGAGTAGCGCGCCGGGGCCGTGGGGTGCGGCTTGAACACCACCCGCTCGTGCCCCGCGGCCACCGCGCCCCGCAGCATACGGACGTGCAGCTCTTCCTCCTCCTCGGCGGTGAGGATGCCCAGCGCCGCGAGGTACTGGCCCAGCAGCACGGCGGTCGGCCGCTGCGCGGCGACCCGGGCCAGCTCAGGTTCCCCGGCGGCGGCCTCGCCCAGTTCACCGAGGACCTTCACGAAGGCATCGCTCGGTACGGTCTCGGCCCCCACCGAGTGCTCGGTCAGCAGCATCGGGTGCAAGCCGGGCACCAGGTCCAGGTGGAGCAGCCGCTGGATACGGCAGCCCAGCCACTGCGGCAGCCGCTCCCGGGTGGGCCCGTAACTCATCAGGCCGTCGGCGTATACGTGTACGACACTGCCGCCGAAGATCGTGGCCAGCGCCTTGGCGGGGCTGACCTGGACCGACTCGACGACCAGCTCGACGGGCGCGTCGCCCAGCCCCCACATGTGGCGGAACATCCGCTCCCACAGGGGCGACTCGTCCCGCAGGGGGGTCCAGGTGCTCGGGTGGTGCGGCCGGATGGCCTCGTTCCAGTCGATGGTCTCGTCGAAGCGCCGCGCGAGGCTCGCGAAACCGTTCATGGTGGCGAGCCGGGTGGCCGCCTCGGGTGTCGCCGCGTTGTTGGACACCAGCAGGATCCGGTGGGCCGAGCCGGGCGGCCCGAACTGTCCCGCGTCCAGCGAGGCGGCCAGGGTCGCCACCCCGTAGAGCGTGGAGGCTTCGAAGATCTGAACGGGCCGCGCGGACGGGGCGGTTCGACGGGTCCGGGCCATGGTCAGGCCGCCTTTCGTGCCGTGCGGAAGCGCCGCAGCATGTCGGCCCGCTTGTCGTCCATGCCGGCCAGGGTCGTCTCCAGCACGTCTTGGGGCATGCCGTCCAAGGCTGTGGTCACCATCTTCTTCAACCGCCGGGCGACGGGGGCGTGGTAGCGCCGGATATTGGTCAGGTGGAAGGCGAGCAGCGCACAGTAGGTCCGCACCGCCTTGGGCAAGAAGCGCTCGCCCTCCGGGTCGGCGGCCAGATCGGCGAGCAGCGCGTCATGCGCCGGGATGAAGTCCAGCTGCCGGGCGTCCCGGATCTGGGTGAGGGAGGTGGTGACCCCGCGCCGGTAGAACACGCCGTGCAGCCCCGTCGCCGCGAAGGTCCGGGCCCGCAGGTGCAGCCGCCAGGTCCACAGCCGGTCCTCGGCCGTGCGCAGCTCCGCGGCGAAGCGCATCGCGCCGTCGGCGAAAAGATCACGGTGGTAGATGCCGGCCCAGACGAACGGATAGTCCACCATCGTCTCGGCCTGCGGCGGCGCGATCGTGTCCCGAGGATCCAGCACCTTGTCGCGCACGGGCGCGGGGGCCCGGCGCACCACCCGCTTGTCACCGGTGCTCTGCACATGATCGGTCCGCACGAAATCGCAGCCCAGCCCCTCGATACAGGCGACGAGTTCGTCGAGATACCCGGGGCCGTACCAGTCGTCGCCGTCGAGAAAGGTGAGGTAGTCGCCGGTGGCGGCGTCGATCCCGGCGTTGCGGCTGCGGGCGATGCCCTTGTTCTCCTCGTGCCGGATGACCGTGGCGCGGGGGAGGCGCCGCCCCCACTCGTCGAGGATGTCCGAAGTGGCATCCGTGGAACAGTCGTCGACCAGGATGAACTCGGTCGCGGGCCCCGCGTTGTTGGCGAGGCTCCGCAGAGTGTCCTGGGCGAATTCCTGCACGTTGTGACACGGAACAATGACGGAGAGTCTAGGCATGCGTTGTCCAGGCGTGCGGTGAAATGGATGTCACAGTAACTTCGAACCGGCGGTGAACTCCCGGTGAATTACTGGGAACCAGTCGGCCAATAATTGCGAAACAGAATAAGCACTACGTTCTGCGGGCAACGTCGGGCAACGCGGCCGGAATGACATAATAGCCGCCCCGGAAACCGCACGACGGCGGCCCCGGCGGGATCACTCCAAAGGCACGGGGCTGTATTCATGTGCGGCTCCGCCGCATGGCACACCCGCCCTGGAGGGGGCGCCCTGGAGGGGCGCGCGGAACTGCGCGCCCCGCGCATACGAACCCGCACTCCGCACAGCACAGAAAGCGGCACCCAGCACTCAGCCCCCCAACCCCAAGCCCCCAGCCCCCAGCCCCAACAAGAGGCACACAAAGAACCACGCCCACCCACCACAGGGGGGGTGCGGGTGGCGAAGCCCCCGCCGGCGGGCGGCGAAGCCGCGCAAAAACAACGAAGGCGAGGCGGCCCACGCATTCCGTGGGCACACCTCGCCTTTCGCATTCGTGGAGATGGCGGGAATCGAACCCGCGTCCAACGAAGTGGAAGGAGGGCTTCTCCGAGCGCAGTCCGCTGCGATTTTCTCGGCCCCGGAGATCACGCGGACAAGTCTCCGACGGGCCCAGTCACTGTTTAATGTCCCATGTAGGCCCCGTGACCGGGCCTACGCGGTGAGTTCCCTAGCTGATGCCAGGATCCGGGTCGGGAACGCACCCGGGCTGACACTTCACACTCGCTGCTTAGGCAGCGAGCGCGAAGGAATCGCGCTTCTGATTGGCGATTATTTTTTTGCGGCACATGGTTAACGAGATCATTGCCGCGTTCCTCGGCTCGCTTCACCTGCTTCGACGTTCGCTGTCGAAACCGATCATCCCCGTGTTGAATTTACAATCCGCAAGCCCTGCCGGGCCCTGCTCCGCCCATGGTACGTGACCGAGCCGCACCCGTGCCAACCCTTTACGACCTCCGGGTATTCCCGGGCGCCCCGCCCGCCAGGGCTGCTCCGACGGGCCGCGGACTACCCCGAGGTCCGCTGGCGGCGGCGGGCCGCAGACATGGCGCGATCCGTCTCCCTGCGGTCCTGCTTCTCGCGCAGCGTCTGCCGCTTGTCGTATTCCTTCTTGCCCCTGGCCAGCGCCAGCTCGACCTTGGCGCGGCCCCGGTAGAAGTACAGCTGGAGCGGCACCAGCGTGAAGCCGGTCTCCTGGAGCTTGCCGGTGAGCTTGTCGATCTCGCCCCGATGGAGGAGAAGCTTCCGCTTGCGCCGCGCCGCATGGTTGGTCCACGTGCCCTGCGCGTATTCGGGGATGTGGACGTTGTGCAGCCACACCTCGCCGTTGTCGATCTGGGCGAAGCCGTCCACCAGGGAGGCACGGCCCTGCCGCAGCGACTTGACCTCGGTGCCCGTGAGTACGAGGCCGCACTCGAACGTGTCCAGGACCTCGTAGTCGTGCCGCGCCTTCTTGTTCTGCGCGACGAGCTTCCGGGCGTCCTTGTCGTCCTTGGCCTTGGCCTTGGTCCGTGTCGTCTTCATCTTCGCCATAGCCTGGTCATTCTCCCACTAGGACCGGGCCCCGAGGCCACTCAATACTTTCCTGGCCCGCTCCGTCGCCTCCGCCGTCGAGCGCACCGCGAGGTCGGGGGTGAGGCCCTCGCCCTCCAGGTCACGGCCCGATGGAGTGGTGTAGTGACCGACGGTCAGCTCGGCGACCGAGCCGTCGTCCTGTGGCCTGGGCACCTGTACGGAGCCCTTGCCGAAGGTGCGGGAGCCGACGATCACGGCGCGTGACCGGTCCTGGAGCGCGCCGGCGAGCAGCTCCGCCGCACTCATGGTGCCGCCGTCCACCAGGACGACGACGGGCCGCACCGCATCCCCGCCGCCGTGCCCCGCGTACAGGGCCCGCTGCGTGCCGTTGTCGTCGTACGTGGCGACGAGCCCGCCGTCGAGGAAGGCCGAGGCCGCCGTGACGGCCTCGCGCACCAGGCCGCCGGAGTTGCCGCGCAGGTCCAGGAGTATCCCCGAGTCCGGGGGGACCTTCTCGCGCACCGCCTCGCGCACCCTTTCGCCCGACCCCTTGGTGAAGGAGCTGACCTTGATCCGGGTCGCCCCGGCGCCGAGCCGGTCGATGCTCACGGTCTCGGTGTCGAGCCGCACGCGCCGCAGCGTGACGTGCCGGCCTTGTCCGGCGCGGGTCAGGTGGAGCCGTACGCGGGTGCCCGGCTCGGCGGCGGTGCCCGCGTCCCGGCCGGACCCGGCGGAAGCGGAGCCGGAGGCGGTGGGGAGGCCGGAGCCGCGCAGCAGGGCGACGACGTCGGTCACCGGCATGCCGGTGGTCCGCATCCCGTCCACCGAGCGCAGCCGGTCGCCGGGCCGGATCCCGGCGCGCGCCGCGGGGCTGCCGGGCTGGACCTTGTCCACCTCGACGGCCGGCCCCCGGCCATGGCCCGCCCCGGCTGCGGCCTGTCGTACGGAGACGCCGACGCCGACGTAGGAGCCGTCGAGCGCCCGTCTGAGGCCCTCGTACTCCCGCGCCGAGTACGCGGCGGACCAGCGGTCGCCGCTGCGGCTGACCAGCGCTTCAGCGGAGTCGGCCGCTCCGGCACCCGCCCGGCGTCCGTCGTGGGGTGCGGGGCCGCCCTTGCCGTCGGCGCCGGGCGGGGCACCGCTCAGCGCGTCGCGCACCGTACGGCCGCCCGGCGGGCCCGGAGGCGCGGCCCCCTGCCCGGCCGGCTCGCCGCCGAAGGCCCCGGTGGCGGCACCGGTCGCCAGCGCGCCGACGAAGATCAATGTCAGGGCTGCCCCGCGCCGCCGTCGGCGCGGGCGCGTATCGGTGAACCACGAGCCCGGCATGCCCCGGAGTGTAAGGCAGCAGGCGGCGCCGTACGGGCTGTTGGGGGTTCGGATTCAGCGTCCTGTGTCACACCTTCAGGTACTTGCGCAGGGTGAAGAAGGCGGCGACGGCGGGCATCAGCACGCCGACGGCGATGATGAACGGCAGCACCTTGATCACCGCGTCCCAGCCGATGAAGTTGATCAGAACGATCTTCTCCTGGAGCCAGTTGTTGATCAGGAAGTACTTGCCGCCGACGAGGAGTACGCACGCGAACCCGGCGCCGATCAGACCGGCGATGGCGGCCTCCAGGATGAACGGCATCTGGATGTAGAAGCTGGAGGCGCCCACCAGCCGCATGATGCCGGTCTCCCTGCGCCTGCTGAACGCCGACACCCGCACGGTGTTGACGATCAGCAGCAGCGCGACCACCAGCATCAGCGCCATCACACACAGCGCCGCGATGTTCATGCCGTTCAGCAGGTTGAAGAGGTTCTCCAGCAAGCTGCGCTGGTCCTGCACCTCCTGTACGCCCTGTCTGCCGGAGAACGCGGTCTGGAGCACTTGGTACTTGGTCGGGTCCTTGAGCTTGACCCGATAGGACTCCTGCATCTGGTCCGGCGTCAGCGAGTCGGCCAGCGGGGAGTCCTTGAACTGCTCCTTGTAGTGCTTGTACGCCTGGTCCGAGGACTCGTAGTAGACCTTGTCGACCACGCCGAGCTTGCTCAGGTCGCCCTTGATCTCCTGCTTCTGCTGCTCGGTCACGGCGCCCTTGGCGCAGTTGGGGTCCGAGGCGGCGTCGTTCTTGTTGCACAGGTAGATGGAGACCTGGACCTTGTCGTACCAGAACCCCTTCATGGTGCTCACCTGCTCGCGCGCGAGCAGCGAGCCGCCCGCCAGCGCGAGCGACAGGGCGACCGAGACGATCACCGCGAAAGTCATCGTGAGATTACGACGGAGACCGACGCCGATCTCCGACAGGACGAACTGGGCGCGCATGGCGTCCTTTCTGCTCTGCACAAGCTGCACAAGGGGTGGGCCGACCGCCGCGCTCGGCGTGGCCGTACGGGGCCGCCACCGGGGCGGAGGACCGGCGTGGACCGGCTCGGTCCGGCTCGGTCCGGCTAGTGCTGGTAGCCGTAGACGCCGCGCGACTGGTCGCGCACGAGGCGGCCCAGCTCCAGTTCGATGACGCGCTTGCGCATCTGGTCGACGATCTGCTGGTCGTGGGTGGCCATCACGACCGTGGTCCCGGTGCGGTTGATGCGGTCGAGCAGCTTCATGATGCCCACGGACGTCTGCGGGTCGAGGTTGCCCGTCGGCTCGTCGGCGATCAGCAGCATGGGGCGGTTGGCGAACGCGCGGGCGATCGCCACGCGCTGCTGCTCACCACCGGAGAGTTCGCCGGGCATCCGGCTCTCCTTGCCGCCGAGGCCCACGAGGTCGAGGACCTCGGGCACGGTCTTGCGGATCTGGCCCCGCGACTTGCCGATGACCTCCAGCGCGAACGCCACGTTCTCACCGACGGTCTTGTTGCCCAGCAGCCGGAAGTCCTGGAAGACGGTGCCGAGCTGGCGCCGCATCTGCGGCACCTTCCAGTTGGACAGGCGGGCCAGGTCCTTCCCCAGGACGTGCACCTGACCATGGCTGGCACGCTCCTCGCGGAGGATCAGCCGCAGAAAGGTGGACTTGCCGGAGCCGGAGGAGCCCACCAGGAAGACGAACTCACCCCGCTCGACCTCCAGCGAGACGTCGCGGAGCGCGGGACGGTTCTGCTTGGGGTAGGACTTGGAGACGCTGTCGAATCGGATCACGGATACACCACGTCGACCTGGGTAGGGGCAACGGAAGCCGCGGTGCGGCCCCCTGGGGTGCCTCCCAGCGGGAGCTGGGGGAGCGGTGTGGCGACCCTACGCGAATCGGCGTGTGGCGCGCAGTCGGGCTCCGCCGTTGGTCCGGTGTCGGTGGTTTTATGCACAGCGCTTTTGCGTATAAACCAGGCACCTGGCGTGCGCGTCCGCGCCCCTGGCGCACGCCCGCACCCCCTCTACCTGGCTGTTTCTGCGGGACGGTCCCTCACCTGGCAGAGTGGGGAGCAGCACCCCTGGGGAACGAATGACTCACGGGTGGCGTTGGCGCGACTGAGGAGGTTCTCGCATGACATGCGACCGACTGGTGTGTGCCAACTGCGCGGGGCCCGTGAGCGAGGGCCGCTGCGCGGTATGCCGCGCGCACCGTGCGCGAATGCAGCGGGAGGGCCCGTTCGCGGCTCTCTCACCGACAGCACTGATCGCGCTACTGATCACCCTGATCACCGTGGCACTGCTGGCCCAGCGGGTGGCCACGGCCTGATCCCGGCCCGGCCACGGCACTTGAGCATCGGCACCCGCCCGGCCGAGCACTGGCAAGACCCCGGCACCGGCAGGCGCGACGCCCGTAGCGCGGAGAGCGCCGGGCCGTAGCGGCGAAGCTGCGGATCAGCGGAAGAGCGGACAACACATGGCGCCGGGTCCGGTGGTCTCACTCCCACCGGACCCGGCGCTTTTGTGACTCTCGCGCGCCCATCGCGCCAAGGCACGATGTGCGGTTACGCGCCTTTGTGCTTACGCGGCCGGGGTACGGCGCGAGGCGAGGCGCGGCATCAGGCGGAATCCGACGCCACCGGCGATCATCGTCGCCGCGCCGACCAGCAGGAAGGTGGTCTCGCCCGAACCGGTCTCGGCCAGTTCGTCCTTCTGCTGCGGCTTGGTCTCCTTGACGGGCTGGCTGCCCGCACTGTCCGGGTTGGTGCCACCCTCGCAGTTCACGCTGGAGTCGTTCAGCTCGCAGGTGTCGTCGCCACCGCCGGAACCGCCGATGGTTGCCGGCTCTTCGCCGCCACCGCCGTTCCCGCCGTTGCCGCCGTTTCCACCATTGCCGCCGTTGCCGCCGTTGCCGCCGTTGCCGTTGCCACCGTGGCCGTTGCCGCCGTTGTTCCCGGCGTCGCCGCCGTTCCCACCGTTGCCATTGCCACCGTGACCGTTGCCGCCGTTGTTCCCGGCGTCGCCGCCGTTCCCACCGTTGCCATTGCCACCGTGACCGTTGCCACCGTTGTTCCCGGCGTCGCCGCCGTTCCCACCGTTGCCATTGCCACCGTTGTCGGCCGCACCGCCGTCGTCGCCGCCGCCGTTGTCCTCGCCGCCGATGGTGACGGTGCCGCTGACTCCGCCGTCGTCGGAACCGCCGTCGGAGCCTCCGTCGGAGCCGCCGTCGTCGCCGCCGATGATTCCGCCGAGGAAGCCACCGCCGTCGCTCGCCCCCTTGGTGGAGACGTCGCTCTTGGTGTCGGTCTCACCCAGGCCCGCGGCCTGCGCGGCGCCGGCGGCGGTGAGCGATGCCCCGGCGGCGAATACCGCCGCCGCGGCTATCCGCGCAACCCGCACCCGGGTCTTCGATTTGCTCATTTTCCAACTACCCCCAGTAGCTGTACTCGTCGATGGGGCAGCCGTGCACGGGGCGCGACCGCACCGGGCTTTCCTTCGAGGTGAACTCTTCATCACCCCGGGCTGCCGCCGTTTGTCCTCACCGGGGCGATTCTCCGCCCCGTACGTGCGCCCCCGGCACAGGTATGCCGAGCGAACAGCTTTCCCCAGCTTTCACACGCCCGTCAAGCGAAGACGGGGCGAAATGTCCGGTCAGCACTGTGAGTTCACGCGCAGTGGCGGCTGGAGCGGAGCCGCGGGTGTCGATCCCGCGTCGATCTCATGCGGTCCCGCGTCGGTCCCGATGCCGGTCCCGCATCCGCTGCCGCGCCTGATCCCGCGTCAGTCCTGCGTCTGCTCCTGCTGCTTGCGCCACCGGATACCGGCCTCCAAGAAGCCGTCGATGTCGCCGTCGAGTACGCCTTGCGGGTTGCCGACCTCGTGCTCCGTACGCAGGTCCTTGACCATCTGGTAAGGGTGCAGCACATACGAACGCATCTGGCTGCCCCAGGAGTTGCCGCCATCGCCCTTGAGGGCGTCCATCTTGGCCTGCTCCTCCTGACGGCGGTAGGCCAGCAGCCGGGACTGCATCACGCGCATGGCGGCGGCGCGGTTCTGGATCTGGGACTTCTCGTTCTGACAGGAGACGACGATGCCGGTCGGCAGGTGCGTCATCCGGACCGCCGAGTCGGTCGTGTTCACCGACTGGCCGCCCGGGCCGGAGGAGCGGAAGACGTCGATCCGCAGCTCGTTCTCCGGAATGTCGATGTGATCGACCTGCTCGACCACGGGCAGCACCTCGACCCCGGCGAACGAGGTCTGGCGGCGGCCCTGGTTGTCGAACGGCGAAATGCGCACCATCCGGTGCGTGCCCTGCTCGACGGAGAGCGTGCCGTAGGCGTACGGGGCCTTCACGGTGAAGGTCGCGGACTTGATGCCCGCCTCCTCCGCGTAGGAGGTGTCGAAGACCTCCGTGGGGTAGCCGCGGCGCTCCGCCCAGCGCAGGTACATGCGCATCAGCTGCTCGGCGAAGTCGGCGGCGTCCACCCCGCCGGCCTCGGCCCGGACGCTGACGACCGCCTCGCGCGGGTCGTACTCGCCCGAGAGCAGCGTGCGCACCTCCAGCTCGTCCACGAGTTTGCGGACCGATGTCAGCTCGGCCTCGGCCTCGGAGCGCGTGTCCGCGTCATCCTCGCTCTCGGCCAGCTCCAGGAGGACCCCGATGTCGTCGATACGGCCGCGCAGCTCCTCGACCTTGCGCAGCTGGCCCTGGAGATAGGACAGCTTGCTGGTCACCTTCTGCGCGTGATCGAGGTCGTCCCACAGGTCCGGGGCCGCCGCCTGCTCCTCCAGCGCGGCGATGTCGGACCGCATCTTGCCCAGGTCAAGGACGGCCTCGATCGACTCCATGGTGGAGGAGAGGGACTTCAGCTCTTCGGATACATCGACGACTGCCACGCCTCCCACCCTAACCGCAAGCCGCCACCCCATCCCTAGCCCACTTGGGCGTCACGCGGCGGCGGCCCCGGCGAGACGGCCGGCTACTGCGGGGAGTATCCGGCGGACGGCATCGGCAGCGAGCCCGTCTCGTCATCGGACGTGGCCAGCCAGCCACCGACAGCGAGGACGACGGCCGCCAGCAGCGCCGCGGCCCCCATCTTCAGCCGACGGCGGCGCTCGGCGGCCCGATGCCGGGCCGACCCGGCACGCGCCTCCCCCACGGCCCGGGGCGTGCGCGCGGTGCCGTGCGCTCCGCCCGCCAGCTCGTCCGCGCCGGGTACGCGCATGCTCGTGTGGGTGTCCCGGTTCGCGTCCGGCCCGGCGCCGCTGTGCACGAGCGGGACCGCGCCGCCGCGCTGCGCGGGGACGGCGTGGGTGTTCGTGCCGTGCGGGGCATGCGGGTCGTGCGGGGTGTGCGAGTCGGCGAGCGGCTCGTCCTCGTACAGCTCCTCGCTCTGCTCGTCGATGTCGAGCGGCGGCAGCCCTTCGAGTGCGGGCAGCAGCTCGCGCAGCCTGGCCGCCACCTCGACGGCGCGCAGCCGGGAGGCGGGCGCCTTGGCCAGGCACTGGTGGATGAGCTGCCACAGCTCGTCGGGGATGCCGGGCAGCGGCGCGACCGTCTCGGTGACATGGCGGCGCAGCACGGCGCCAGGATGCCCACCACCGAAGGGGGTGAAGCCGGCGAGCAGTTCGTAGAGCACGGTGGCCAGCGCGTAGATGTCCACGGAGGCGCGCGGCGGCAGGCCCTCGACGATCTCGGGGGCGAGGTAGTCGGGCGTACCGATGATCGAGGTCGCGCGGGTCCTGCTCGGGGAGTCGATGAGCTTGGCCACACCGAAGTCGGTGAGCAGCGCGGGGGGCGCGCCGCCGGGGCCCTCGGGCGCCAGCGCGTCCAGCAGGACGTTCTCCGGCTTCACATCGCGGTGCACGATGCCGGCGGCGTGCGCCGCCGCGAGCCCGTCGGCGATGTCGGCCGCGATGGCGGCGGCGGCCAGGGGGGCGAGCCGGCGCTCGTGCTCCAGCCTGGTGCGCAGGTCGGTGCCGCGCACCAGGTCCATGACGAGCGCGAGGTCGTTGCCGTCCACGACGAGGTCGCGGACGCCCACGACGCGGGGGTGGTCGAGGCAGAGCAGGGCGCTGCGCTCCTGGACGAAGCGCTCGACCAGATCCTGGTCGGAGGCCAGGTCCTCGCGCAGCAGTTTGACGGCGACGGGCCCCTCGGGGCCTTCGCCGAGCCACACAGTGCCGGCGCTGCCGCGTCCCAGGATCTGGTGTGCGGTGTAGCGACTGCCGATCTTCCGTGCCATGCCGACAAAACTACGCGGCGCGGCGCCGGTTGGGAGCCCCGGATGCCGTTAACCGTCACTTCTGTGGGGGAAATCCCCCACCGGAAGTCGACAAATCCCCGAAGTCGCCGCCGTCATGGCCCAGTTGTCGCCATGGCCCAGTTCTCGTCACTGGTCAGTTGTCGTCACGGGTCAGTTGCTGAAGTTCCCGATGAAGTCCCCGATCTGCCCGAAGACGTCCTTGGTCGCCTCCCAGAAGCTCTGCCCCTCGGCCCACCAGCGCGGCGCGTCCGTGAAGTTCCAGACCAGGACGCTGATCACGACGAGTATCACGATGATGAACAGGCAACCCTTGAGGCAGCCCAGCCCCGGGATGTGCATCGGGTTGGCGCTGCGCTGCCTCGGCTCGCGCGGCGGCCTGGGCTCGCGCGGGGGCCTCGGCTCCCGCTGCTGCCTGGCCTCGCGGCGGGACGGCGGCGGCTGTGGCTCGTAGCGCTGCGGTGACTGCGGAGGCTGCCCGTACTGCTGCTGGCCGTAGGACTGCTGCCCATAGGGGGCCTGCGGCGGGGGCGGCTGGGGGGCCGGGCGGCGCTGGGGGCGGCGGCGCAGCGGGTCGAGATTGGGGTCAACGGGCTGGACCTGCGTCTGCTCGTTGCGATCGCGTGCCGCCCGCAGCTGGTTCTCCCACGGGTGCGGGCCCTCCGGCTGCTGCGGTCCGCCCTGGGGCGGTCCGCCCGGGACGGGGGGCATGACCTGCGTGGGGTCGGAACCTTGGCCACCGGGGCCGCCGGGGCCCTGCTGGCCGGGGGTCTGCGGCAGGACGTTCGTCTCGGCCGCGGGGTCGTAGCCGCCGGCGGCGTGGGCCGCCGCGGCACCCGCCGCCGCGCCCGCCGCCGCCGGGCCCGCC